>JBIPMY010000103.1:0-16226 GCA_044376335.1 Bryobacter sp.
TCTTGGGTCGTGGATCAACTATGCGCTCGCGAGTGAGAACAAGAACCTGCCCGGCTATGTACTCCTGCATGGCGGTGCTGTGCCTCCCGGCGGGCTTGAGAACTTCTCGAATGGCTTCCTTTCTGCTTCACACCAGGCCATGCCCATACAGGCAGAAGGCAAGGCCGTAGCCAATATTGAGCCTGCTGACAAGGCTTCAGCACTGCAGCGGGCCAAGCTCGATGTGGTGCTGGAAGAGGACCGTCATTTCCTTTCCACCGTTGGCACTAACGACGCGATCGATTCTGCCATTCGCAATTACGAGATGGCTTACAAGATGCAATCCACCGTGCCTGACGTGTTGAACCTCGATAAGGAGAGCGAAGCTACGAAGAAGCTTTATGGCCTCGATGCCGCCGACAAGCACCAGCGTCTTTATGGCTTGCAGTGCATGCGTGCGCGGCGCCTAGTGGAATCGGGAGTTCGATTTGTCGAGATCACTTGCCCTGAAGTTTATGGCGGGAATAACGGCACCTGGGATCAACACGGGGAGCTCAAGAAGGGGCATGAAGGGAATGCGCGAATCACAGATACGGGTGTGGCTGCGCTGATTACCGATCTCAAGGCCCGCGGTCTTTTCAATGAAACGCTGGTTGTCTGGGCAACGGAGTTTGGCCGCACTCCGCACTCTCCTATTGCTGACGGGCGAGACCACCACGAGACTGCGTTTACGGTTTGGTTAGCCGGTGGCGGTGTTAAGGGCGGTATGGTCTATGGAGCAACCGATGACGTAGGTATGCATGCTGTCGAGAACGTCACAACTGTTCATGACCTACATGCCACGATCCTCAAGCTGGTCGGTCTCGATCACAAGAAGCTGATCTACAAATTCGGTGGCCGCGATGTCAGCCTCACCGATGTACACGGCCAGGTGATCGAGAAGATCCTCAGTTGATGTGCCTATAATCTTTTCATGGAACCCGCACGCAAAGAAAGCCGCCGCGCATGGATGGAGCGTATGCTCGCCCTCGGCGCGATCGCCCCAATCTTCCCCTACCAGGCAGCGCTTGCTTCGTCCACGTCAAGCGCTACTCCGCGCACGAAATGGTCGATTCCCGGGCTTTTTCCGGGGCGCGTTGTTGAGGTTGAACACGGCGGATCCATTATTGCTGGTGCCTTCCAGCGTGAAGCCGTTCGCGACATGTTGCGCCGGGGCATGATGGAGCTAACCGGGGCACCGGATTGGGTTTCTGCCTGGCGCATGTTCGTCTCGCCCGGTGAGGTGATTGGCCTCAAACTGAACCCTGTATCACGACCCTACGTCATGTCCTCGCCTGAGACTGTGCAGGAGATCATTGCCTGCCTTGAAGCTGCTGGCACCAAGCGCAAGGACATTGTTGTTTATGACCGCTACAAGCAGGAATTCTACGAAGCCGGCTTCGACAAGTGGTTGCCCGAGGGTGTGCGTATTTCCTGGGCTGCCGACTACTACGACAATACCCAGCAGAAGATTGACGGCTACGACATCAATCACTACATGGACATGCAATTGACCCTGCCTGGCTATGACTTCAGCAATGATACGGCCCGCCGCAGCTATGCCTCGAAGTTCATCACGACGCAGATTGACAAGCTGATCAACCTGCCGTTGCTCAAGCATCATCAGTCGGCTGGGCTTACGATTGCGCTGAAGAATCTCTCGCATGGCCTCGTGAACAATGTGAACCGAAGCCACTCCTCACCTGAACTGAATTCTTGCGGCCAGTTCATCCCGAGCTCGGTTTCGATTCCCGCGATCCGCAACAAGACAGTGCTGAATATTTGTGATGCCGTGAAGGCGCTCTATCACGGTGGCCCGGGGCTGAACCCGAAGAAAGTAAAGTACGTCTGGGAGCACAAGCGTATGCTCTTCTCAACCGACCCTGTCGCAATGGATCGCATCGGTTGGGATCAGCTCGACGCCAAGCGTGTGGCGATGGGGATGGAACCGCTGGCGATTGCCCGCCGTGATGCCGATAGCAATTTTGTGCGCATGCAGCCCGAGCATGTCGATATCGCTGGTGCGCTTGGCCTTGGCATCGATGACCGCAAGAAGATCGAGCACAAGAAGATCAAGCTCGCCTAGGGCTACCGGATCTTGGCTGCAAGAGCGCGAACTACGACATTGCGAACTTTATGTTCTGCTGCCGCTTCCAACTTGAATTGCGTCGGGGCTGGTGATCCGAAGCCGATCGCCTTGTTCTGCTTGTCGAGAGTCACAATCTCGTCCAAAACTTCAGCCCCTTCGTAGAAGAGTCGAACGCGTCCAGACGAATGTCTGATTTCAACACGGACTGTTCGCCACTCATTGAGTCCGTCCGTGCCATCGGTGTAGACATCTGGCAAGCCTTGAATCAGATTTGCCTTGATCGCTGATGTTCTTCCCTTAAGACAGTTGCCTCTCAACTGAATTGAGCGAGTTTGATAGACCTCAAAGTGGATACCGCAGCCGGAGCTTGCCTGGAATGCGTTTACATCTTCATCCGGAGCGGGCCCTTTCTGATAGCGGCTTTCATCTTTTCCAAAGAGGAAGACGAGGCCCTGGCCTGTTCGTTGTGGATCTGAAGATTGAGTGTTGTGAATTGAGTATTCAAACTCGACGCTGTAATCCTCAGGGAGATCGGCGGGGGTGATCAGCATCGAGTTTGCACGCCAGTGTGGCACTGAAGGCGTGAGCAAGATCATCCCATTCTTTACCTTTGGGAAGTCTTGAATTTTATCGCCCGCCCTTCTGGCTTCGGACTCATAATGCCAAAAGGCTGTGTTGTCTTTTCCGAAAGGAATTCGTGGGCCTGGGGTTAGCTCACTAGCCGGAGTGACGAAGACACGGCGGATCTGCCTTTTGCTCATGGCCAGTCCAGAAAAAGCTGCAAACCCAAGACCAGCATGGCTTGCAGTCAATTCTTTGGGGTAGTTGAAGCGCTGCTCACCATTGAGATAAACATGGACACCCTGGAAATCCGGCTCCTCTGGTTTGCACAATGCTTTGCCTGGCTTTGCTCTTACTTCGATGCAAGCCTTTCGCCAGTTTTGCCCGGTGAAGATCTGATTCTGTTCATAAGCTTTTTCTTCAAGCGGCTTGGCAGAGGCCTTCTGCGTGAGGTCAAGAAGAACAATGTGCTCCTTAGGGTCTTTCATTTTGTCCCTGGGGTACACGTCGAATTGCAATGAGTAGCCCACCTTGCTCCGGGGAATGTCCTGAGATCTGGGCATGCCCATGTCAGGCTTCGGTAAGTCTTTGAAGAATTCGAGGGCCAGAAAGTTGCCTCTTGTCCAGGGGTCCCGTTCTTTGTCTGTTGTGAGCAAGTATTCGAATTCAATTTTGAATGCTTGCGGGACTTCCTGTGTAAGCGAGACTTCACTGCGAGCAGCCTGAACCTGATCTGGCATGACGGTGATCACGCCATCATCCAGCAGCTCGGGATAAGCCAGTTTAAGGTTCGCTGGCCTATCATTTCGTTTTGAAATGCCTGGTTCACTCGCTTCGTTGAATAGACGCATCTTCGTCAAATCAAAATGCTGAAGAGCCAATCCAGAAGCAAATTTTGTCAGCCTTGGCTCTTCTGCTTCTGAATAGCCCAGCTTCTTCTTTGAGATGGTGTAAAGCTCATCCCTGAGCTTCTTTCCGGAAACGGCCAGCAATAATTTGAGTTCCCAGGTGACGTCGAAAAAGTGGGGCTTCAACATCGTTGTTCGCTCCAGGCCGTCGCGAGAAACGCTTGTCAGCCTCTCTCCCGCTGGATCCATGCTTAGGGCAAGAATCGATTCTTCGTGAAGGCGAAGCGAAGCTACCAATTCACCCGCTTCATAATCCCAAACGCGGATATAGCCGTCGCCGTGCCCTGAAACCAGGAGCGAAGAGTCGGGCCAGAACACAAGCGCATTGACGTCGCTGATGTTTTTGTACTTCAAGATTTCTTTGTGCTTCAGAAGCTTTTGATCGGCATACCGATAGACATGCAGCGAGCTGTCTTTCCATGCTGAGGCGAGCATCGATTCCTTACCCTGTTGCCAAGCCAAAGCAGAAATGCCTTTTTGACCCGCCAGGGGAGCAAGCTCTGTCACGACGGAGAATCCATCCTGTGAAGGCTTCAAGACAACAAGATCGCCGGAGAGTGACCCTACCGCCGCTAACTCAGGGCCCATAGCTATAGCGCCGTCTACGGATGAGGAATCCTTCTCCAGTTCTTTGCTTAGACGGCCTGCTAACGGCTTGCCAATGGGAATGTATTCCACTTTGCCTTTATCCCTGTAACGGACTCCGAATTGCTTGCCATCCGGATGCATAGCAAGAGCACGCACGTTTCTAAATGCTTCTTCCTGGCATCCTGCGGTGGTTGGGTTCGAGCACTCAAAATCGGAGTAGCCGCCGTCCACCGGTGAGAGCGCATAGATCAAATGAGTAGTTCCTGGTGCATATGCGGCCTTGAACATGAGCCGATTGCTCTTCAGGATATTCCTGGACTTGATCGAGTTGGCTTCATTGTAATCAGGCAGCAAATGATTCTGTAGTAGCCTGCCAGCAACTTCCGGTTCAGGCTTATCCGAGAAGTACAAGAGGGCAAGATGGTAAATCCAGGCCTGTTGATAATCCATTGCAGCGCCGCGGGACTCAACCGCCTGAACCGCAATTCTGGCCTTTTCATGGAAGAGTTCCTTCATGCTCTCGAATCGGCTTTGTTTGCTTTGGATCGCTTCTGCCTGTTGTTTAATGGCGTAACGCATGGATGCAATCGCGACGATGGCCACAATGAAGAAGACGACTGATGCGACTTTAGCCCAGAAGGCACGCTTTTGCTCCTTTCTGGCTTCTTTGGCCTCATCATCCAAAGATTTTTGCTTTGATTTGCATGCCCAAAGGAATTCTTTTTCGATCGTGGATACAAAAGCCGGGTTTGCCTCCGCCCAGCTCTCTGCCTGCACGAGGTCGTCGCCCAGCAATAGAAGACCGTCAAAACGGTCTCGTTCGATCCAGAGTGCCGCAGCCTTTTGTACCTTTACCAGGTTCTTGTCGAGCCAGTCTCTGTTATCGTTTCGAATCGGTTCGATCAGCCGGTCGTGCGCCAACTCAAACCACATTGCTCCTGATCGTTGCTCTGCTCGTACCAGATGATGAGCCACCAGAGCTTCAATGAAGTGATTCTCGAGTCCTGCTGTTTTCGAGGTCTCCATCAACACCTGGCTCCTGATGCCAGCGGCGGTGATCAGTTTGTTGCCGATCCATTGACGGATGCTTCGCTCAACAGCGGTATTCCCGCCGGAGATTTCGTTGATCTGGTGTTGGTAGTAGTTGGAAAGTGCGTTCGTGACGTTGCCGAAGTTTTCAATATCCTCTGGATTCACTACCAGATCGTCGGCAGGCATGTTCTTCCACAAATCGTGGCAGACCACTTGCAGTTGCATGGGCTCGACATAAAGGCCTGGCTGGTCTTCCAGAAAGGAACCATCCTGCTTCTGCACCTTGGTCTTGGCGAGATTCTGAACCAGCGAGGCAGCCGCCTCCGGCACAAAGCTTCGATTGCTGAGTAAAGCAGGACCCTTTACCGCCTCGATAGCTGCCTCGATGTTGAGCCGATCGATACGAAAGCGGTGTTTGAGGTGAGTGGGTACTTTATGAGCGTAGGGATCAAAGGCTGCCAGAAAGTCTTCGCGCATGGCAATGAGTGCCCAGATGTTGGGGGAGTGAAGCAGCTCGCCGAGCTGATCGAAGAAGGCATTTTTTGCCGCGATGGCCATCGCGTCTACCGTTAACAACTCTTCAAATTGATCGAAGACGAGAAAGAGATTTGCCGGAGCATTGGGCCTGCGCGGTCTGGACCTTACATACTCGGACAAGGACTGGTGGCCGTATGCTTCAACGGGCCTTCGCAGAGCCGCGGGCACACCCTCCTCAAATCCCAGCATGGCACTTACGACATATCCATTGACGCCTTCGCCCAGCGATGCAGGCGTTTGGGTGCCCACTCGTGTGGGCCGCCATGTGTCGAAAGTTTCCCTCATTTTGGGAATCAGGCCTGCTTTGATCAGAGAGCTCTTTCCCGCCCCAGACGGTGAATAGAGCAAGATGATGCGTTCTGATAAGAGACGGTAGTAGAGATCTGCCACTTCGGCCTGACGGCCAAAAATAGGTTCGCCGGTTTCGATTGGCCTTGGGCCGACAAAGGGGTTGGGCCCTGCGATGTTCAACGGTTCAGTCCCAGCCACATTGGTCTCCTGCTGCGGTTGCTGAAATATCAAGGGGCTCCGCTTCAGCCAGACGGTCTCGCAGATCTTTTAGAAAGTCGGTTGAAGAGCCCCAGTAAACATCGATGCTTGGCTCTGCTCTGCCGACGACACGGTTGAGGCGGAAATAATCACTCAAATAATCTCTGGCGCGATTTACGTCCGCAAGGCTGTGATCATCGGGGTCTACCTGGACACCGACATGAGAGAAGCCCTGCATGTTGGCTGCTCCGTCCAGGGCCATGATCATGCGAAAGAGAATTCGAAAGGTCCAATCATCCAGCTTGAAGCCAAGAAGCAGCAGAGAACTCTTGACGAGCGAGCCTGACACTTTTGCTGGAATCAGATCAAAGCGTGAAGTGGCAATCAGATAGTCGAAGAAGTCGTCTTCGGTGATGACGAGGGAGTCTTTGACGCCGAAGGCCCCGAAGACGTGATAGACCCAGGGGTTCTGTTCGTCCGGTTCGAGGACTTTCTGGGGTTTCGGCTGCACGGGATGACTGTTGGCGCTGGTGCGCCAACTGCATGCCAAGGGCTCGGGAGTCTTGCCTTTGGCCTTCAGCGTTCGCAGCATGGTTGTTTCAGGACTGGCGCAAATGTAGATCTTGGCAGGCAAATCGGCAAGGATGCGATAGGGGTCGTCCGGGTCTGTCAAAATCGCCGATGCTTTTTCGTTGAGTATTTGATTGAGAGGGCGGCCTTGCTGCGCACCGACGATGTTGTCGACAACCTGACGCTCTACTTCGGATTCGGCGAAATCGCGCTTTTGTTGGGTGGTCAGGTACTGCACGACCTTTGGCAGGTCGCTCGATTCGTGGATCGCGCCCGGGAAATGGTGCTGCTCGGCCAGCTGTGTAGCAACCTTTCGATAGCCGCCAAAGAGGGCTGATCCCAGGCCTGGGCCCAGAACAGGAATGAATTGGCCGGACTGCACATTTTCGCAAATGCCAGTCCAGGTTTTGAGTTCGCTGCTCGTCCCCATGAAGCCGGGCTCATACCAGATCTTGCCGGCCTTGAGGCGAAGGAACAATGCGGGCATCCAGTGGTCCGCACGATCTCTTACAGCACCGCGTGCTACTGCCAGGGCACGGTCTATCTGCCCATCTTCGAGTAATTCACGCAAGAAGACGGGCATAGCCAATTCCACAGTCTTCATGCTGATGCGGCCGTGCATGGCGAGGATCGCTGGAACACCTGCTTCTGCAAGCCGTGGCGCTAATGAAGACTGGGCCTGAGATGTACCATCTGCACCCGGCCCTGCACTTTCGCAGGACACCAAAACAACCAGCCGGGGCACCTGTGCCAAATCGGAAAGCCTTCTGGTTAAAGCTGCTGCAGTCACCGTTTTCGTTTTGCCGGTTTCGTCTTCAAGGAAGAGGATGGGTTCGGCACCTTCGGGCATGGCTCCATGGCAAACCAGATAGAGGATGTCGACGCCCTCGCGAAGATCTGTAATCAGTTTTTGGAGGGTCAGTGGCCCTTCTGATACCTTCACTTCGATCTTGGCCAAAGCCGTTTTTGCACGAAGGATTTCGCCGGGTGCGTCTACCGCTGCCAGCCCAAAAATGCCGAGATCCGAGGGGGCCGCAACCGCAATCAACGCTTTCAATTTTGACTTGGGGCGCAAATCAATTGAGCGCCAATCGCGGCTTGCCGGGAACCGGGAGAATAGAATCCGCTCTGATGTTCCAAGCGGGGAGTGATCTCTGGGATCCACCAGGAGTTCCCAGCGTAAATCGTGCAACTCAGGTGCACTTTCTGAAATTAGTACTCTGAATCGCAGGCCGCTCTTGCGGTCGTCAAACACGGCGCGCGCGTTTGAATAGTGCTGTAGCAGTGTTTTGTCGGCGAAGACGGATCTGGATAGCATCACCCCGTAATCTGCCGGGCGCATCTGTAGGTCCGCCAAGTCCTCCAATATAATCCGGGCCTGCCCGCGTGCCGGTGCGAGGAGTACCTGATTCTTGGGGTCAGGATCGTGGACGCGCAGTTCCACTTCGTAGGCTTCGGGCCTTACCCTGTGGAAGCCAATCTCGATTTCGCCGTAGTTGGTTCTGTCGTTGCTCACAATGTGGTCATCCAGACACAGTTGCTGGATTATACATTCTTAGCGCGAGAAATCCCAGAACTCCGCCATGATTGAGATAATGAAGCGGTGAAACTTTGGCTTCTTGCCTTTGCCCAACTCGTTGCGTTCGCGATGCCGGATCGCCCGGTGGCCGAGTGGGTGATCCGGCAGGGTGGGCGTGTGGTTGTGGCTGGTAATTCGCAGCCAATTTCTGACTTGTCTGCACTTCCTAAATCCGACCCGCTGGTGCTCTCCGTTGTAGATCTTTATGGAACGATTATTGAACCCAAAGACCTGGAAAAGCTCTCTGGCCTAAAGCAACTGAAAGAGCTGTATCTGCCTGGCCCGAGCTGGAACCCGGGAGCTGGCAGCCGGCTCGATGCCAATGATGAGCTCAAGTTTCTCGCTCCCATTGTGAGCCTCGAGAAGTTGCACTTCAGCCTGCACTTTCTGACCAACGTCAATGTGCAGGATAAGGGCCTGAAGTACATCGAGGCGCTGGTGAACCTGAAGGAATTGCGGCTGGCACAGGGGCGGGTTCGTAACTTCTCGTTTGCCCCATTTGCCCAGCTTGAGGGCCTGGATCTGAGTTATTCCACTGCCACCGATGAGGTGCTCAAGAGCCTTGTGGGCCTAAAGAAACTGCGCCGCTTGAATCTGCGCGACACCCTGGTTACCGATGAGGGGCTTGCTTATCTGGCCAGCCTGAACACGCTTGAGGAGATCGACCTCTATGGGCTCAAGATCAGTGATCGCGGAGTTGCTCACCTCAAGGGACTTCAGAATTTGCGCAAGCTGAATTTGCTGGGTGGGCCGGTGACCGATGCGGGGGCAGAGACTCTTGCTGGCTTGCCGAAACTGCGTGAGCTGAATCTGTATCGGGCCGAGCTGACCAATGCGGGTGTGTCCCGGCTTGCTGGCTTGCGTGAGCTGGCGTTTCTCGACTTGCGTTACACGCGCGCTACGGCGTCTGGAGTTGAGAAGCTGCGAGGGGCTTTGCCGAAATGTAAGGTGGATTTCTCGGGCGGCAATCGCGTGTCGAAGAACAGCGGTGCGGCCCCGGCGCCGGGCGCTAGCGAGGTGGCTATCGCGCGCTGGATTACAGATTCTCTGGGGGGCTTGGCCGAGTTGCGTGGCGGGCGCATTCGCTCTTTGTCTTTGGCGCGCACGCAGGTGAATGATGCTCAACTGAACGTTATCGCCGGGCTTCAGGAACTGGAAGCACTGGATCTCGATGCGACAGAGATTGGCGATCTTGGCCTTGCGTCGATTGGGCGCTTGCGGACATTGAAGAGGCTGCGGCTAGGGTCTACGACGGTGTCTGATCGCGGGCTGGCGCAACTGGCCGGATTGCAGAAGCTGGAATCGTTGAGCCTTGCGGGGACACTCGTGCGTTCGCTCGGGGCCTTGCCTCCAAGCTTGCAGGAACTCGATCTTAGCTCTACCAGCATCAAGGCAGAAGCTCTGGCGCATCTGTCTGCTTTGAGCCGATTGAATCTTGCTTACACGGACCTTCCGGATGCAAGCCTTGCGCAGTTGGGATCTTTTGCAGCGCTTCGTGTGCTGGATCTCACAGGCACGGATATCGGGGATGCTGGGCTGGCGCAGATTGCCCGGCTTACCGGGCTTGAAGAGCTGCGTCTCAATCATGGACGCTTTACCGTGAAGGGCTTTGCGGCACTGGGCACGCTTGTGAATCTGCGAAGACTGGAGGCGGTGCGGACCCGTTTGACCGGGGCATCGGCCGAGACGATTCGTTTGTTCGCCAAGCTTGAGCAACTCAATCTGGACTACACCACTTTCAATAACGACGGGTTGAAGCAGATCATTGCTTTGCCTCTGAAGGAGCTGCGTCTGGACAGCGCGAACCTGAGTGATGAGGCCGTGGATAGTCTTGCGACTCTGCAGACCTTGCAATATGTAAATCTCTATCACACGCTCATTTCAGAACAGGGACATGCCCGTCTGGTGAAGGCTTTGCCCAAGGCCAAAATCGTTTGGGATCGCGACTCGAAGCTGCCAAATCGAAGGGGAAGCTGATCGCCATGAACTTGTTGATGCTCGCCTTGCTGGCTCTTGATTGCGGAAGCTCGACCCGCGAAGCTGTAGACCTGCGGGCCTGCTGGATTACGGATGCTGATCTGCCTGCGTTGTCGCGGCAAGTGGGCTTGAAGCGGTTGGACTTATCGATGACCCGCATCACCGATCAGGGCCTCTTGCAGTTGAAGGGGCTTGCGGGCCTCGAAGACTTGAATCTGCGCTATGCCGAGCTGATTACCGACGAAGGCGCGTCGGCGGTGAAGGGCTGGAAGCAGTTGCGCCGGATTGACTTGCGCGGCACCAAAGTTACCGATACGACGATGGGTTATCTGGGCGCGCTGACGGCTCTTGAGTCGATCGATCTTGGTTTCGCGCAGATATCGGATAACGGGATTGAACTGCTCACCTCGCTGCCCCGGCTGAAGCAGCTCACCCTTGGCGGCAACAAGCTTACCGATGCCGGGATGCAGGCTTTGCGACTGATGCCTACGCTTGAGTATCTGGACCTAAGTGGGCCTCAGCGGACAGACTCGGGGCTCTGGAGTGTGAGCCTTACCGAATCTGGCGTTTCTGCGATTGCGACGCTGAGTCAGCTTCGAGAACTTCGCATTGGTGGCAGCAACGTGACCTCGGTGAGTCTTGAGCCACTGCGGCGCGGGCTGCCCAAACTCGAGCGGCTGAGCTTGCATCGCTCCAAGCGCATTACCGATGACGCTGTTGCCGTGTTGCGGGACTGGAAGTCGCTCAAGGAGATTGACCTCAAGGATACGAAGATCACCGAGGCAGCAGTGCAGCAACTGCGCACCGCGCTGCCCGGGTGCGAGATTCGCTACTAGGCCGAGACGAGGATCTCGCCCATGCGCTTGGCCGCTGTTGGGTATTTGCCCAAGCCGGCCTGAAGCCCGTCATCGGCGAGTGTGAGGTAAAGATCCCCAACCGTACCTGTGACCTTGCTGTGCTGGCCGAGCGACAAACGCTTGCCAGCGTTGCCTGCGACGATGGCAGCGAGGCCGTTGTTCTTGTGGCTGTTGGCTTCGGCGTGTTCGTGGACAAAGAGCAATACGGTGTTGTCGAGCAGGGTGCCATCGCCTTCGGGAGTTGATTTCAGACGGCCGAGGAGATAAGCGAATTCCTCAACGTGCCAGCGGCAGATATCGCGCAGGATGCGCTGGCCATCGAGGCCGTCGGCACCGGGTGCTTTGCCGTCCTGGTGAGTGTAATCGTGATGGCGTGCTGCCGTGTAGCCAAGCCAGGGGAAGCGTGCGAGGCCCTGGCACTTGGTAAGCATGTAGGAGGCAACTCGGGTCTGCCTGGTGATGAGGGCGTGGGCGAGCAGGTCGCTCTGGATCTTGGCGATTCGCGGCCAGTCTTTCATGTCGCCGTCGAAGTCTGGCGGATCGAGGCGTTGCAGGTCTGGAGGGAGGCCAGCGATGGCTCGCTCGAGGTCTCTTACAGAAGCCAGGTGCTCGTCGACTCGCTGTGCGTCGTCAGTCGGTAGCTTCGTCTTGAGTGTCTTTGCATCTTCGCGCACGGCATCGAGAATGGAGCGCTTGCGATTCACCCAACTGATTTCGCGCGCGCCGAAGAGACGGTCGAAGAGGCGGCTCGGGATCATCTCGGGTGGCAGGGCACGATCGTATCCCGCCCAGCTCATATTGCGCTGGATGCTTTCGCCGAAGGATTCCTGAGAGACACCAATTTGCAGAGAGCGGAAGCGGGAGTCTCCGCCAATCTTGCCTGCGATGGCCTGATCGATGGATGCGCCGCCAGCACCGCGACCGGTGAAGGTGGTGCAGCTCATCAGGGCGCTCATCGAGTTGTGATGGCCGTTGCCGGGGCCGGGTAGGGCGGCGGCTGAGTTGTCGAGGCCTGAGAGGACGTGGAGTTGATCGCGGTATTGGGCCAGCGGGCGCAGGCAGGGAGAGAGCTGGAAGTCGCGGCCGGTCTCGGTGGGAATCCAGTAGCGCTCGGGTACGCCGTTGCCATTGAACCAGAGAACGAAGCGGCTCTCAATGGGGGCAGTGGTTTTGCCGGGCGCGGCATAGGCAGTGCCGGTGGAGTTGAACATCGAGACCAGCGGGGGGAGCGCCAAGCCTTGCAGCAAGGTGCGCCGTGAGATTCGCATTCGACGGGTGATTACGTTAGCCATCTATCGTCCATTCTCCTGTAGCTTTGCTCGATGAACCGCTAAGCCCAGCATAAGCTCTTTGAAGCGGAATTGCGAGGAGCGGAAGCGCGTGGTGAGGTCTTGCATCATCGGGCGGTCGGCCAGGCTTTCCAGCCGGCCTGTAGTGTAGCGGAAGAGTTGCTTGACGATGCACTCCTGGCAGATCTCGGTACGGGCGAGAATTTCGCCGAGTTCGCGCGGGTTGTTGAAGTTGGCAGACTTGACGCCGGCCAGGTAGCCGCTGGTGTCGAGCGGCAGGTCAATCGATTTCTTGTCGTCCTTGAAGAGGATTTTTGCTGCTTCACGACGGCCGCCGATGGCATCGAATTTTTCAAACCCGAAGCCGATGGGGTCGATGAGCGTGTGGCAGCCAGCGCAGGTGGGAGAAGAGAGGTGCACGCCGAGGCGCTCTTTGTTGGTGAGGGGTTTGTCTTCCGAAAGGACGGGCAGATTGGTGTCGACGCCTGGAGGTGGCGGGGGCACGTGCTGGCAGAGCAATTGCTCTCGCACGAAAAGGCCGCGTGCGGTTGGGGATGTATCGTCGGGCTTGGCGGTGCTGGCCAGGAAGAGGGCCTGGCCGAGGATGCCGGCCCGCTCCGATTTGTCTGAGAAGCGGACGCGTTCGTATTCCCGGGTGGGCACGGGGAGATCGTAGATTGCGGCGAGGTCTGCGCTGAGGTAGCCGTGGGGGTCTGTTAGCAAGTCCATGAAGTTGCGATCGCCCCAGGCGAGGTCGCGGACGAAGCGGCGGGCTTCCTCGGTCATTGCGACGGCGGCTTCACGGTTGAATTTCGGATAGCGGCGGCGGTCTTTGGCAGTGCCGAGGACACGATCGAAACGAAGCCATTGGGCCGTGAACTCGTCGATGTTTTCTTTGGCTCGCTCGTCGGCGAGGAGGCGGCGGGCCTGGGCTTCGATGTCGAGATTGTTTTTGGCGGCGGCATCGAGAAGAGTGTCATCGGGGCTGCTGGCCCAGAGGGTGAAGGAGAGGCGGTTGGCGGCTACGTAGGGCTTGAGCGTTGGATCGTCGGAATCTTCCATACGGAATAGAAAGGCGGGGGATTGCAGCATCGCCTCGGCTACGAGTTGTACGCCTCCTTTTGTGTAGAGCGCCTCGTATCGCTGGCGCTCATCGGTGCGCAGGGGGCGGCGGAAGGCTCGCCGGCCGAAGCTTGTGACAAAGCCGGGTTGTGGCTTTAGGGCTCCGCGACGGACGGCATTGCGGGCGATCTTTTCTGCGGCTTGCGAGTAGGCGTCCATCAGGAGTGGCGAGAGGCTTTGGCCCTGATACTGGGTCTTGAACCCGTTGACGAAGTCTTCCGGCGGGAATTGTTGTGCGGGCTGGGAGGTGTCGCCGAGAAGGTCCCGTACGACGTTGTTGTATTCGTGATGGCTGAGTCGGCGGAGGTAGATCCGTGCCCTGGTGTAGCCGGTGCCTGAGGCTTCGCGCTTGCGGTACTGGATGGCTTCAGCGACTTCTGCGTCTGGCATTTTGGCGAGCTTCAGAATCCAGGCTTCGAGGGCTGCGTCGTCGGCTGAACTTGCAGCGATGCGGAGACCGCCGGCATGGGGCATGCGGCCGGTTGGCTTGCGTCGCAGGATGGATTCGGCGGGCTTTGCGCGATCGACTAGCTCCACTAGTGATCGCCCAAAGGCTTCGAGTTTTGCGGGTGAGGATTCTGCTTCCGGGAACTGCAGGCGAGTTGCCGAGGCTACGCCGTCGGCGAAGTGGCAGGCGCGGCATGCGGACTTCTCGAGCACCGGATAAAGGGTGGTGCGGAAGTCTTGCGCTGACGCGGCTGAGATCGTTGCCAGGATTAAAACACTGAATCTCATGGAAGCCTTATTTTAGGCGATAGCCGGGGCCGCGCAATACCTGACCCGGCACTGCGCCTGTGTGCTTGTCGCCATCAATCACCATCTGCCCGTTGACGATCACGTAGGGGATGCCTACGGGATATTGGTGTGGCTTCTCGAATGTCGCCCGGTCGGCGACAGTCTTGGGGTCAAACACAGTGATGTCGGCCCAGTAGCCTTCCTTGAGCAGGCCTCGTTCTTTGATGCCGATTTTGGCGGCGTTCATGCTGGTCATCTTCTTGATGGCTTCTTCGAGAGGGATCACTTTCTGCTCTCGTACGTAGCGGCCGAGCACGCGCGGGAAGGTGCCATACCAGCGTGGGTGCGGGTTCATGGCAAGAGCAGGGCCGTCGTTTGCGATGGCTGCGCCGTCGGAGCCGATTGAGGTGTAGGGTTGGCGCATGGCGTAGGTCATGTCGGCTTCAGAGTGGTGGAAGTAGACGCAGGCGACGCTGCCTTCTTCTGCGAGCAGGACGTCGAAGAGAACTTCAACATCGTCCTGGCCGTTTTGTGCGCGGATGAGCTCGCTCATTCGTTTGCCGGTGAAGGCCTTGAAGCGCTCGCTCTTGAGCGAGACCAGAAGCATGCCGTCCCAGCCGCCACCGGTGGCCGTGTAGTGGTTGTACCAGTTGGGGAGGCCGTTGCGGATTTCTTTCTTCAAGCGTTCGCGATTTTTGGGATCCCGCAGGCGCTCGAGCATCGCCTTGTTGCCGCCATCGTGAGCCCAGGGCGGGATGATGGCTCGCAGATTGTTTTGGCCGGCCGTGTAGGGATAAACGTTGGAGCGGATGTCGAGGCCGGAAGCGCGGGCCTTGTCGATCATCGAAATCACTTCTTTCATCTGGCCCCAGAACTTCTGGTCGGCTACCTTGAGGTGGATGATGTCGACGGGGATCTTGGCACCACGGCCGATCTCGATTGCTTCGGCGATGGAGCGAAAGACGCCGGCACCTTCATCGCGGATGTGGGTGGAATAGATGCCGCCGTATTGCTTTGCGACCTTGGCGAGTTCGATCAATTGCGGCGTGGTCATGAGGCTGGAGGGTGGCATCAGGAGCGATGAGGATAGCCCCATTGCGCCGTCCTGCATGGCCTTCGCGACTTCGGCCTTCATCTTCTCTATTTGAGCTGGCGTCGCGTCTTTAAGCTCGCTGCCTTTGACGTAGGTCCAGATCTGGGTTTGGCCCACGTAGGAGCAGATGTTGGTGGCCACCTTCTTCTTTGCAATGAAGTCGAAGTACTCGCCCATGGTGGCCCACTCGCGGATGCCTTTGGGGATCGGGCCGGCGGAGTTGCCTTCGCCTAGCACCATCGTTGTGACGCCCTGGCGGACCATGCTTTCGCAGCGCGGGTCGTCGATCATGGTTTCGTCTGAGTGGTTGTGCATGTCGATGAAGCCGGGGGCGACTGCGAGGTTGGTTGCGTTGATGGTGCGGCTGCGCTGCGCGGCTTTGAGGTTGCCGATGGAGGCGATGCGGCCGTTGCGGATTCCGATGTCGGCTTGACGCCCGGGGCTGCCAGTGCCATCGATGAGCAGGCCGTTTTCGATTACCAGGTCGAAGGCGGGTTGTTGGGCGGTGGCGGTGAGGAGGCAGAGGAGGACGGGGAGAGAGTGACGGAGCTGCACTCGCTTAGTCTATCGAGTCATGTCGATCACCACTGGCAGGCGGAGAAAACATTTCGTCGCTATTCGGGTCAACGAGAATTCTTTGGTTTGCAGCGTTGTCAGGCCAAGAGAGAATTTCATAGGCCTTAAGCCCTTTGGGGGCAAACCAGGACGGAACTGCCTCGCAAGGGCCACTCACTTCGGCATTTGAAGGATCCAATCTCTTCAATTGGGTGTTGCCCACTATC
>JBIPMY010000104.1:0-16177 GCA_044376335.1 Bryobacter sp.
GTTTGGCTCGGGATGAGTTTAGCGATAACGGGGGTTGGCCACGGTTGTTGTATGTGCGGGATGCGCGGAGGATGGTGTCGGACTATGTGATCACCGAGCAGCATACGTGGCGGGTGAATCCGGTGATGGCGGAGGATCCGGTGGCGGTATCTTACTGGCCTCCGGATACGCATCATGTGAGGAGGATTGTGAGGGATGGGGCGGTGTATAACGAGGGCTTTGTGTTTGGCGGGGAGGACTGGGGGCCGTTTGGGATTTCTTATCGATCGATGGTGCCTCGGGCGAAGGAGGCTTTGAATTTGATTACGCCTACTTGTTTGTCGTCGAGCCATGTGGCGTATGGGGCGGTGCGGATTGAGTTTACGTTTATGGCACTGGGGCAGGCGGCTGCGGTGGCAGCGGATGTGATGCTGCGGGAGAAGACGACGATGCAGCGGGTGCCGTATGGGAAGCTGCGGGCGGAGTTGCTGAAGCGGGGGGCTGTTGTATCGCTGAATTTGCCAGTGGGGAAATAGTAATTTTTTTCATGCGAAATTCTATTTTTGGAGGGGGTGGTTGTCCCTACTGTTTTGACGGCAGATGAAGTAAGCCGGTCGAAGATCAAAACACAAGGATAAAAACGATGAACCACTCGTTTCTAATGAAGGGCGCCTTCGCGCTGATGAGCCTGGGGGCAGCATTTTCACAAGACATTACACCGTTGCAGTTTAAGCAACTGTGTGAAACCAGCCCGCTGAACACGATCGTTCTGCGTGCACCTACCAAGATTTTGGGCAGTGGACCGGTGGTAACCGTGGTGAACACCGGTTGCCGAGTGAACTTTTTGACGGGAGCCAAGCTGGAAGCCGACCAGGCTGCGTTCCGCTTTGGTGGACCCCTGGTATTCCAGGCTGGCCCGACGGCAGAAGTGAATCTGGTGAAGACCTTGCTGGAAGCACCGAGCGTACAGATTACCGAAGGGCAGAGCTCGATTCTGAACCTGACTGAGTCTTCGGTGAAGGCGACCAGCGGCAACATTACGATTGCACTCGGCGCTACAGGCCAGGTTACTGCATCGATGAGCTATGCCGGGCAGATGACTGCTTTGGAATCTGCTGGTGCGATCACGATTTCTGGTGGAGCACGGTCGACCTTTTCACTGATCAATGCAAGCTCTGCTGCCGGTACGAGCTTCGGCATCAACTTCAACGGTGTGGAAGCAACCTTCCAGTTGCAGAACAGCACACTGAGTGCGGCGGGTGGCCCCTTGTCGGTAGTGGCACCGGGAGCTCAGGCGAACTTTGATCTCTCGTCGGCTACGATCAACGCTGCATCGGGTGTAACTTTGGCGGCACGTGGTCTTGAAGGCAAGGTAATGGGATCGCAGGTACAGATCAACGCTGGTAGCGGTTCGGTAGACATTCTGGCTGGTGTTGGTGCGGCTGCCAAGGGATCGGTAACTCTGATGGATGCACAAGTGATTGCTGGTGGAGCAGTGACGGTGCTTGCTTCCCGGAATGCAATCGAGGGCCAGGCGGTGGTTGAAGTATCGACCATCCAGGCTGGTGGTGCGATTCGCATCGAGAGCGGCAATGGTGGGATCACGACTGCGATCAACAACGGGTTGACCTCGCCGGCTTCTATCCGGGTGTTTGCACCGCCTTCAGGTTCCTGTGTTGCAGAAAACAATGCAGCCACGGCTCCTGTGCTGCAACTCTGCCTCTAAAAACAAAGTTGGAAGTAGTACTGGAGGGACCCTGCCGCAAGGCGGGGTCTTATTTTTTTGCCTGGATCTATTTTTGGTGCACCGGGGAGGCACTCTCACTTTAGGCAGATTCGAAACTGGGAGAATAGAAGAGTTGATGGCAATGACAGCGGTAAGGGCAGAAAGCTTGACGGTTGGCTATGGTGGGACGATTGCAGTTGCCGATGTTTCGATTGCATTTGAGATTGGAGAGGTGTCGGGATTAGCCGGAGCTTCGGGAAGCGGGAAGTCGACACTGGCAAGGGCGCTGGCTGGGGTTCTGGGACCTGAGGCTTGCGTAATTGGGGGTGAGGTGAGGCAAATGGTGAGGATCGGTTTTGTGCCCCAGGAGCCGGTGCTTTGGCTGAGCCCGTACCTGCAGGTTGGGGGCCAGGTGCTGGATCATGTGAGTGGAAGTTACAAAGAATCACGGATGGACTTTGTGATGGAAACGTTTTTGCATCTGGGATTAAAGGACCCGGCGAAGATTTATAACTCTTACCCGCACGAATTGAGCGGCGGGCAGTTGCAGAGGGTTGCCTGGGCACAGACCCTGGTAGAGGAGCCCAAATTCATCATTGCCGATGAGCCGACCACTGCGCTCGATTCGATTCTGCAGCGGGATATTTTGCAGATGGTATTGGAGCAAGTAAGAAACAAGCAAGCCGGGATTTTGTGGGTGAGTCACGACATGAATTTGTTGCAGGCTTTAGGGGGAAGACTTCTGGTGCTTGAAGGTGGCGCGATTGTAGAAGATGACGCGGCAGTGCAACGGCATCTTGAGGCCTGGCAGTGAATCCGATCGTTCGACTTCAGAATGTTGTGCAGAAGTACGGGGATCGCCAAGTGCTCCATGGAGTTGATCTGGAAATTACGGCTGGGGAGAGTTTGGGAATTGCGGGGCAATCCGGATCGGGCAAATCGACAATGGCGAGGCTGCTGACGCTCCATGAAGACCCCGTCAGCGGGATGCGAACAGTTTTGGGGCAAGCGATGGAACGTCCGACTTGGGAGGAGCGCAGAATTGCTCGGCGGCAGCTTCAACTCGTGATTCAGGACCCGGCCAATGCCTTTGCACCGGGCTGGACTGTGCGACAGATACTGGCGGAGGCTGGTTGTGTCGCGCCTGAGGGTGTGCTGGAAAAAGTGCACCTGCCGGTGGATGTATTAAAGAGGACTTCGCGAGAATTGAGCGGGGGAGAAAAACGGCGCCTGGCAATTGCGAGGGCGCTTGCGGTAGAACCGAAATTGCTGGTGCTGGACGAAACGCTTTCAGGCCAGGACGGCTTGCTGCGAAGTGAGCTGATTGAGATGTTGCGAGGGATAGGCGGAATCACTCTGGTAACGGTGAGCCATGATCTGAGATTGCTTGGAAAATTGTGCGAGCGGATTGCTGTCATGCAAGAAGGCAAGTTGGTAGAAATAGGGAGAGCTGAGCAGGTGCTACGAAGGCCGCAAGCAGCGATTACAGGCAAGTTGCTGGATGCAGCTTTTCATCGAAGGAGCGGGGTTTGAGAATACTTGCCAAGCGGCTTGTTACGGCGGTGCTGACGCTGGTGCTGAGTTCTGCCGCAGCGTTTTGGGCACTGGAGGCGGCACCTGGGAATTTTGCAACAGAGGCGCAGGCCGAGGGCAGGATTCCTCAGGCGAGCATACAAGAGATGAGGACGAGGCTGCAACTGGACGAGCCCGGATTGGTGCGGTATTGGACCTGGGTGAAGGCGGCTGCGGCGGGAGACTGGGGCCGGTCTTATGCAACAAACGAGGCAGTGTGGCCGATGCTGAAAGCGCGATGCTGGGCGACGCTTCAGTTGATGTCGATAGCTATGGGAATTTCCTGGGTGTTGGCCCTTGGGCTAGGATTGTTGGGGCTTCGGCGGCAACAAGGCTGGATGGAAAGAGCGTTGGAATCGACTGGTACGGTTTTGCTGGCGATTCCAGATGTTGTGCTGGTGCTGGGTGTTGCGTTGGTATATGCGCGACTTGAGCAAGAGTTCTCAATTGGAGCCGCGCCTGCTGTTGGGTTGAGTTTGTGTTTGATTCCTGGACTCTGTCTCCAGGTGCGTGGGGCATTGCGGGAGGCGAATCGGGCCAGCTTCGTTGAGGGAGCGAGACTCAGAGGATTGCCTGAGACGGTGGTTGTGCGCCGGTATGTAGCTCCAGCGGCAGGACCAGCTTTGGCAGCACTTGCCGGAATGTCGGTGGGGATGAGTTTCAGCGCGTCGCTACTAGTGGAATGTACGCTTGGCTATCCAGGACTAGGCCCGCTGTTGCTGGATTCGATTCTGGCACGCGACACGCAGGTGACGCTGGGCGCGGTGCTGATGGCGACCCTGCTGTGGACGGCTGGAAATCTGGGGGGGGACCTATTGCATGTGGCGGCGGACCCGAGGTTGAGAAGGTCTGCATGAAACATGTTTGGGTAGTTCTCATTCTGTTTTTTGTGGCGGGCTGGCTGACCCCGCATGATCCGCAGCAGCAGTATCGTGAGCATGCATCGATTGGCCCCATGTGCGGCAATCCGTGTTTTCTGCTGGGCACGGATTCTGTGGGACGAGATGTTCTGTCGCGGACATTGCGTGGCGGGCAGTTGTCGTTGCTTGCGGGATTGGGGGCAGCGAGTCTGTCGATACTGGCTGGAGGGCTATTGGGTGGACTCAGTGGATTGAGGATGGGGTGGATTGATGAGGCTTTATCACGACCGATGGAAGTGATTGCGGCAATGCCGTGGCTTTATGTATTGCTGGCAGCAAGGGCCGCTTTGCCGTTTCGAATGGCACCGGAGCTGATCCTGCTTGCGATGATGGCGCTGCTGGGTGTGGCGGGGATGAGCGGCCCGTTTCGAATGGCTCGCAATGCGGCGCGATCTGCGATGGAAAGCGATTCCGTAGAGGCAGCGTTCGGGTTGGGACTGAGCCGCAGCGTGGTGTTCAGGAATCATGTGATACCTGCGACGCTGCCATCACTCCAACAACAGTGGTTTGTACTGGTACCACAATTTGTTGTTGCTGAGGTTTCGCTCTCTTTTCTGGGCCTTGGAGTGAGTGAACCGGCCGTTAGTTGGGGGACAATGTTATCTGCACTGAGAGAGTATCCGGTGTTAGCGGGGCAATGGTGGATGTTTGCGCCAGCGGTGGCGCTGGCGGGATTTACTGTTTTGCTGCGTCGTGGGTTGAATTCAGGAGAAAAACAGTGAGTGGAATGATGATGGCCCTGGTGCTGGCAGTATCGCTGCAGGCATGGGCTGAAGAGGTGGTGATCTCGCAGCGTGCAGAACCGAGAAGCCTAAACCCGGCAATTGCACTGGACAGCCCGAGCCGCGAATCGATACGACTATTGATGTCGGACCTGGTTCATATCAATCCGGAAACGCTCAAAACTGAGCCGGCCCTGGCAGAGGCCTGGCGGGTAGCCAGAGATGGCAAAAGCATTGAGGTGACATTGCGGCGAGGATTGCAATTCTCGGATGGAGTGGCACTGACGGTGGATGACGTGTTGTTTAGTTTCCGGGTGTATCAGGATGAGAAGCTTGCTTCACCGCAACGGGATCTGCTGTTGCCTGGGGGAAAGCCCGTTCGGGTGAAGAAGCTGAGCGAATCGAAGTTGTTGTTTGAGTTCAGCGAAGCCTATGCGCCGGCAGAGCGTATTTTCGATTCTGTATTCATTCTGCCGCGACACAAGCTGCAAGCAGCTTTTGAACAAGGACAGTTGAGAAATCAATGGGGTGTTGGTGCATTGGCAGATTTGGCCGGGACCGGACCCTTTCGGCTGGCGCAATACCGGGCCGGCGACCGGGCTGTGTATGAACGGAACCCGTTCTATTGGAAAAAGGACAAGGCCGGGAACCGGTTGCCTTACATGGACCGGGTAACGGTAAAGTTCATTTCGAATGCGGATGCAGAAGCGTTGCAGTTTCGGGCAGGAAGTCTGGATTTGCTTTCTCGCTCTCCGGCCAAAAGCTGGGAGAAGCTGGAGGCGGAATTCAAGGGCAGGGGGTATCAGTTTGTGGACGCTGGGCCGGGGCTTGAATATCACTTCCTGTTTTTCAATCTGAACGGGAGCGAGAGCGTAACAGCTGAAGTACGTGAGAAACAAAAGTGGTTTCGCAAGGACGGATTCCGACGCGCAGTATCAATGGCATTGGATCGGGAATCCGCAGTAAAGCTCGCCTATGCCGGACGAGCGACGGCGATCTGGCAGCCTGTGAGCCCGGCTAACAAGGCCTGGTTTCACAAGGGTCTAGCACGGCCTGGGAGATCAATTGAGGGAGCGAAGAAGCTGTTGCGCGAATCGGGATTCCAGTGGAATGGGGCTGGACAGTTGGTGGATGAGCAAGGAGCAAGGGTTGAGTTTACGGTGGCGGTAAATGCAGGCAATAGCCAACACCAGCAGATGGCAACACTGATTGAGCAGGATTTGCGACAACTGGGAATTGCGATGCGAGTGGTTGGGCTGGAGTTTCGAAGTCTGGTAGACCGGATTCTGAACACGCGAGATTACGATGCCGCAATCATGGCACTGGTAGCGGGGGACGCAGACCCGGGGCCGGAGATGAGCGTTTGGCTGGGAGACGGGCGATCGCACTTCTGGAATCTGAAACCCAAACAGTTGGAGGGTGCAGAAAAAGAGATCGACCGGCTGATGCGAGAACAAATGACAACGGCCGAGATGGCTTCAAGAGTGCGTATGTATCAGAAGGTGCAAGAGCTGGCGTATCAGTCGATGCCCATTCTTTGCCTGGTGAGCCCACATATCCTGAGTGCCGCCAAGCCAGGGCTTGAGCCTGTGGGCCGCGGTATATTGCCGCCGTATGCTTTGTCGAAGATTGAAGAGATGCGCTGGAGAAAGCAAAAGTGAGTTTGCAGACATTCAAGCAGGCCCTGGGACTGGGCAGCCCGGATAGTAGCTGGACCGATGAGCAGTTGGTTCAGGCCTGTCTGGCTGGGGATGAAACAGCGTGGGAAGCGTTGATTCAAAAGTACAAGAGGTTGATCTATGCCATTCCATATCGATATGGGGCCAAGGCTGAAGATGCCGGGGACATTTTTCAACTGGTTTGCCTGGAGCTATATTCAGAGCTGCCGCGGCTGCGAAAGGTGGAATCGCTGAAGTCCTGGCTGATCACAGTGTGCAGCCGGCAATCGATGAAGTGGCGGCGAAAGCAGGGACGGCATGAGGGAGAAGAAGCTGACCTGGACCGGGAAGAAGACAAAAACTCGTTAGGCGGGCCGGAATGGCTGGCTGCAGCCGAGCGGGCGCAGCAGGTGAGTGAAGCGATGGACCGGTTGAGCGAGCAGTGCCGGACGCTGGTGCGACGACTGTTTTTTGAAGAACCACCTTTGCCGTATGAGGATCTGGCGAAAGAGCTTGGGCTGGCTACCGGATCGATCGGGTTTACGCGGGGGCGGTGTCTCGAATATATGCGTAAGTACTTGCAGGAGCCTGGGCGGTGAGCCTGAGCAGAGTTGAAAGATTGTGTGAGGAAGCTACGCTGCTGGTGCGCTCGGATCTGGAAGCGGCGAGCCAGCTGGCGCAGGAAGCGATTGCGATCAGTCAGGACGAACGCGAACGGGGGCAAGCGGCCCGATGCATGGGGATTGTGTTGTGGGCCAAGACAAGATACGAAGAAGCACTGGAAAGATTTGAAACGGCAATCGCCTGCTTTGCCAGTTCGGGCGAGGAAATAGAAGAGGCACGGACGCGCAGCAATGCGATGCAAACGCTGATCTACTTATCGCGATACGAAGAGGCGCTGGAGTGGGCAAATCAGGCGAAAGTGGTGTTTGAAAAGCTGGGGGAGCGCACGCGTCTGGCGCGGTTGAACGGCAACCTGGCGAATCTGCTGTATCGCCAGGATCGATTTGAGGAATCGATTGCGCTTTACGAAGAAGTGGAGGCACAGTTCCGGCAACACGGGGAAGTGCGCGATATCGCCGCAGTGATGCGCAACAAGGCTGTTTGCCAACTGAGCCTGAGCCGATTTGAAGACGCGCTGAAAACACATGCCGCTGCACGGGAGTTGTGTCTGGAGCATGGTTTGACAACGCTGGTGGCGGAAGCGGATTACAACATAGCTTATTTGCATTTTCTGCGAGGAGATTATCTGGAGGCCCGGCGGCTCTATGAAACTGCCAGAAGTGAGGCCAAGCAAGCGAATGATGCTTATCATGAGGCATTGTGTGATCTCGATCAGGCAGAGATGTATCTGGAACTCAATCTCTGGAGCGATGCCGAGGCGATGGCCGCGCGGGCCAGGCGAGGGTTTCGCAGCCTGGGGATGAATTATGAAGCGGCCAAGGCGCAGGTTTTTCTGGGGCTTTGTCTGGGCAGAAAGGGAGCATTGGCCAGGGGCTTGCGGCAACTGACTGGAGCACGTCGCAGCTTTCAATTGGAAAAAAACGCAGTGTGGCCGGCGTTGATCGATCTATATGCCGGCTTGCTGCTGGAACGTGCCGGATCGAGAGTGCCGGCGCGAGCGAAGGCGATGCGAGGACTGGGCTTCTTTTCGCAGACCGTATTGCCGGGTAAGGCGATCCAATGCCGGTTATTGCTAGCGAAGCTGGATCTGGAGCAGGGGAAAACGGTGAGTGCCCGGGGACACGCTAATGCGGCCTTACGGCTACAGCCGTATTCTCAATCGCCAATGCTGGCAGGGCACACGGCGAGTTTGATGGCCCAGATCGAGGAGTCTGAAGGTAACCGCCGGGAGGCTTGTGAGTTGTATTCGAGCGCACAGGCGGCGTATGAGGCGTTGCGTGACCGGCTTGGGGCTGAAGACCTGCGGATCTCGTACTTTGCCGACAAGACGGCGGCTTATGAGGCGCACTTTCTGATTCTTGCTGATGAGGAGAAGGTGGAGGAGGCGTTTCAGACTGCGGAACGATCGAAATCGAGGAGCGTCGAAATGGTGGCCGCGCCAAAGCCGAGCCTGCGGCCGAACTGGAACGCAGAGACTGGGGTGTGGCGGGAGCAATTGAACATGCTACGGCATCAGTTGGAGGCGATCGAAACAGGACAAGGTGCAGGGTCACCTAAAGTTTCGGGGCAAATTCGCCAGCGAATTCAAGTGGCCGAAGCCGGGTTGCGAGAGGCAATTTCCCGATTGTCGGATACGGAGGGGCTCAGCGAACGACTGGCGGGAACACTGCCGGAGGTGATGAGGGCATTAGAGCCGGGGACTTGTCTGGTGGAGTATTACCGGGCCGGGGCGAACTTTTTCGCAATCACAATCGGAAAGGGAGAGGCGAAAATCACACGCCTCGGAGCGATGGAGAACATCGTGGAGCTGCTTCGGTTTGTGCAGTTTCAAATGGGGCGGGTTTGCCGGTTGCCAGAAGCAGGGCCGCAAAGAGAGACAGCACTCGGCCATGTGTTGAACCATCTGCAAAAGCTGTACGGGGCGCTGATCGCACCGATTGAGCACTTGCTGGGGCCGGAACATTGTGTGTTTGTTCCTCATGGGCCGCTGCACTGGTTGCCGTTTGGGGCGTTGCATGACGGGCAGGGTTATCTGGGAGAACGATTTACGGTATCGGTAGCGCCAAGCGCTGGACATTATCTTCGTTCGCTTGAGGCGAGAGCCGAATCTGGGATGGGTTCTGCCGTTTTTGGGGTAGCTGATGGATTGGCGCCTCAGATTCGGACCGAGGCAGAATTGGTTTCAAGAATGATGGCCGGATCCCGGCTTTACCTGGACGAGGAGTCTACGATTACCCGGCTGCGAGAGGAGAGCCGAAGCGCGTCTCACCTGCATATTGCAACCCATGGACAATTTCGCAGGGATAATCCCTGGTTTTCCTCATTGCGGATGGGAGATGGACATCTCAGCCTCTATGATTTACATGAACTTCGGACCAACCTCGAACTGGTGGTTTTGAGCGGCTGTAGCACAGGGCTGGGGGTGGTGATGGGAGGGGATGAGCCTGTCGGATTGGTGAGAGGGCTGCTGCATGCAGGTGCGCGGGCAGCACTTGTGTCCTTGTGGAATGTGAATGATGAAAGTACAACACAGTTTATGCGGGCTTTTTATGGAGAGGTGTTGGGTGGCGCAAGTTTAGGGAAAGCGGTGAAATCTGCGCAAAAGCAGATTCGGGAAGCGAATTCACATCCATTTTTCTGGGCTCCGTTCTACCTGGTGGGGTGGCATGGCAAGGTGGACTTAAGAAAATAGTGAAAATAATTCACTCGCTATATATTTTTTACCCAGTTGTGGGGCACTTGAGAGTTAGGTGGCAGGGAATCAATAAAAATGAAGCGTTTCAAAATAGAAGATTGGGTTGACTATACACGCGGTGTAGCCGATGTAGAGCGCAAAGCAGCGATGCAGAAGCTCTTAGAGGAGGGCTGCGAGGGAAGTCAACGTTTGTTCCAAACGGCCAGGATGATGACGGAAGCGGCTGAGGTTTTGGGCAATGAAGAACCGCCAACTGGGGTACTTCAGCGCGCCTTCTCGATATTTGAGCAAGGACAGTACAAGGCTGTGTCGCGAATTCCGTTATCTGACATTCGCTTGATCTTCGACAGCATGCTCGAGCCGCAGCTAGCGGGAGTGAGAGCAACAGAGACGCTGATTCGGGAAACAACCTATGCAGCGGGCAATTTTCTGATGAGCATGAGAATGGAGCAGGAAGGCGAGACCGAAGTGATGGCGGTTGTGGGACAGTTGTCAAACGAGTTGGGGGTAGGGGGTGCTGTATCGAAAAAGCCGGTCTACGTATATAACGCCAACAAACTGATTGCGCGGACCATCACCGGAGAAAACGGGGAATTCCAAATGGAATTCTCAAAAGGCGAATCCTTGAAATTGGTACTGCTGGTAGAAAATCCCGATGAACGGATTGAAGTGAGTTTAGTACCAGCAAGCGCCAAGAAATTGAAACGGAATCAAGACAAAACAGATCTGTAAAGAGACACCATGAAGAATTTTGTTTTATTAATACTTTACCTGTTCGCCAGCTTGAGTTTGCAGGCTGACGACGATGATGATTTGTATTTGCTGCGTACCGCACCAGGTGCGCTGAACCGGGTGGTGAGCCGGTACGGCCTGGAAGTGAAGAAGGCCTTACCGTCGCAGAACCTTTACCTAGTAAAGCCATCGGATGACGACGATGACGACGATTTAGAAGAACGGGTAAAGGGCGACCGGGATGTCATTTCCGTGGAGGAGAATGAAGAACTCTTTGCTCCGGAAGTGAAGTCTGGTTCTACCAATCCTGAGCAGGGGCCATTACAGCAGGCACTTCAGGAACGCCGCATCGTTAACTATTTTGGGGCAAATGCGTGGGAAGGTTATACGAGGCAGCCCGCTGCCGGTCAAATCGGGTTATGGGCGGCACAAGGGCGCGCCCGAACTGGCGCAGGCGTAGTTGCAGTCATTGATACGGGAGTGGATGCGAGTCATCCCGCGCTGAAGGGCTCTTTGGTAAATGGGTACGACTTCACAACAGACGTCCAGGGCGTGCCCACGGAGTGGAGCGCCGTAAACGCGGATGTGAGATCGGCACTGTCGCAATCGACAACCGCATTTATCGATAACTCGACGGCTCCTGTACCGTTGAACAACTATGCGATCGCAGCACTGAGCCAATCGACAACAGCGTTCATCGATACAGGCAAATTACCTCAGGCCTTCGGCCACGGGACGATGGTAGCTTCGATCGTGCGACTGGTTGCTCCGACAGCGAAGATCATGCCGCTGAAAGCGTTTCAAGCAGATGGGTCAGCCAATAGTTTTGATTTGGTAAGGGCGATCTATTTCGCAGCCGATAACGGTGCCACCATCATCAACATGAGCTTCAATATGAGGTCAAACTCTGTTGAGCTGGGCCGAGCCATTCGTTACGCCTCTGAGCGTAAAGTGGTGCTGGTTGCGTCAGCCGGAAACGATGGAAACGAGATCCTGGTTTATCCGGCGGCTTATCCGGAAGTGAAGGGAATTGCATCGCTTGATAAGTTCTCCGTACGGAGTCAGTTTTCCAATTATGGGCCTATGCTGGTAACGCTTGCCGCACCTGGCGAGGGCTTGATTGTGGCTTATCCGGGAGGCAACTATGCAAGTGCTTGGGGTACCTCGTTTAGTACGCCGCTGGTGGCCGGGGCGATCAGCCTGCTGAAGCAGTTGAACCCGACCTGGACAGCAGCTCAGATTGAAGCTGAGCTGACACGCAGTGCAAGGCCGGCCAACTCGTATGGGGTAGGAGCAGGGCTGCTATTCGTCGGGCAGTTTTAAAGACTGCCCTGCTTCTAGTGGGTGAGTTTTTTCCAGTCTTCTTCGTAGTATCGGACGAGGGCCTGGTCGTTGAGGCGATTCACCTCGGCGGGCAAGGCCTGCATGTCGAGGGGGAAATCAAAAAGAGTTGAGAGGTTGGTGAGAGTGAGGAAGCGGAGGCCAGTTGGAAGCGTTGTGGGGGCTTGCCACTGGTTTCGGCCGGCGATGATGAAGCCCCACTCGCCGAAGCTGGGGACGTAGACGTGGTAGGGCTTGGTTTGGAACTTGGCAGCCTTGAGGGTTTCTACGATGCACCAGTAAGATTGTCTGGCGAAGAGAGGGCTGGTGCTTTGTACGACGAAGTAGCCGGACTCGGCAATGTGGTGGCCGAGGAGACGGTAAAAGGCGGTTGAGTAGAGCTTGCCGAGGGAGAAATTGGTGGGGTCTGGGAAGTCTATGATGACCGCGTCGAAGATTTCTTTGGATTGCTCCAGCCAGACAAAGGCGTCGGCGTTGATGACTCGCATGCGCTTGTCGGTGAGTGAGCCGCCGTTGAGTTTTTTGAGGTAGGAGTGGGTGGCGAAGAGCTGGGTCATCTCGGGATCGAGATCGACGAGGGTGAGGCGTTCGATGTTTTTGTACTTGAGGACTTCGCGGGCAGCGAGGCCGTCGCCACCGCCGAGGATGAGGACGTTTCTGGCATTTGGGAGGGCTGCGAGGACGGGGTGGACGAGGCCTTCGTGATAGCGGTATTCGTCGTTAGAGGCAAACTGGAGATGAGAGCTTAGGTAGAGACGAACGTCGTCTTTCCAGCGGGTGAGGACGATGCGCTGGTATTTGGTTTGACGGCTGAGAATGATCTCGTCGGAGTAGAGGTTGTCGTCGGCTGCGGCCATGATGAAGTCTGCGCTGAAGAGGCCTCCGGTGAGGGCGGCGAAGACGAGCACTGAGGCGGCGCGGAGACCGTTATAGCTGGGTAGTTGCGACCTGAAGAGCCAGGTGGACCAGAGGGCAACGCCGGCATTGAGCATGCCAAAGAGGAGAGCGCCACGGACGAGGCCGAGTTTGGGGACCAGTACAAGCGGGAATAGGAGCGAGGCACCAAGGGCACCGAGGTAATCGAAGGTGAGGACGTTGGCGACGAGATCCCGGAACTGGAAGCGGTCTTTGAGGATACGCATCAGGAGAGGGATTTCGAGGCCGACGAGGATGCCAACGATGACAACTAGCAGGTAGAGGATGAAGCGGAAGGCCTGGGTGTAGGCGAAGGCCAGGAAGAGGATGGAACTGGAGAAGCCACCGATCAAACCGACCATGAGTTCGATGGTGATGAAGCGGGCGACGAGCCCTTTGTTGATAAAGCGGCTGAGCCAACTGCCGATGCCCATGGCAAAGAGGTAGCTGCCGATTACGGTGGAGAACTGAAGGATGCTATCGCCGAGCAGGTAGCTGGCAAGAGTGCCTGCGATCAGCTCATAGATGAGGCCGCAGGCAGCAATCAGGAGTACAGATAGGAATAAGGCTACAGCCATCGCTTAGTGAACCGCGGCGGCGATGATGATGCAGACGCCGAGGCTCATGAAGCCGACCATGATGGCGAGGGCCATATTCTTGCCTTCGACAATTTCGCCCCACAGGTGATGAGGAGTGAGTCTGTCAGCAATGATGAAGCTCACGACAAAGATAACAATGCCGAGCAGTGCGTAGATAAAAGCGTTGAAAAACGCTTCAGGGTGAAAGCCGTTCATAGTGTTTATTTGCCTCCGGTATAGCGGTGGTAGTTGGAATAGATGGATCGATAAGAACCGGGATTGTCACGGACGCTGCGAGGAACGTTGCGGACTTCATCTCCCTGGTTGAACATGAACCCTTTGTAGCCGAGATAGCCGGAAAACAGGGTAAGAATGAGGCCGTAGCCTCCATAAAGTTTAGTCATCATCTTCGTCCTCCGATGAAGAGTAAGCAGAGCCGCCGGATGGGTCAGATTCTGCCCAGCGTTTGCCTTCGAAAGTGTAGCGACGGATCATGGCAAAAAGTGGGGGAATCAAGAGGAAGGGCCAGATTACGAAGTAGGGCCAGATTACTGCGACGTCGCGACGCAGCTTGATCTCGTAGTTGACACGCTTGCCACCGAGGATGGGCGAGGCAAGACCTTTCTCCATGTCGGGTTCGACGCGAAGATAGTATTTGCCGCCAGGTACGTTGCCGATGCTGACTGAGTCTGCTTTGTCGCCTTCAGACCAGCTTCCATCGGAGTCGGTTCCTGAGTAGTAACTTACTTCTTTGCCGAAGTCGTAGGCAACTCCGGTTTGCTCATTGATGAGAGCGAGACCGAGATACATCCAGTCGTTCTGGAGGTCGGTTCTGATTTCGACTTCGACGTTTTTCTCGCCACCTTTGAGTTCGAAGGTGGGGGTAACGAAGCTGGGTTCACCTGAGCCCGGGATGAAGTAATACTTGGAAACGAAAACAGTGTCGCCCGAGGCCATGAAGGAGGTGGTGATCATTGTCAGAAGCAACAAGATGCTAAAGAAGACCATCATGGCCCACATGGGTTTGGTGGAAGCGTATGGATTGGGCTGATTTGAATAGACACCAGTTGCGGGCGGAGGAGAGCCCTTCAACTGGAAGCTGGCCCAGACCTCTTTGCCTTCAATGTACTTTGCTTTACTCCAGGTGGTTTCGTTGGCGTCGCTTTCCGAAGCGAGGGAGTAAGGGGGATCGACGAAATCGCGAGTTGTAACCTGATCGTTGAGTCGAACGCGCCAGGGGAATTCACCGAGTACAAACTTTGTCTTGGGTGTAGCAGACTGAAAGAGTTTGTATTTGCGGTCTTCGTATTTGACTGCCGCGTGGCCCATCATGTCGTCTGGTGCCGGCAGAGCAGTGACGGGGATTACATCATTCCAGTGGCCGGCGTATTCGGTGAGGTAGCGAAAGCCGCGGAAGGGGTTATAGAGGACGTATTCGTCCCAGGTGTATTCTGTGCCATCGGCCATGATGGCGCGACGCTGGAAGCCAGTGACTTCGTAGGGTTGGCCATCGAATTTGCCGCGAGTGCCGAGAGGAATCTTGGGAGTGAAGCGTTCTGTTTTCTTGTTGAAGCGCTGGATGATCTGGACGCGCTGGTCTGAAACGTCAAGCAGAGAAAGGCAACTGCCACAAGTTGCACTCAGGCTGGAACCCATCGCACGCAGTTCTACTGTGCTGCCGCAGTTGGGGCATTCGAGCGCGCGAATTTTCGGTTGAGGACGTTGTGCGGCCATGATTTACCAACCCTCGAATTGACGGAGGTTTTTGAGTTTGAGCTCGTCAAAGCTTACGCTTTTTCCAGCAAACAAGATTGGGGTGTCTTCAGTGAAATCGACGGTAAGGAAACGGGCGTCGCTGCAGCGAAGATCGACGAAGCGGCAGACTGTCTTGTCCCAGAACTGAAAGGGGAGTTCGCCTTCTACGGCACGGTAGTTGGCGTGGGTTACGGTGGTGACTGTGTAGAAGACGCCGTTGACATCGACCATCGTACCGGGGTCGAGGGAGACGCCGTAGAGAGACTGTGGCCAGGGGATGAGCTTGGTTACTGTGTACTGGAGTTGGGCATCAGACATCCAGCCGGATTCGCCGTTGCTGTAAACGATGTGCCACTCATTCCAACCGCCATTTTCATATTCATAGCAAATACGACCAATGACGACGAAGGGCTTGTTTTCGAAGATTCCTTCGGTGCCGATCATGATCGGGCTGGGGTCGTTGGGATAGCTGGAGACTTCGCCGACTTTTTCAAGGTCGACGTCGGTGCGAACGAGGATGCTGCTGCAGTAGGGGCAAGTGGTTTGTACGGCTTGCGCGTAGCGGAATACGACGGGGGCACCACACTGCGGACAATTTAAGGCAACCTGAGTCATGCGCTATAAGGTCTTTCCAGTTTACGTACAGTTACAGTGCCAGCGTCAAGGATAGATTCGAGAGCCGTCTTGAAATCATACTCCGGGCGGGGGCGGCAACAAAAGACATTTAGACAAATAGATTCAAATTCAGGGAAAGTATGGCAGGCGACGTGGCTTTCGCTCAAGAGGAGAAGGCCGGTGATACCGCCAGCGGTGGTGGGAGTTGGGGGGAATTGATGCCATTGGGCAGGCTGCACGGGATGGAGATCCATTCCGTGAACCAGCAGATCGAAGAGTTGTTGGAGAGAGCCGAGATGTGCGAGGCGCACGGGGTTACACCCGTGCGCCTCGATCACCCATTCG
>JBIPMY010000106.1:0-16141 GCA_044376335.1 Bryobacter sp.
ACATCAACGGCCGTCTCGATCTCCTCATGCTGCTCGCGCATCTTGCCGGTAAGCTCGCGCAGGATGCGGTGGCACTCACGCAGCTCTTCTTCGATCAGCCGCACCAGCTCGTTGTTCAGTTGAATCGTTTCCAGTGGCTCGACAAAGCTGGTTTGCCCGGAACCACTAGTGCCATGCACCACTCCCTGCACCCGCCCTTTGAAGTTGGTTGCTACCGGCACAACAAAGCGATCCCCACGCAGGGTTACGTATTCGTCCTGCATAACGCCGTCATCGCGGTGGGCACGCATAAAGCGCTCGAGAGAGCTCTGAATCGATTCCTTCTGCCGGCCCAGTTCCTGCCGCAGCCGCTTCAGTGCCACGCTGGCATCATCTTCAAGCCCGCCATCAGGCCGAATCTTGCCATCCAAAGCCCGAAGAAGCTGGCGAAAATCGCCAATCTTTTCAGCCTTCTCCCACAGCAGCGGAAAGCGATAGGGCGATTCGCTCAGCCCCTGCCGAAACTCCGTAGCCCGCGTCAGCCACGCACGCACAGCAAGAATTTCCAGCCCCTCAAGCACAGCACCCTCAATGCGCACCCGCGCCACGGCCTCGCTTACGTCTTCAAGATCGGTAAAGCGCAGGCGCGGCAGCCCTGAGTCTTCGTTATCCCCTTCAGTGAGGAATGTAAGCGCTTCACTTAATTCTGCAAGGCTGTCAATCAGTGCCTCGCGGTCTGTAGAGGGTTGCATTGCCTCCAGTTGGCGGTGCCCGGCGGCAGACGAAACATAGCGCGCCAGCAGCGCGCGCAGGCTTTCGTACTCTAAGAGGTCTTGGCTCCAGTTCGGCATCGTTCGATTACTTCGAGTGTGCCCGAGGTAACGGGCACTCCTTTCAATTCTTCGGGGGTGAACCAGCGCACATCGGCAGAGTCGCTACCGGCAACCGGTTCCCCACTTGTGATCTCACAGACATAGTCGAGAAGGACGTAGTGATACTCGATCGCCCCGGCTGTGTCGGGCATGATGCGTTCAAAGATTTCGCCGAATCGGACGATTTTGACTTCGAGGCCGGTTTCTTCCATCACCTCCCGCAGGAGGGCTTCTTCGAGAGTTTCACCACTTTCGACGGCACCGCCGGGCAGGCTCCAGAATCCCTTCAGAGGTTCCTTGCCACGCTGCACCAGCAGGATGCGCTCACCATCAAAGATCAGTGCGCCAACGCCCAGAATCGGTTTTGCTGGATAGCGCCGGACATCGAGTTTTACAGCTATTCGGTGGTAACTCCCTTAACCTTCATCCTCGCACGATACACGCCCGTCTTTGCGGTGATGTAGAGCGTCATCCGGTCTTCATCGCCAAAGGCCATGTTGGAGGGCTTGTCGCCCATCTGTATCGTGTGCAGCGCTTTCCCCTGCGGCGAAACGATGTAGATGTGATTGGCAGCGATATACAGGTTGCCCTTTTCATCCACGTTCAGGCCATCCGGAGGCCCATCTATCTGATCGACAAATACCCGTTCATTGCTCGCCACGCCCTTGCCATCGAGATCGTAGGCATACACTTTACGCTCGTCAGAATTAGCGACGTAAAGAATCCGGCCATTCGGCGAAAGCGTCAGCCCATTCGGCCGGCCCTTGGGCTTCGCGATCACCGTAAGCTCACCTTTCGGGGTTAGGTGATAAACGCCATAGAAGCTCAACTCCCGCGTGTCGGCCTGGTTCCCAAAAGCAGGATCTGTGAAATAAAGCTGCCCGTCTTTGCGAATCACCAGATCGTTTGGCGCATTCAGCCGCTTGCCTTCAAACTTGTCTGCCAGGATGTCAAACTTCTTCTCGTCCCCCGGATAGAGCCGGATGATCCGGCGCGCCTTGGTCTGCGCGACAACTACGTGATTTTCTTTGTCGTAGGCGATCGCACTCGGGCCAGCCATCTCTTCGCGATACTTCGCAGTGCCCTTGCCAGGCAGGTAGGCTAGAATCTGGTCACTCGGGACGTCGCAAAAAAGCAGCGCCGCAGCCGCCTTCGACCAGAGCGGCGTCTGGACAAAGCGATGGCCGCTGGAGGCTTTCTCGATTTGAATGCTGGAGAAGTCCTGTCCGAGGGCGAGACAGGTGATTCCCAAAATGGCGAATCGCATGGGCTTGATTCTACATCTTAACGATGAGAAAGTAGAAGATACTAATGTCGATCAAATTTGCGGTGATTGCTTTTATGGCCACAGGATTAAGCGCAGCCAGCCCTGACCCTGCTCACGAGAAGTCGGTTCAGGAATACCGAACCAGGATGGAAACAACGCTTAAGTCCGACACTGGCTGGCTAACGGTTGCTGGTCTGCATTGGCTCAAGCAAGGTGAGACCACCTTTGGCAGCGACCCCAAGAGCGGCTTTGTCCTGCCGGCCGGTAAAGCTGCGGCGAAGGGTGGGGTTTTCAAATTTGACGGTAAAAAGGTTGTATTGAAGGTGGAGCCCTCGGCCGGAATCCTGGTAAACGGCAAGGCATTTACCGAAGGCCCGCTGATCGACGACGGGGCAAACAAGACAGCCGATCTGGTAACCACCGGCGACCTCTCGATGATTGTCATCGAGCGTGGTGGCAAGTTTGGAATCCGGCTCCGCGACAAGACCAGCAAGTACCGTAAGGCGTTCACCCACCGCACCTGGTACCCGGTGAAGGCGGATTACAACATCAAGGGCAAGTTCCTGCCTTATGCTGTTGCCAAAAAGCTGCGCGTACCAACGGTGATTGAAGGTGTCGTTGAAGAACACGAAAGCCCCGGCGAGATCGAATTTCAACTGGCCGGCGCAACCCACCGCGCTCAGGTTTTGAAATCAGGCGAAAACGAACTGTGGTTGATTTTCAGAGACCGTTCGAGCGGGAAAGCAACCTACCCGGCCGGCCGCTTCTTGTACGGAACACTGGCTAAAGACGGCACTGTAAGCTTCGACTTCAACAAAGCCTACAACCCCCCCTGCGCCTACACCCCCTTCGCCACCTGCCCCCTGCCTCCGCGCCAGAATTCGCTCAAAGTAGCCGTAGAGGCTGGCGAGCTCACCTACCACCTGGAGCCGTAAACCAGGCTTTAGTTGTTGGGCTGTGCTGCAAACCCTTTTTGCCTGAGAGCCTCTTCAATGGGCACAAAGCATCGGCTGGATGCCGTCGCGATAAAGTGCTCAAAATCGATCGTGAGCTTGCTGGGCTTCTCCAGCTGGTTGTCAAAGTGAATACACGCGAGTTTCTGGTCTGGGGTACAAGCGCTCGCCACAATGCCTGCTGAGCTCTCGACTTCCTGTTGGTATATCGTTTCCCAACGTTGAGAAGGCGCTTGCATCGTTTCTATCCGCACCTTGCTGCGCAGCGGAGAATCCGAATAAAACATCAGCCGTGCCGCCTTTCCGCCGCAGGTGATTCTCGTGGCTTCTTGCTCCATGCGAGTACAGGAAACTTGCTGCAAGGCTATCAGCAGAATAAGCCAGTTGCGGGCTACTTGCATGGCTTTACTTTAGCTCGGGGCTTGGAACAAAACGGCAAGCGTCCGGATTGAGTTTCACTGTGCATGCAATAGCGATTCTTATGCAGACTAAAAAAATTGGAATCGGCGAGTTTCGGAAAAATCTAGCTGGAGCAATCGGGCTAGCTATTTGCGGGCTCGCCGGTATTGGTGTTCTTGGCTTTTAACGTGTGGAAATTAGTTTGAGAGGAGAAATGCAAGGCCTCTGACGATTGATTTGGAACCCGCATCGAACGGAGTTTGTCAGCCCTGCTAGCTGCGCCCGTGCTCGTTCAAATGTTGAACCCCAAACACTGGCATCGGCGCAGGGAAGGTACCATCCCCCAACACTTCCCGAATCGCCATATTTGTATCAAACACCACCTGCCAGTAATGCTCGTTATTCGTATACGGCCGGATCGCCAGCACCGGACCCACCGCCGTAAACGAAGAAATCACCACATCCACTTCCGGCTTGGTAACGACATTAGGAATCGCCTGGATCCGCTTCTTGAGTGCCTCAGCCACTGCCTTCGGGTCCGCTGCACCAGAGATCTGCGCCGACAAGTCCACCCGCCGGTAGGCGTTGGTCGAGAAGTTCTGGATGTTATCGCTAAACAACTTGTTATTTCCCACAAACGTACGGATGTTATCCGGCGTGTCGATTGTCGTCACAAACAAACCCACTTCTTCCACTGTCCCGGTAATCCCACCTGCCGAGATAAAATCTCCAACCTTGAATGGCCGCAACACCACCAGGAAAATCCCTGCGGCAAAGTTCGAAAGCAATCCTCCCCAGGCCGTCCCGATCGCCAGCCCCGCTCCAGCAAGCAGCGCCGCAAAGCTCGTCGTCTGTACTCCGAAATAGCCAAGAATCGCGATCACCAGCGTGATGTTCAACACCACCGAAATCGTGTTCCCGATAAACCGCAGCAGCGTCGGCTCCAGCTTCTGCTGCGCCAGCGCCTTCTGCACCAAACCGACGGCAAACGTAATCAGCCAGCGCCCAATGATGTAGAGCGCCAGTGCCCCCATCACTTGTAACCCGACACTTACTACCGTGCCTTCAACCAGCTTGATGATGTTGTTGATATCCATGATTCATATGAGTATATCCCCACATAAAGCTCATGCGCTACGTCGTCGTTGGCCGCTCAATAGATAAATCGCCGCTCGCAATTCCAGTAACGGGTCCGCCGATGGCTCAATCCCCACCACCCTTGGAATCGGGTCAAAGATGATGTGCTTCTGCGCCTCGGCGTCTTCGCTGTGAAATTCCGTCAGCGTCATCCGGCCCACTTCCATCAACCCCCTCGTCTCCGGCCACTGCACCGTCGCATCGTCAACCACGTCTCCCACATCCGCGAGTTGAACCTGAATTCGGAACCCCGGCGCGCCCGCCAACATGCGCCCACGCAATTCGTCAAACAGATAACTCTCGCCCTTGCCTGCAAGCTCCTCTGCGCTCAAATGCTTCACTCCCGCTTCAGGAACCAGCCGGAAACGGCCAAACCGCTTCACCCCCTGCACATTCTCGAACTCCATCGCTGATACCCCAAAGAAGGCCTCCGTCGCAAAGCTCAACGGGTTCGGCTTCGGCATCTCCAGAAACCGTTTCGCCGCCGGATGCGCAGCCACAAACTTTTCAAGCTCCTCCGGAATTCCCGCCACCCGCAAGAACTCAAGAAACTCCGATCCCGTCCTCACCGGAAACCCATTCGCCGATTGGCCGATGATGTCCGTATGCACGCGCTCCTCCAGATGAAATCGCGTCGCCATCCCTCTGGGGTTCGCCTTCGGATCCACATCCGAAATCAAAGGCAACCCCGTGCCGCTCGAAAATCGAACCGTCACCGGCGTGGATGCCCGCCCAAAATGAGGAGCTTTCGATAACCTCGGAGCGGCCGCCGTTGGCGTAAACACTCCCTTTACCAACAACCCACGCGCATGAGCCGGGCGGAAGCCGGGATGCACTCCAAATTTATGATCTAACGTCGAAATCAGATCATTCGCGAGCTTGAGCAACTGCTCATCGGTAGGTAAGGGCATACTGACAGGACTCACCTGCCTGAAATATGTTGCCTCACAAACCGGAACTCCTGCTTTTTATGTTGGCCGCGCTCATCACCCTCAATCGTCGCCACCAGATTCCCCTCGGAATCTCTCTCATACGAGATGATCTTCGGATGGTCGTGGGCCGGATTCTCAAACACCGCCTTCGTCGCAGTCACGCTTGTCAGTTTGAACTCAGTCGCCGGCCGCCCCCCGGGCTGCGCCACATAATAAACCTCACCGTCCTTCTGCACGATCCGAAGAAACTCAAACGCTACCATCCGCGGCCCGGCTACGACGCGGCTCACCCCAAGCATCGCCCCTCCTGCCGCTGGTAACCAGCTCTCCTCCATCGTTGCCCGTCCCATATTTCCAGACCAGCTCCCGGCAATCCACCCAAGCATCTCAAACTTGGATTTTTCCTGTGCGCACAGGCTCAGGGCAAACAGAATCGTTAGAATTCGCATAGGTCTTGATAATAGTTTTTCTTGCGATGCCAGGTCTTGGAAAAATCAGCCATCAGCAATGCCAATGCACTAGGGTCCCGAAAGAACTCCGTCGGTGGCACACCCGCAAACTGACGAAACTCATTCGCCAGATGAGCCTGATCATAAAATCCGCAAGCGAGAGCGAGATCCACCCATCGCGGAAAATCCCCATTCTGATACGCAGACAACAAGGCTTGGAACCGCACAATCCGCGCAAACTCCTTCGGCCGCAATCCCACAGCCGCAAGGAATCGCCGGTCAAAGTGCCGCGGGCTCAGGTTCACCTCTGCGGTCAATGCATCCATTCTGACCCTTCCGGCTGACCGCTCAATCAACCGCACCGCTCGCCCAATTGCTGCATCAGGCATTAGCTTCGGTTCGGGAATCCGAATCGTTGCGAAGTGTCCGGTAACTTCAGAAGCTGGCATTTGCAAAAAAGCACCCGCCGCCTCGGGCCTCAGCCTCATGCCTCTGGTCGACATCCACCCCGTTGGAATCAACTCGAGCGGCCCGACGATTTGCCCCGTAACGAAACTTGCCGCCTGACCCTTTGGCCTCGCCCCATGATGCACAACCAATTCCATTCGCCCGTCTGGCAGAATGATCTCGGTTTCCCGCTCGGCCACTCCCTCAAGCGTCCAGGTGCATTCCACCCATGGCGCCAGATGCGCCGGTGCAGCTTCTTGCCGGAATTGAAGCACTTTTTCTTGTGTACCTCGCTACAATCGTCCTAAGCATGATACAAGTCCAGGCCCTCAGCCGCCACTTCGAGGACAAGAAACGCGGCACCGTTAAAGCGGTTGACAATGTCAGTTTCTCAGTCGGAAAGGGCGAGATCTTCGGCCTCCTTGGCCCGAACGGAGCCGGCAAAAGCACCACCCTCCGCCTCATCTCAACTTTGCTCAAGCCAACCTCAGGCACGGCCACCATCAACGGCTTCAATATCAGCTCGAACCCCGCCGACGTCCGCCGCCAGGTTGGCTTCCTCACGGGCGACATGGGTCTCTACGCCCGCCTCACTCCCCGAGAGATCCTCCAGTTCTTTGGCCGCCTGGCCGAAGTCCCCGAACAAGACCTCAATCGCCGCACGGGCGAACTCATTGAGCGACTCGACATGAAAGACTTTGCCGATACCCGTGCTGACAAACTCTCAAGCGGCATGAAGCAAAAGACCGCCATCGCCCGCACCCTTGTTCACGATCCGCCCGTCCTCATCCTCGACGAGCCCACCGCCACCCTCGATCTCCCCACAGCCCGCGTAATTGAAGCCAGCATTCTCGAAGCCAAACGCATGGGCAAATGCATCATCTACTCCACCCACATCATGGAAGAAGCCGAATACCTCTGCGACCGCATCGCCGTAATCAACCACGGCCAGCTCAAGATCTCCGGCACCATGGACGAACTCCGTGCCGCCACCGGCAAACAACGCCTCCGCGAAATCTTCCTTGACCTCCTTGAACTTCCGAGTGCCGCATGAACCCCAGCGTAATTTTCACTGTCCTCAAAAAAGAAATCATCGACCTCCTCAGAGACCGCCGCACCCTGATGAGTATGGTCATTCTTCCCGTCGTCGTCTTCCCCTTGGTCTTCGGAGTCATGGGCCGCTTCATGGGCGATGCCGAGAAGAAGGCCGCAACCGAAGCCACCACCGTCGCCATCATTAAAGACAGCATCCCCGCCGCCTTTACCCCAGTTATCACCCGCAGCGGCCTCAAGATCGTCGAGATCGACAACGTCGCCTCAGCAGTAGAAAATAAAACCGCCGCAACGGGCCTCACCGTCTCCCAAGACGGCAAACTCGTCAGTGTTTACGCCGAAGGCACGCGCCAATCCAGCGGCCTTGCTGCCGAGAAACTCCGCACCGCTCTCAATGAATACCGAGACTTGCTGGTGCTTGAAAAACTAAGAACTGCCAACCTCGACGCAAGCGTCCTAAAGCCCTTCACCGTCAAGCGCGAAAACGTAGCCAGCGAGCGCAAAATGGGAGGCTTCCTCCTCGGCAGCATGCTCGGCTATGTGGTCATCCTGCTGATGTTCTCAGGGGGCATGTACCCCTCAATCGATATGGCCGCCGGCGAGAAAGAACGAAAGACTCTTGAAGCTCTAATCGCCAGCCCCGCCCGCCGCACAGATATTGTCCTGGGCAAAATTCTAGCCTGCGTAGCCGCCATCTACGCCACCGCATTGCTAACCACCGGCAGCTTGTTCCTCAGCCTCAAACGCGGCGGCATTGAAATGAAAGGCATGGAGAAAATGCTCGGCAATGTCCCAACCGACCCGCAAACCATCGGCCTGATGCTCCTCACTCTGCTTCCAGTCGCAGTAATGGCCGGCGCTTTGATGCTCGCGATTTCACTGATGGCCCGCAGCTTCAAAGAAGCCCAGAGCTATCTCACCCCGCTTATCATGCTAGTCATCTTCCCGTCGCTCCTCGGCGGCCTGCCTGGGATGGAACTCACCCCTGTCCTGAGCCTGATTCCGATCTTCAACTCAAGCCAACTCCTCAAGGCCATCCTCCAGGGCGATGTCCCGATGCTGTCCTTTGTCATCACCAACGTCTCGAATATCGTCTACGCCATCATCTGCTTCATCTTTGCCGTCCGCAGCTTCAACAACGAGAGCGTACTTTTCCGCACCTAGCGAGCCGGGCTAATCTTCAGGTTGCGAAACTGGGCCGTCTCGAAAAACGAACCTAAACCAATCTTCCCGGAGGTCAGAGAAACATCCACCGCATCAAGCGACGGAAACTTCTGGCCTCCCACCTCCACCACAATCCTGCCGGTATTCGCGTCGTAGACCATCTTCACCTTCGTCCAGGCCGTCGTCGGCAAGCTGCCTGCCCCAATCCCCTTCGAGATCCTCGAACGATCAGAACCATAAACATGGAAGATCCCGTTATGCACGATCTGCTTCTCGGGCGAATCCACACTCAGGTGGACGTAGTTGAAGTGAGACGAATCCTTCCAGTTGTAAACCAGAATGAGACTCCCCATATCCCGCATCACCTCACACTCTAAGGTGAACGACCCAAAATCTTGCCCCTCAAGTAAGGCATACTGAATTGGGTATCTTGGATTTGCCTCCTGTGGCCTCGCCGCAAGCATCGTCAAGGTACCATCACGGTAGACCCACTCTACGGCGTTCGGTACCCGCCATTTCTGGCCAAAAGCGTCAATGGTGTCGGAAGCGAGCGCGAAGAGTAGGAAAATTGGAAGCACCCTACTAAAATAAGAGATTTGATGGACCTTGAACAGCAATTGGTGAAAATGCGTGAGGACTGGGACGCCCGTGCTCGCGAAAACGCCAAACATTACGTACAAACTGCCCAGACCGAATGGTCGGACGAAGAGTTCTATGCTTCCGGTGAACAGACCGTAAGCGAAGAGATCCGCACTGACATGACCAACATCTGCCAGGGAAAAGACCCCAAACAGATGCGAGTCCTCGAAATCGGTTGTGGAGCCGGACGCGTCACCCGCGCCCTTGCCAACCTCTTTGGAGAAGTCTACGCTGTCGACATTTCAGAAGAGATGATTGCTCAAGCCAAACAAGGCCTCCGCAACCATCCGAACGCGCATGTCTTCTGCAACAACGGCACTGACCTGCAGGTTCTGCCTGACATCGGCTACGACTTTGCTTTCTCAACGATTGTCTTCCAGCACATCCCTTCAAAGGCTGTGATCGAGACTTACGTCAAGGAAGTCAGCCGTCTGCTCCGGCCCGGTTCACTCTTCAAGTTCCAGGTGCAGGGCTACACCGGCTGCGATACCAATCCAGACGACACCTGGGTTGGCGCCAGCTACAGCGATGAAGAAGCCAAAGAGATGGCAGAACGCTGCGGCTTCGAGCCCCGCTACCGCCACGGTGCCGGCGAACAATATTTCTGGCTCTGGTTCTTTAAGATCTAATGTCGAAGGACTTCCATTTCGCTCCACCTCCGGAGCAAATCGGCAGAGTCCTGGCTGCCTCCACCACACTAAGAAAGAACCGCGTCTGGCTGCAATACCTCTCCACTTTGGGGATTCCGTTTCAGCACTCGCTCGGCTATCTGGGTGAGGATGGTGTTGCCTGCTTTGAGTGTGATCGCAACCCCGGCAGGCTCGTCCGGCGCGAAGTTCTGGTTTTTGCCGAAGCTGCCAGTCTTTATCGAAGGCGCAGCAACGAAGGAGTCTTTGAATTCCTGTGGAAAGACCCACTCGACAGACTTCTCTTTCGCTTTGACGATCAAAAGCTCTTCGATCTGCTGAAGGCTGCCGAAGATGCCTGGACCAAACGCGTCCTCAACCTCGCCTCTGAGACCCTGGATCGAGGGGGCAGTATCGAGTTCCCCGTTTTGGGACAAGGCGTTCTACGGCTTGACCTTACCCGTCTGAGCTGGGGCAATCTGATTCTCAAGCCGGGCGATTTCAAGTTCTTTTGCCGGGATCACCTGGGCTTTGAGCTGCACCCCAGCTATTCGGGAGAAACCAAAGGATTCACCCCGCTTAAGGCAAGATCAGAAGCGGTTGCGAATCTGGAGGCCCTGACGCAGCTTTTGATCCACGTCTTTGGCCTCCCACTCACAGACTTCCCTACTGAACAACGTAAGGCCAGTAGTTAACCAGCTTGAATCCGAAGCGGCTGATCAGCAGCCAGACAACTCCTGCACCTGCAGCAGCAAAGCCAGCCAGAAGCATCAGAAGGATATGCCAGGGGAATCGCTTGCCCTCGCGTGACAATACCAGCAGGTAGCCGGCAAAGACGCCTACGAAATAGAGCAGAATCATCGGCACGGCGAAGATCAGCAGGTTTACGATGTCCGGCGTTGGCGTGATAAACGCCGCCAGAACCGTGATTGCCAGAATCGCGTAACGCGAGTGCTCAATCAGGAAGCCCGGAGTCACCACCCGCAGCATCGTGAGGAAGAAGATCAGCACCGGCAACTCGAAGGTAACGCCGATACCCAGCATGACATTCACGAAAAGGTCGAAATAGTCGACGATGGAGACGACCGGAGTGATTTTTGCTCCACCCGTGACGCCAAAGTTCATGCCAATTCCAAGCAGAAAGGCGAGACCGAAGCGGAAGGCGACGAAATAGGCAAAGCAACCGCCGGCGATGAATAAGCCGGCTGTGCTGATAACAAAGGGCGCCGCCATTTTTCGCTCATTCTTGTACAGGCCTGGGGCAACAAACGCCCATACCTGCCATAGAATCCACGGCGAAGCGATGAACAGGGCTGCCAAAAGCGGCAACTTGAAGTAGACGACCAGGAAGCCGTCCATCGGTGCGAGCTGCGCCAGATCGGGCTTTGCGCCAATGGCGCGCAATGCTGCTGCGGCCGGCTCTGAAACAATCTCCCAGAGCTTGCCCGCAAAAATAAGGCACAAACCGTAAGTGACTACAAGGCCTACAACAGCCTTGATGAGTCGCGAACGAAGCTCCTCGAGGTGATCGAGAAACGACATCCGCAACATGCCGTCATCCTCTTCATCGTCCTCCTCGGGCGGAGGGGGTGGAGGGTTTGGCGGCGGTGGTGGGGTTTGAGGCTCCTGAGGTAGCGTTACCAAAGGAGCTTCATTGTATTGATAACCGTGACTGTCTGCCCCACCCGGATGGTCATAGGCGGGTTCGGGCACACTCTTATTCTCTTGCTCGTCCTGCGGCATCGTATCGTGCTTTCTTAAGCCTTGGCTTCTTGTTGATCGGCCTTTTCCGTTGCGCTTTCCGCAGTGGACACTACCGTTGATTCGTCTTGCGAACCTACGGCGACTGTTCCCTCGGCTTGGGCGATCGTTATGCTCTCGTGATCCGAGCCTGAGCTTTCCTCAGTCGCGGTAGAATCCGTGTGCGCTACCTCTGACGTTTCCGACGTGTAGTCGGGATAGCTATAGCCATCATAGCTGTAGCCATAGTCGTCGTGAGGATACGAGTTGTTGTCGTAAACCGTGTTGTGGATGTCATTCCCCAACCTTGCGGCTTCGTCCTTGATCGGAGAAGTTTCCTTCTCGATGTTGGCCATTTCGCGATCAAATGTCGCGCGCAACTCGCTTGATGCACGGCGGAATTCCGTGAGAGCCTTACCAATGTTCCGGCCAAGCTCGGGCAGTTTTTTGGGGCCAAAAATGAGCAACGCAAGCAAAAATATGAAAACTGTCTCTTGCCAACCCAAAGGTCCCATAGCTGTCCTCCTATTGGATCATTGTACCCGACACCCATGGTGTGATCTACTTGCCTTGATGAAGCTTCAATTTCTCTTCCTCCTGGCCGCCACGATTTCCTGGTCCCAGGTCAAGCTTACACAAGCACCAGACCGCATCCGTATCGAGATCGACGGCAAGCATTTCTCCGATTACATCATCAGCGCTGACTCAGCTAAACCTTACCTGCATCCGCTCCGCACGGCCAACGGCAAGCAGATCACGCGCAGCTTTCCGATGGATCTGGTGGAAGGCGAAAAGCGCGACCACCCACACCATCGCGGGCTCTGGTTTTCGCACGGCGATGTGAACGGCTGGGACTTCTGGGCCAATGAAAAGAACCAGAAGGGCGTAGGCAAAGGCCGGGGCGAAATCAAGGTCGTCAAGGTGAAGGACATCAAGAACGGCAAGAAGTCGGGTTCGGTATCGACCCTTCAGGACTGGATCGACGGCAACGGCAAACGGCTTCTTTCCGAGGCCCGCACGATGACCTTTTACTCTGAGCCAGCCAGCGGCCTGCGCACGATGGATTTCGACATCACGCTCACGGCAATCGAAGAATCTGTATTTGGCGACACCAAAGAAGGCGTTTTCGCGATGCGCCTCGTTCGGGCACTGGAGGAGGAATCCACTGGCACTATGACCAGCGTCGATGCCGAGAAGGAGAAGAACGTCTGGGGTAAGCGCAGCCCGTGGGTGGATTATTCAGGCACTCTTGAGGGTGAAAAGCTTGGAGTTGTAATCCTCGATCACCCGGGCAATCCGCGTCACCCCACCTACTGGCATTCACGCGCCTATGGCCTGTTTGCATCCAATATCTTCGGCATCCGCGACTTCACCCGTGACAAGACTGCTACCGGTGGCTCAATGACGCTGAAGCCTGGCGAGACGATGCGCTTCCGCTTTCGGGTGATCATTCACCCTGGGGATGTGAAGAGCTTTGATGCTGCTGCGTCGTGGAAGAAGTTTGCAGCTCTGAAGTAGACTTCAGTTCTACAAACCAGTGTTCTGTCAGGCTGAGCGGCACGTCGACCTCAAGCCAGTCGTCGATACGGGAATGGACTTTAGCTTCCCCTGCATCGAGATAGCGCAATAGCCTGGATGGGCTTCGTAGCCTGATCCCTGTGCTGGTCTCTTCCAGTTCCAGGCCAAAGGGCATTTGTCCGAAGGTGCCACTTTTCATGCCACTTTGCACTTCACCCATGAAGTCAACCGGCGGCGATGAGATCGCCGCAACACCGGAGGCTTCTGCCAGTTCGAGAATCGGCAGGTAGCGCTCGCCCAGTTCTTCTGTGGGGTCGATTACCAGCACATGCTTGCTGTCGGGGTGAGCAGATTGCCACTCAGGCGCGTCGACGAGTTCAAAGTCGACAGCCTCGTTTTCAAAAACCAGCGTCGCCCCATTGAGCAAAGGCATCCAGAAACCAAGCGTCAGGCTAGCCGGTCGGCTCAGGCTGACGCGGTTGTGGATTGCAACTCCTGGTTTCCACCATAGAACCCGGCGCGCAGCCCATGCGGCGCTCCAGATGCCCCGGTGCGATAACACGGCTGCTCCGCGCGGAGAGCTCACGATCGCTCCAGCGCTATCTTTGCGCATGGAGAAGGTACAAACCTGCCGCCAGACAAAGTTTGGGAAAAACGTCAGATAACGTGCAGGCAGAGATGGCGCTTTTGTCTCGAATTTCTCAAGAGCCCGCCCGATAAAGACCATGCTGTCGGCTTTTGAGACGTCATGGGAATCGATCCAGCTTTGGGAGGTGATCAGCGTTCCCAGCCCGTGGCTGGTAATGAACTGATCGAGATCTGAACCCTTCAAGTCGGGAATGTCCATGGCCACATGGCCCGCCAGGATTGTTGCAATGTGAGCAATTGTCTTTTCGATGCCATCAGGCAAAAAGATCCCGATTCGCGCTTTGCGGCGCAGACGGCGGTTGATGTGCCTTGCAAAAAGGAGGGATTTTGTGGATAGGTCTCCATAACTGATGCTCTGGCCGCCAGCTCGAACCGCAATCAGTTTGGCGTGTTTCCTGGCTGATTCGAGAAATGCCACCGGAAGCAGTGGAGCATGATGGGCGTCCCGGAAAGCGGCATTCACCTCAAGACTTTTGACGACTCGCCAGAGGTCTCTTGCACTTATGGTTGGGGGCTGAGGCTTCCCGAATTCAATCTCAAGCGGCCGGAAGAAGCGCCCGATACGCACGGTTACCTTGCTTTCGCTAAAGCTGAGCAGGTTGGTCCACAGGCCATTCATATAGGCAGGAATGATCGGGATCTGGGTGCCGGAGACAATCCGGGTGAAGCCCTTCTGGAAGGGCTGGAGATGGCCGCTTCGGGTAATGCCGCCCTCCGGGAAAATTCCTGCGAAATGGCCTTCTTCGATAACCGTCCGTGCTTTTCGAAGGCTTTCAATCGCCTCGCGCCGGGCCCCTTGTGAAATCGAGATCGAGCGGAACAGGTTCAGCCCAAACGCAACCACCGGGTTCTTGAAATAGGCGTCAAAGGCAAGAAAGCGCACCATTCGTTGGGTCATGGCGCCAAGCAGCCAGCCATCGATCATGGTGACGTGGTTGGAAAGCAGCATGCCGGGGCCGTCTGCCGCATAATTTTCAGACCCGTAAACCTTGAATCGATGCAAAGTCCGGAGAGGGAAATAAACCATGAGCCGCAGTACAAAGCGCCACATCTCCAGCGTCAGAACAAACAGGATCGCCATAGCGGCGATGGAAGCCGGGGCTGGTATGTGGAGGCCCGCCCACAGTCCAAGCCAACAGACGATGGAGCGCAGCGCAAAAGATCCCTTCACGTTATGAGTGATCTGTACTGCGCAAGGGATAACCCATCCGAAGCCTGCTGCCGCTATCCAGGGGTTCCAAATCGTAATTCCAAGCAACGCGACAAAAGCCCCTGGGATCAGGAGGCCGGGTTCGCCACGACGGAAGGCCATTGCCATAGGAATCGTGGCCGTGGTGAGCGCGATCAGGCAGCAGGCGAAGAGGGTGGATTGGTCGAGAGTCTTTCCAAACGACGTGAGCGTGATACCAAGGACAGCCCAGCCGAACAAATTACGAAGAGCGGGGCCAGTCCACTCGTTTTCGTGGAGTTTTGGGATCAGTGCAGCGGTAGATCGTTCCGCCAATAGCATTAAGCCAATGCTCAGAACCAGGAAAAAGGTAGCCGTAATGATCGGATCAAAAGGAATCAGTTGCAGTTGCGGCTTGAGAAAGACACCAACAGCCAAAGCGAAAAAGACTGCGATCTCGCGGTAGGCCAGAATTCGCGCTATCTCGGAACCATCAGCGCGCTGTCGCCAGCCAATTCTCCTGCCCGCGAGCGGAAAGAGCGCGATTGGTGAAAGGGCCGAAGCGCTCCCAAATGCCAGAACGGCAAAGACTTTTTCAAAAAATTCAAGAATGATCTGCTGACGAGGGCCTTGCATGCGGTTAACCTGAAAAGTGTAGCAGTCCAGCCGCTCCCCGAGGTCTTTTCAGTATGCGTCCCCTCACTGTTTTGTGTATAGCCAGTTACGAAAAAGGCTACGAATTTTTGCGCGAAGCCAAGCGTCAGGGCTGCCGCGTGCTGCTTTTGACTTCCCACAGCCTGAAGGAATGTGCGAAGTGGCCGATGGAGTGCATCGATGAGATCTACTACATGCCGGACGACAAGAAGCAGTGGGACAGGCAGCAAACCATCAACGCCGTCAGCTATCTTTCCCGCTCCGAAGCGCTCGACCGGATTGTTCCTCTCGATGATTTTGATCTGGAGATGGCGGCCGCGCTGCGAGAACATCTAAGAATTCCGGGCATGGGCGAGACCACCACGCGCTACTTCCGCGACAAGTTGGCCATGCGGCGGCAGGCTGCCGACAAAGGCCTGAACATCCCCGATTTTGAGCATGTTCTAAATCATGAAAAGGTAAACGCATTTCTTGACCGCGTGCCGGCACCCTGGGT
>JBIPMY010000107.1:0-16133 GCA_044376335.1 Bryobacter sp.
GCGCGCTTGCCTTGTCCTGGCTCGGAATCGCTCTGCTCTTCTATAACGAGCTCTCGCTCAGTGATCAGCCCGGGGCGGTTTGGAAGGGAGCCTTGCTTGTCTTTGTGTCTTCGGTAACCTATGCCATCTACCTGGTCGGCTCAGGGCGGGTGATCAACCGCATTGGCAGCATCCGCCTTACGGGTATCGTGGTTAGCGTCGCCTCGGGTTTTATCACTGCCCAGTTCTTTTTGACGCATCCGGTGAGCGATCTCAGGCAGCCCGCCGGGATCTACTGGATTGCCGGGGCGCTGGCGATATTTTCAACCATCCTTCCGATTTACTTCACCTCCGAGGCAATCAAAAGAATCGGGGCCAACCAGACGTCTATCGTCGCTTCGGTTGGCCCCGTCTTCACTATCTGGCTCGGTTATCTTTTCTTGAATGAGGGAGTGAGCTTCACACAGCTTTGCGGCACTGCGCTGGTGCTTGCCGGTGTGCTGCTGGTTTCCGCTCGCTAGACACTCAATACCGGAACTCCGCTTTCGCGGATGATCGCGTAGGTGTAGGACCGCAAGGCAGCAAGGCCGTGGGAGGTGCTGCGTGCAATTACCACCAGATCGGTGCCGGAACTCTTCACCATCGAGGCAATCGTCTTGCCCGGGTCGCCGGTTTCGATCAATGTTTCTACGTTGAGGCCCTTGGTGAGCTCGGCCAGCCGTTCTTTGACGGCAGATTCAAAGTGGAGTTCGTGAGCCTTCTCGAAGTTGAAGCCGACGTGGCCGCTCAAGCCCGTCATGGCATGCATCACGATTAGTTTTGCCCCCATGCTTTCGGCCAGGGACTTTGCTTCGGCAATCACCTTCACCGAAGTCTCGCTCAAATCCACGGCTGCTGCGATCTTTGTAAAGTGGATGTCCTCGAGCTTCGGGTCTTCCATATGCGCACCAGTCAAGACTGCGCACTCTGCGTCGTGCAGCACTTTGGATGTAACGCTTCCCAGCAGGAATCTGCGGAAAGGGCCGTAGCCATGTGTGGGGAGAATAATCAGGTCTACTTCACGCTCGGTAGCATATTGAACAATCCGTTCGCTCGGGAAGCCTTCGAGTAGCACCCGTTCTACTGGCATCCCGCTCAGTTCGGCGGTGCAGGTGGCTTCCAGACGTTCGAGCCCCAGCTTTCTCCGGGTATCCATCAATTCCTGCAGGACAGGGCCGCCTGCTTCAAGTACTGCAGCCTCGTAATCTGGAGGTGGCACCACATGGAGAAGAATCGTTTCAAACGGCGACTTCTGATACAGCTGCTTCACATAATGCGCCGCTGCAACGTCGCGGGGTGAAAAATCGACTGGCATCAATACGCGTTTCATTACCCCCAACATATCCTATTTGCGGCAATTCCAGATGACAAAGAGGAAATAGTGCGCGTGCTATGCTCAGGGTGTGTTTGCACACAATTCGCTTGTATTTTTCCGCTTTTTGCTAGTCCTTCCAGCCTTCTCCCTTGCCTTGCAGGCCCAGCCCAAAGTGATCCAGATTCTTGATGAAGAGTTGAACAGGAACTTTGCCGCTCTCAAAAAGTCCGAACCTGCTCCTTATTTCATGTCCTATCAGATGGTGGAACAGGAAGCGATGTCGGTTACCGCAACTCTCGGCACGCTTCAGGGAACATCCACAGGCAAGAGCCGCGCTGTAGACGTATCGATTCGCCTTGGTGACGCCAAGCTCGACAACTACAGGCAGATTCGCGGCGACCGGCCCCAGTTCTCTGGTGCGATCGCAATGCCTCTTGAGGACGAACCAAACGCGCTGCGCCGTCGTCTCTGGCTTGAGACCGACCGCGTTTATCGCGGCGGTGCGCAACGGCTCATCAACATCAAGACCAACCAGCAGGTAAAGCTCGAAAGCGATGACAAGTCGGGGGACTTTTCGCCATCGGCTGCAGTAGTCAAGTATGAGGTTGTACCCCCGCTCAAGTTTGAAAAGAAGCTCTGGGAAGATCGTGTGCGCAAGTGGAGCCAGTACTTTGCCGACAAGCCCGAAGTTCTTGCCAGCAGTGTGGTTGTCGTGGGGCAGCGCGAAGTCAAGACGCTGGTAAGCACTGAAGGCACCAAGCTTCAGCATGGCCGGCAGTTCGCCCGTATCCTGATCAGTGCTCGCGGTAAAGCGAGCGATGGTATGAACCTGGCGGCGAGCGAAACTTTTGAAGCTGAAGATATGGGAAGGCTCCCTGACGAAAAAGCAGTTCAGGCGGCAGTCGAAAAGGTTTACCGCAAGCTAGCCGCCTTACTCAAGGCTCCGCTGGCTGAACCCTTTACTGGACCCGCCATCATGTCGGGAAAATCAGCCGGAGTCTTCTTCCACGAAATCTTTGGTCACCGCATCGAAGGTCATCGTCAAAAAGACGAAAGCGAAGGCCAGACCTTCACCAAGATGGTAGGCCAGAAAATCCTGCCAGACTTTCTCAGCGTAAAGATGGACCCTACCCTTCACCAACTCGCTGGTACCGATCTGTACGGCTGGTACAACTTTGACGATGAAGGCGTGCAGGCCAAGCCCATCAGTGTAGTCAAAGCGGGTGTACTGGAGAACTTCCTGATGTCGCGCTCGCCAATCAATGGCTTCCCCGTTTCGAACGGTCATGGCCGTAAACAGCTTGGCGCTGAAGTTGTGGCGCGTCAGTCGAATCTGGTTGTAGAAAGTTCCAAAGCTGTTTCGAGTGCCGATCTTCGCAAGCTGCTGATCGCCGAGATCAAGAAGCAGAACAAACCTTATGGACTTTATTTTGAAGAAGTATCGAGCGGCTTTACGATTACCAGCCGTCGTGGATTGCAGGCCTTCAGTGTCTTTCCTGTGATGGTCTACAAAGTCTTTGCCGACGGCAGGCCCGATCAACTGATTCGCGGCGCCGATATTGTCGGTACCCCTCTTACGAGCTTCTCGAAGATTGTCGAGACCTCCAACGAAACGACAGTTTTTAATGGATATTGTGGCGCTGAATCGGGCCAGGTTCCGGTCTCAGCCTCTTCACCGGCATTGATGGTGAGTGAGATCGAAGTTTCACTGCGGGAGCGGTCTCAGGAACGTCCGCCCTATCTGGACAGGCCAACAGGTTCGAGCATCACCGGGGGTGTCCTCTAATGCGCCGCCGCGACTTTGCGCTTTTGATCCCGGCGGCTGCTCTTGCCCAGCCGTCTAAAGACCCGATCCTCAAAGCCATGCAGGACGAGATGACTCGGTCGCGCCCTTTGAGCGTTGTTGGCGGGCAGCCGATCTATTACATGGAATGTGCGCTCGACGATGCTCAGGCTTTTCGTGCTTCTGCCAGTCTGGGTGCGCTCTTCAGTGCAAGCCCGACATCCTTCCGCGTCCCCAGGGTTGGCTTGAGAATCGGAGAGAAGAAGTTTGACAATACAAACTACATCTTCTCGGAACTGTTCATGGGAACCCGGTTTGACCCGGATCAGTTTCCTCTCGATAACAATCCAGCTGCTATGCGCCAGGTTTTTTGGCTGGCGATTGACCGCGCTTACAAGACCGCAATTGAAGCGATTGGCCGCAAGAAAGCCGCGCTAAGGAACATCACACAATCCGAAGAGCTTCCCGATTTTTCGGATGCTCCTGCGGTCAAAATGATCGAGCCGATTCCTGCCTGGAGCGTGGATGAAAACCAGTGGAAGACCCGCATCACCAAGCTCTCCAAGGTCTTTGCTTCTTATCCCGACATCTACACGTCTTCGGTCGATTTTGAGTCTTCCCGCGACATCTACTATTTCGCCAACAGCGAGGGCACCGAGCTTCGCTATACAGAACTGATTACCTACGTAAGAGCGCGCGCCAATGGTCAGGCTGCGGATGGCATGCGTCTGCGCAATCATGCCTTCTTCTTTGTAACTGACAAATCGCCGATTTCGACCGAGGCGGCAATGGAAGCCGAGATGCGCCGTACCGCTGATGAGCTGACGGCAATTCTGAAGGCTCCGGTGGGTGAAAGCTATTCCGGCCCTGTGCTGTTTGAGGCTGAAGCCTCTGCGCAACTGTTTTCTGATTTGATTGGCAGCCAGGCTGCGACCAACCGCAAGCCGGTGGCCGAGCCAGGACGGCCAATCAACCTCCCAACAGGCGATCTCGAAGGCCGCTTGAATTCAAGAATCCTTCCTTCTTCGTTCACCGTAGTGGATGACCCGACGCAGTCCACCTACAAGGGCCGCACCTTGATGGGGCACTATCCGATTGATCTTGAAGGCGCCAAGTCGCAACCGGTGGTGCTGATCGAGAAGGGTAGTTTCAAGAACTATCTATCTACTCGCATACCGACGCGTGACTCCAAGGCAACCAATGGCCATGCCCGGCTGCCCGGCTCTTTCGGCGGCTACGTAGCTCATTCCAGCAACCTCTTTGTGAAGTCTGAGGAAACCATTCCTGCAGGCGACATGAAGAAGAAGCTGATCGAAATGGTGCAGCAGCGCAGCAAGCCCTATGGATTGCTGGTGCGCAAGCTGGACTTCCCTTCGACTGCCAGTTTTGAAGAATTACGAGGGGCTCTGGCTGGTGCCAGTTCTCGTCCGGCACCGCTGCCTCTGCTGGTTTATCGTGTCTACCCCGATGGCCGTGAAGAACTGGTACGCGGCTTGCGGTTTAGAAGTCTGAACGTGCGTGCTCTCAAAGACATCACGGTTGCCGGTAACGATGAAGCTCATTTTGATTACCTGGCAAACGGTGCGCCCTTCGCTATTGTTGGTGGCGGCAATTATGTCTTTGGTTGCACCACGGTTGCCCCCAGCATTCTTTTTGAAGATCTTGAACTCGAGCGGCCACAGGTGGAATTGCCCAAGCTTCCTGTCGTGCCCCCTCCGCCACTTACGGCCTGAGGTTTCGTGAAGATCCTTTCGAGAGCCATCTTTCGGGAAGTCGCATCCAGCGCGTTGCTGGGTGTGCTGCTCTTCACGTTTGTACTCTTTCTGCAGCGCCTTGGCAGTGGCAAACTCTTTGAGCTTGTACTGCGCAACTCGACAGACTGGCAGACGGCAGTCTACCTGTTCTTTCTGATTGTTCCGCCTACCTCGCCCTTCACCATTCCTGTTGGTGTGCTGGTGGGCGTGTTGATTGGCCTGAGCCGCATGTCGGGCGACAACGAGATCACGGCACTGCGTGCTACCGGTTCGCCTGCCAGGCGGGTGGTGGCTCCGGTGCTCACCTTTGGCTTTCTCGGCTTTCTGTTGACGGCTGCCTCTACTACGTGGCTCACGCCCTGGAGCCTGCGCCAGTCCACCAAGCTGATGAACAAAGCCCTGGCAGCCCAGGTGACTGCTGAAATTCAACCTCGCATTTTTGAAGAAGGCTTTCCCAATACCGTCCTTTACGTGGGTGACGTGATTGCCGGGCCAACGGTGAAGTGGCGCAAGATTTTCATGGCCGATTTGCGGGCGGCCGATCAGCGCAGCTCGGGCGCGCGTGAACGCAGCGATGAGCCTCGTATTCTGCTGGGCGAGGAAGCCCTTGCTGTTTCAGACATCAAGAACAACCGCATTCAGCTTGCCATGAAGAATGGAAGCACCTACGAGATTGGCAAGAACCCTGCCCAGGATGCCACTTCATTTTCCCCCAAGAGCGATCTCGGGCTACAGGCTAAAGAACCGAACGAATACCGCCGCTCGAACAACTTTCTCGAGATGGACACCGTGCCGCTGCTTCGCTTCGTGCAATCGAAGCCAAGAACGGAAACTCTCGATGCGCGTCTGGAACTGAACCAGCGCATCGCCCTCCCTTTTGCCTGCCTGCTGCTTGCTCTGGTAGGCGTCCCTCTGGGGGTGTCGCGGCGCAAAGCAGGCAAGAGCGCGGCTTTCGTGGTAACCGTCCTGCTCGCCTTTCTCTATTACATGAGCATGATCAGCCTGCAACAGATGGCGCGGCGGGGTGGCTTGTCTGTCGAGCTTGCGGCCTGGGGTCCCAACCTGATTTTCGTTCTTCTTGCGGTGATTCTCCTGATGCGACTGGAGCGGCCCGGAGATCGCGATGTTGTGGGTGCCGTGCAGGCTTCTTTCTCAGCGATGTGGGCCAGATGGCGGGGAGTGAAAGAGACAACCGTTCAACGCACTGCAGCTCAGGCTTTTGAATCCGGATTCTACAAGGTGGTTCAGGTTCCTGGAGTTTCATTCTTCAGCACGATCATGGACGCCTACGTGCTGCGAACCTTTCTTTTCTACTTCACGCTTCTTCTGGTTAGCTTCGTGATGATGACCGAGGTCTTCACCTTCTTTGAACTTCTTGGTGACATCGTCCGCAACAATATCGAGACGGCGAAGACAACCTCTTATCTGATCTTTCTGTCACCGCAGCTTATCTATCAAACCACTCCGGTGAGCGTGCTTGTGGGTGTGCTGGTGACCTTCGGCATCCTGAGTAAATCGAACGAAGTGACTGCCTTTAAGGCCTGCGGGGTGAGTGTGCACCGCCTCTCGCTTGCCATTCTGGTGGCCAGCCTCTTTATGAGCGCCAGCCTCTTTGCCTTCGACTACTATTACGTGCCCGAGGCCAACCGCAAGCAGGACGCACTGCGAAGCGAGATCAAGGGTAAGGCCCCGCAGACTTATGTGCAGCCCGACCGCAAGTTCATCTTCGGCGAAGGCTGCCGGATTTTCTATTACAAGTTTCTAGACCCTGTGCAGAAGGTGATGGTGAACCCACGTGTCTATGAACTGAATTGCGAGACATTCTCGATGAATCGCATGATTGCGGCCGAGCGCGCGCGATGGGAGCCGAATCTGAAGCGCTGGGTTTTTCAAAGTGGCTACAAACGCGACTACAAAGGAATCGAGATGGCCGATTACAGCCCCTTTCTCGACTCCACTGCCACCTTCCCGGAACTGACGGAAACCCCGGACTACTTCTTGCAGGAATTGATCCAGGACAAGCAGATGAACTTCCACCAGTTGTGGAACTACATCCAGACTTTGCAGCAATCCGGGCTCGATACAACGCGGTTGCAGGTGCAGTATCACAAGAAGTTTGCTGTGCCGCTCTTTGCCTTCATCATGGCCCTGATCAGTATCCCGTTTGCCTTTATGACGGGTAACCGCGGGGCGATGGCGGGAGTGGGTGTCAGCCTTGGTATTGCCATCGCTTATTGGACCGTCTCTTCCGTCTTTGAGCAGGTTGGCAATGTGGGACAGCTTCCTCCGGCACTAGCCGCCTGGAGCCCCGACGCACTCTTTTCTCTCATTGGAGCCTGGCTTTTGGCTAGACTTCGTACTTAGACCTTTTTTCAATTTCAAATACATGGCCTCTGCCCCTACACCAACTATCCTTACTGTCTCTGGCCTGATCGGCAGCGGCAAGACCAGTGTCTGCCGCGAACTGTCAGCGCTGACTGGCTGGCGCGTTGTCTCTGCCGGCACGATCTTGCGCCGTATGGCGGAAGATCGCGGGCTCTCTGTCATAGAGCTCAATGAGATTGCCAAGACCGACGAATCGATCGACAAGCTGATCGACGACCAACTGATTGCCCTGCGGGATTCTTCTGAGTCACTGATTGTAGACTCGCGTCTTGCCTGGCACTTCATCCCGAACTCGTACAAGGTGCATCTGATCGTTGATACATCGATCGCCGCCAACCGTGTCTTTAACGCGCAGCGCAGCGATGAATCGTATGCAACACCAGAAGCCGCCTATGCGGCCAATGCGCAGAGGCAGACGATTGAGAACGAGCGCTTCAAGCAGTACTACGGGATCGATTGTGAGGATCAATCGAACTACGATCTGATCCTCGATTCCAGCGCGATGTTGCCGGCAGAGCTTGCCGCGAAGATGTTTGAAGCGGTGACTAAGCGCGATCCTGCAGCTGCGGATAAGCACTAAGCACGCGGTCGAGTTCGGCTAGTTGGCCTGGGCCGAGACCTTCGTTCGGGTCGAGACACCAGATGCCTTCGAGCAATCCCTGCCTGCGCAGTACTTCATGGATGCCGGCGATGCAGCCGTGAAATTGATTGGCCACGTCGAAGATTGCTGCATTGGCATCGGTGAGTTGGGCGTTGAGGGTTAGCATCTTCTCAGGCACAGGTAGATGGTGGCGGTGGTAGTGTTTGATCTCGTTCAGAATTTCAACGGCGCGCTGTGTCCAGACGGCCCATTGCCCGAGCAAGCCGCCCACCATGCGCAGCTTCACATCGCCAAACTGATAAACCGTTAGCAGGTCGTTGATGATGTTGTCGTCGTTGCCTGTGTAGATTGCGATCTCGCTGGCCCGGCCGCTTTCGGCTACGGCTCGCATGACGTCGATGGTCTGGTAGCGATGGAAGGGCGCCACCTTGATTGCCACCACGTTGTCGATTTCGGCGAAGCGCCGCCAGAAGCTGTAGGAAAGCACTCGTCCGCCCACGGCAGGCTGGAGATAAAAGCCAACCACAGGGATGGTTTCTGAGACTGACTTTGCATAGGCGAGCATCTCGTCTTCGGTTGCGTTGCGAAAGGGGGCGAGGCTTAGCAGCCCGGCGTCGTAGCCGAGTTTCGCCGCCAAATCGGCTTCGTTTGCTGCACAGACCCCGGCGATGGCAAGGCGCCCGGTGGGCTGCCATTCTTCCATGGCCATCTTGAGAACAGGCTCAAGCAGGCCGTGATCGCGGATGGCGAATTGTGTGGTGTGCACGGCGACAGCGATGCCGCCGGCTCCGGCGTTTGCGTAGTAGCGTGTGAGGCCGCGTTGATTGGCTTCGTTGAGTTGACGGCTTGCGGTGAGAGCGAGCGGGTGGGCTGGAATCACCATGCCTTCGAAGAGTCGAGATCTAAGCGACATTAAAACTTACCGTCCCTGGCTTCAAAGTGGGTTGGTTTGCCGAGGGAACGGCCACCGGATTCGATCCAGCTTGCCGTCCACTCAAAGGTTTGCAGCCAGCTTACCTGGGGCCGGCCAAAGAGCGAGTGAGCCTTTGAGCCATCGTTGAGAAGCGCGGTTTCAGCTTCTGTCCCGGTGAACTCGACCGTCTTATGCCAACGATTGCCGAAGGCCGTGGCGATGTCGCGGACTTTCAGGATCTCTGGCCCGGCTATGTTTAGAACTGAGGCGGGGGAGGTGGCAAGCGGTAAAGATTGCAGCACGTAGGAGTTGGCATCGCCCTGCCAGATGAAGTTCACCGCAGGCATCGAGACGTCGACTGGCTCGCCTTGCCAGATCTTTTGCCCGAGGTCTGCGAGGATGCCGTAGCGGGGTTCGAGGGCGTAGTTGAGCCGCAGGTTGATCACCTTGGCGCCGTAAGCGTTGGCCCCGTATTCAAACATGCGTTCGCGGCCGAGCACCGATTGAGCGTATTCGCCCACTGGGCCGACGGGGGTGTCTTCGTTGGCTCCACGTGAGCTCACGGGCACCAGCGGGTAAATGTTGCCGCTCGAGAGGGCCGCGATGCGGGAGTGGCGGAAGCGATCGACTACCAGGCCGGGCAGCAGGACGTTCATCGCCCAGGTGAGGGACGCGTTGCCGGAGGACCCAAACTTGCGGCCCGCAAGGTAGATGACGTTTTCGGTGTCTGGCAGGCGATGCAGCGCGCCGTGATCGAGCAGATCTTCACTGAGGATTTTGATGCCACCTGCCACTAGCGCCTCGCGGGTGCGGGCTTCACTGAAGCGGGAGACGGCCACTACCTGCTGGCTGGAGCCGACGGCGTTGATGGCCTTCTGGAGGCGCATGGCGAGGGTTGGACCCATCTTGCCGCCTGCTCCGAGAATCAGGAAATTGCCGGGTAATGATCGCACCAGAGCGATATCAGCTTCGCTCGGGTGTGAGAGCGTGTTTTCGAGGGCAGCCTCGTCGCGAAATCCTTGCATTCTTTTAACCATACTCGAAGCCCGCGATGGCGAGGCAAGTATGTGCGGGCGGAGGCAGGGCCTGGCCTAAAGACATGCGGATCAATTGCCGGGTGGAACTGAGCCCCTGCTCTGTTGCGAGGCGGATGGCGAGGGGATTCTGCGGAAACAAGTCCCAGTAGAGTGAGGCTTCGCGCGGGATTTGGGTGATTAGCTCTTCGGCATCGGATTCGTCTTCGGCGACAAAGGGGCCGACGTAATTGGCCAGATGTCCCGGGCGGAGCAGCAGATAGGCATCTTCTCTGGAATGAACGGTACTTTCGGCGGCCAGGGCTTCCATCACGCTGGTGGTCTGAATGGGAGTGGGCAGATGGAAGGGCAACTGGGTGCCAGGGCGCGACCAGCGCTCGATTGGGCACTGATCCTCAAAGCCGAAGCTGCGATAGAGTGGCGCGCCCATTGTGGTTGCGTCCAGGCCAATGCTTGGGATGTTGCGGGCCTTGAGCAGATCGAGGATGGTTGATACGAGCTTGCGGGCCAGGCCTTTGCCGCGGTGTTCGGGGAGGGTGAGCACCATCCCGATCCAGGCCAGTTCGTCGTCATAGGTGATGGCAGTTGCGGTTGCGGCGAGCCTGCCGTCCATCTCGATGCCCCAACAAAGGCCGGGGCTGAGAGTGATGAGGCGTTGCCAATCGGCAGGGGTTTGGTTCCATCCGGCGGCCTGGCTCAGGCGCATCATTGCGTCGAGTGGAAACAGATGCAACTCACGTGGTGTCAAAATCGTCACAGGAGTATTATGCGCCAGACCGTGAGTGTTCTAAGTATTGCGCTGCTTGTGCAGAGTTTGCCAGCCGCCGAATTGCCGGTGCGAAAGGTGATTCTGTATAAGCACGGGATTGGATATTTCGAGCGGGGAGGAGAGATTCCCGCAGGGCAGTCGGCCCGGCTTGACTTCAAAGCCAATGAGATGAACGACGTGTTGAAGTCGCTCACGATCAACGATCTGACTGGAAACTCGGTGGCTGGAGTGCGTTATGACTCGAGCATGCCGCTGGCCTCGAAGCTGGCTGAGTTTCCGTTTAAGCTGGGCGAGCGGACGCCGCTGACCGACTTTCTTGACCAGTTGAAAGGGGCCAAGATTGAGTTGAAGCTGGGGCAGGGAAGTGTGAGCGGGCAGATTGTCGGGGCGCGGGTGGCACAGAGCCGCGAGCGCTCGCAGACCAGCACGGATGTCTTGAGTTTGCTGACTTCGAACGGAGATATCGCCACCTACGACCTTGGTTCGATCACGTCTATGCGGCTAAGCGACCCGGAATTGCAATTGCAGTTGAGCGAATACTTGAAGAGTTTGAACGTGAGCCGAAGCCGGGAGCAGAAGAGTGTTTACGTGGATTCGGCCAAGGATGCTGCGCGGAAGTTGAGCGTGGCTTATACGATTCCGATGCCGATCTGGAAGTCGAGCTACCGGCTGGTGCTGGATGCTGGGGCTTCGAAGAAGCCAGTGCTCGAAGGCTGGGCGATTATCGACAACACGACCAGTGAGGATTGGACGAAGGTGGATTTGAGTGTGATCTCGGGCCGGCCGATCAGCTTTGTCTCGCGGCTGTATGAACCCAAGTTTTTGCAGCGGCAGGTGGCTGAGTTGGAGGAAGAACAACCGCTGGCCCCCAAGACTTATGCAATGGGCGCGATGGCTGCGGCACCAGCTCAGGCTGTTGGGCGCTCTGGTGGGATGAGGATGGACAAGTCTGCCATGGTTGCGGAACTTCAGACGTCAACCAGCAGCGTCAGCGTCAATACTGAAACCCGCGAAGCTGGCGAACTTTTTGAGTACAAGTTTGGCCAGCCCGTTACGGTGAAACGGAATGAGAGCGCCATGCTGCCGTTTGTGCAGCAGGAAATCAACGCTAGAAAACTGTTGATCTACACCGAGTTTTCGTCCAGTCAGAATCCCTTGAACTCCGCAGAACTTACGAATTCTACGGGCAAAACTCTCGATGGCGGGCCATTGAGTGTTTACGATGGTGGCGTTTATGCAGGCGAGGCTCTTGTGAACACCTTCAAGCCCGGTGACAAGCGGCTGTTGAGCTATGCCAGCGACCTCGGAACGCGTGTGATCGAAGACAGCAACGATGCTCCCGAGGTGTTGCGTACAGTGAAAGCTGGCGGAGGTGTCATCACCGTGAGCACTACCAGTGAGATGACCAAGACCTACAAGATCTCGAATGTTGATCGCAAAGTGAAGACCTTGATTCTTGAGCATGCGATACGAACTGATCACAAGCTGCTGGGAGTAAAGCCCGCTGAGCAGACTCCCACTTATTACCGGTTTGAGGTGAAGCTCACCGGCGATGCCAATCAGACCTTTACCGTGAAGGAAGAACGATCTTTGAACGAGCAACTGCAAATCAGTGGTGTCAATGACGAGCAGATCGGCGTTTGGCTTGCTTCTAACCGACTGTCTTCCGAGGCGAAGCAAATCATGAGCGGCATCGCAGCGTTGCGCCGTCAGGTGGCCGAATCGAATCGCGCCATCCAGGCGATGAATCAGCAAGTAACCGAATCGACCGCCGATCAAGAACGCGTGAGGCGGAATCTATCGAGTCTCAACTCGGTATCCGGCCAGACCGAGCGGGTGCAGAAGTACGCTTCAGACCTGGCGAATCTTGACGGAAAGATCGTGACTCTGCGTGACCAGATTGCCGCTGAGACCAAAAAACGCGATGGTTTAAACCAGCAATTGGCCCAAAGAATCGAATCTGCAAATTTTTGAGTAACGGCATCGAGTTTTGACGCACATAGAATCAGGAGATTTCTATTTTGAAAAACTTGATTCTTGCCAGCGCCCTTAGCGCAGCCGCCCTTTTTGCCCAACCGAGCAGCGAGGTGCAGTTTAGCGACTGTACCGAATATGTGGGAGCGGGCTGGGTACCGCTGGCTCAGGCGGCGCCTTTTGTGCCCACCACTTTCCAGCTTTTCACCAACGGCCCGCAGGCTTTGCTGGTGACTCGTGCGGCCGAGTGCCAGTCTGTTGTGATCGACAATTCACGGCCTGAGGCGGCTCGCCTGTCCCAGATTGGTGTGAGCGTGGTTTCGCCGGACGGCACTGGTGACATCAACAACTACACGGTGATGTACGTGACCAACAGCAAGCGACTGGCGCAGCGCCTTGAGCGGGCGGGCCTTCCCGTGAAGGTAGACGAAGATCTGGCTTATGAAGTGAATGCAGGCAATCTTTTTGTGGATGTTTCGCCTGAGGATGGCCCCGCCTTCTTTTTTAATGGCGCTGTGACGGATCCTGCTCCCAATAGCGGCTTTCCTTTTTTGGCCAACTGGTGGTACGAGAGCCGTCGCGGCCGTATGAAGATGGCGACAAACATTCCGAACATCGCCTTTGGCCCCGGAGCTGTCACCATCTATAGCCGGAAGGACGCCCCCGTTGGCAAGTTGATCAACGGCAATTCGTTCTCGGCCTTCGGCTTCTTCAACGTTCGGGGTAAATTTGCAACCGGACGCATGGAAGTTACCGTTCGCTAGCTAAAATAGAAAGTTGATTTCGGAACCACATCTGGCAGTAGACTGGCAAGGCGTGGTGCCCAGCGTTGACTCGGTACCGGCGGTTTTCCTGATTCACATGAAGAAGGGGCCGCCGTACCTGGCTCGAACGACGATGCTGAAGCGTCGGCTTTCTCGTTTGCTTGCCCCGAAGGCCGGAAGCAGGCTCATTGATCTCTCCGGCCTGGCCGAGCGAATCGAGATCTGGTACACACCTTCGCGCCTTGAGCAGACGCTGAGCTTTTATTCGCTCGCCAAGCTGCACTTTGGCGATACCTACAAGAAGATTGTCCGGTTGCCCTCACCCCCCTACCTGAAAATTCTTCTGAACAACACATTTCCCCGCACGCTGATCACTTCGAGGTTGAGTGGCAAAGAGAGTCTCTTCTTTGGGCCGTTTCGCAACCGCGCGGAGGCCGACCGCTGGGAGAGCGAGACGCTCGACTTCTTTCAGATTCGCCGATGCGAGGAAGATCTCGACCCCAATCCGGATCACCCCGGCTGTATCTATGGCGAGATGAATCAGTGCATGCGGCCTTGTCAGGACGTGGTTGGAATTAGCGAGTATTCCACCGAGGTGAAGCGTTTGACAGACTTCATCGAGAGCCACGGTACGAGCTTGCAAGAGGCGGTAGCTCATGCGCGGGACCGGGCCAGCGAAAACATGGAATTTGAAGAAGCCGCACGCCAGCATCGCCGCCTTGAAAAGGTGGAAGGGCTGCTGAGGCTGGCTAGCGAAATTACTACCGATATCCGTTTTGCCAACGGCGTGAGTGCGGTGAAGATCGATGGCGGGGTGCAGCTTTACTTTCTGCTTGAGGGGCTTTGGCAGACGCCGATCGCCTTCGATATGAAAATGCAGGCAGGTGAATCGATGGACCGGCGGCTGCGTCAAATTGTGGAAGAACTGCCGGTGCCGCGGCCGACGCTTAAGGAGCGGGAAGAGCATCTGGCGTTGCTGTCGCGCTGGTATTTCTCGACTTCGCGCGACACCGAGTGGCTGCCTTTCGCTTCTAGGGCGGATATCCCTTATCGAAAATTGGTGCGGTTGATATCAAGGGCTATGAACCCAGCCCCTACCCATGCGACGATGGGCAGTAATGAAGCCGCAACTCCCTCTTAGTCTTGTACTTGTCGCCTCGCTGTTGGGTCAGGAGGTATCGCAATCCGGATTACGCCTCGAAGCCGAGCGCGCCATGGTGTCGCAGCCCGAGCGGGCGCCGAAAGCAATGGTGACCACCTGCAACGAATTCGCGACGCAGGCCGGGATTGAGATTCTCAAGAAGGGCGGCAATGCTGTGGATGCAGCCGTGGCTGTGGCCTTTGCCCTCGCGGTGGTGCATCCTGAAGCGGGCAATCTTGGGGGAGGCGGATATTTGCTGGTGCGTATGGCCGATGGCCGCTCGAAGCTGATCGACTACGGTGCGCGGGCACCGATGGCTTCGAAGCAGGGCGTTTTTGCGAATGCCAAAGAAGCCGCGACCGGTTACAAGAGCATGGCCGTGCCGGGGACTCCGGACGGGATGGCCGTCGCGCACAAACTCTTTGGCAAGCTGCCCTGGAAGACGGACCTCGAACCCTCTCGCAAGTTAGCCAAGGACGGTTTTAGCGCCTCGCAGCGCATGGAACTGATTCTGAAGTTGCAGGTGCCGGTGATGAAGCCCTATGCCGACTCTGCGCGGATCTTTTTGCATGGCTCGGATCAACCGCTCAAGCAGGGTGAGCTAGTACGGCAGCCGGAGCTCGCCGCGACGATTGCACGCATGCAGAAGCTGGGTGGCCGGGAATTCTATGAAGGCGAAACAGCGAAGCGGCTGGCGGCTGACATACAGGCCAGCGGCGGATTGATTACGGCGGCTGATCTCAAGGATTACAAGGCAATTGCCCGCGAACCGCTGGAGACCACCTATCGCGGCTATCCGATTCTGACTAGCGCCCCGAGTTCCAGTGGTGGCATGGCGATCATTGAAATGCTCAATGTGATTGAGAAGTTCCCGATGCCGATCGGGATGGAGGGCAGCGCGAGGCATCGTCACATACAGGTGGAGGCGATGAAGCGTGCGTTTCGTGACCGGCTGCTTTATGCGGGTGACCCCGATTATGTGAAGGTCCCGGTAGAAAAGCTCACCAGCAAAGAGTACGCCAAAGAGATTGCCGCTACGATCTCGACTGATAAAGCGACCTTGTCGAAGGATCTTGGCGAATTGCCGAAAGAGCTCGAAGCGCTGGTGGGAGAAAGCAACGATACAACGCACTTCAGCATCGTTGATGCTGAGGGCAACATCATCACTAACACCTATACGCTCAGTGGCTTTTATGGCAGCCAGGTTGTTGTGAAGGGTACGGGCGTGCTGATGGGCAACATCTATGGCGCTTTCTCTAATTCAGGCAAGAAGGTGTTGCCAGCGGGAAATCGCCCGCCCAGCACAATGTCGCCTACCGTCGTGTTGACCAAAGACAAGAAGGCCTGGTTTGCTCTGGGCAGCCCCGGTGGGGCTACCATCCCGAACACGCTAGTTGAGGTGATCACTAATGTGATCGACTTCAAGATGAGCTTGCGGGATGCGATTGAGTATCCACGCGTGCATCATCAATACCTGCCAGACCGGATCGAAGCCGAGCCCGGTGCCATCGCTTATGAGGTGGCCGAGAAGTTGAAATCTTATGGACAGATTCTCAGCACACGCTACCGCAGCCAGGGGGACGTACACGCCGTCATGATTGAGGAGAAATCAGGATGGCGTCTGGGCTGGAGCGATGGCCGCCGGGGCGGCAAGGTGATGGGCTACTAGAAGGGGAGATCGT
>JBIPMY010000624.1:0-2945 GCA_044376335.1 Bryobacter sp.
ACGGTCTGAAGACAGGTATAGTTCGGCATCCCCTGAAGGTGTTTCTTGATCGCAGTCTTGATGCGGGCCAGCCGCAGAATGTCTTCCTGCTGCAACGATTGTGCAGTCAGACCGGGGATCGCGATCAGCCAAAGCAGCCAAAGCCGTGAGATCATCACTCTTTCAGCCTATGTCAACTAAAGTAACTATTTTCAACAACGGCCCCATTCGTATCGAAGGGGACTTCCACATCGTAGACGCAGAAGGCAACGCCTTCGACCTCGCCGGCCGCACGGCGATTGGCCTCTGCCGCTGCGGGCTTAGCAACAACAAGCCCTTCTGCGATGGCACCCACGGCAAGATGGGCTTTGATAGCGCCTGCAAGGCATTCGCACTCCCTGCCCCCAAGCCGAAGGTCTAAGTAAAAAATACTTCGGCGATTTGTCCGTTCTGCGATTTTCCATTCGTCACCCCAGCGAGACATCAATCTCACTTGATGTCCTGATGACGAGAGGAAAATCCTGTGACTTCTAACCTGATGAAAGCGGCCCGTGTTCACAAACGCGGGCCCTCTGTTTTTGAGCTCGATAGCATTCCGGTGCCTGAGCCAGGCCCTGGACAACTGCTGATTCGCGTGGAATCAGCCGGCGTCAACTTCTCTGACGTCAAGCGGCGTAGAGGCGATGCGTACCCCTTCCCGACGGAATTTCCATTTACGCCTGGAGGCGAAATTGCCGGTACGGTGGAAGCTCATGGCCCAGGAGTGGACGGCCTGCCCGTCGGTACCAAGGTATTCGCTCTTGCTGGCCCAACGGGCTTCGGCGGATATGCCCAGTACGCTGTGTCGTACGCAGCCACAGCGATGCCAATACCCGAGGGCCTCTCTTTCGATGTAGCCAGTACGTTGCTCATCGCCGGGAGCACGGCCAAGCTGATCCTCACCGAGTCCGCTCGTCTGCAATCGGGTGAAAGCATCCTGATCCCGGCAGCCACCGGGGGCGTTGGCAGCTTCGCCATCCAACTGGCCCGGCAGATCGGTGCAGGTAAAATCATCGCCGCAGTCAGCAGCGAGGCCAAGTGCAAGCTGGCTCTATCGCTGGGAGCGCACGAGGCGATCAACTCTTCGCTCGCCAACTGGCCCTCAGCGGTGCTTGCCAGCACGGGCGGGCGCGGAGTTGATGTGGCACTTGAGGCCACCGGTGGCCCGTCCCTGATCGAGACGCTAAGCTGCCTTGCGCCCTTCGGAAGACTTGTCGTCTATGGAGCCGCAAGCGGGATCTCCTCAACTCTTGACGCAGCTGCAGCCGAGAAGATCTTCTACAGCCCCGCGCCAAATCAGTCCATTATGGGCTTCAACATCGGAGGCTGGTTTATGGATCGACCTCGGGTGGCTGGTGGTGCTCTTTATGAACTGCTGCAGGATGTTGTGGCTGGCAAAATCCAGATTCCGCGAATTACGACTCTCCCTCTTGCCGAGGCCAGCCTGGCCCACAATCTGCTCGAGCAGCGCAAGACCGAAGGCAAGCTTGTCTTGAAACCCTGGGCCTAGCCCATTCAAAATACAGAATAAGGAAATAAATACATGGACTTCATGCTGATGTTCAACAGCCCCGCTCAAGATCTCGAACGCGAGAAGAACGATCCTGCCTCGGCCGCTTATTGGGAATCCTGGCGCGCCTACATGAATGCGATCTACGGTGCGGGTATTGTCAAGAGTGGCAATGCGCTGAAGGCACCCTACACTGCCAGCACCGTTCGCATTCGCGATGGCAAGCGTCAAGTGCAGGACGGCCCTTATGCCGACACCAAAGAGTTGCTTGGCGGCTATCTCGTTATCAACGTTGCTTCGCTTGACGAGGCACTGCAATGGGCAGAACGCAGCCCAAGCAGCATCTCAGGCTCTACCGAAGTAAGGCCCATTCTGAGCATGAGTGAGAACTAGCTGAATGGATTGCAACGCTCAGGCTGCAGCCGAGAGTGTCGCACGCACCTCCTACGGGCGTCTTCTTGCCTATCTTACGCTTCAGTGGCGAGACCTTCCGGCCGCAGAAGATGCCCTGTCGGAGGCTTTCGCCGCTGCCCTTTCTAAATGGCCGCAGCAAGGAGTACCCGCCTCACCAGAAGGCTGGCTTCTCACCGTTGCCCGCCGCAAGTTGATTGATGAGAGCCGGCGTAATTTGATCTTTGATCCGCTGAACGACAGCGCGATCATTCAGGCTGAGCCTTCGAAAGACTTTCCTGATGAACGTTTGCGCCTGATGCTCATCTGCGCTCACCCAGCCATCGACATTGCCATAAGACCTGCCTTGATCCTGCAGACGGTGCTGGGTCTTGAAGTAAGGACAATGGCACCAGCATTCCTGATCCCCCCGGACACTCTTACCAAACGACTCACCCGAGCCAAGAAGAAGATCCGCGATTCTGGTATGGGCTACGAGCGTCCAGCCCCTCAAGACATGCCAGACAGCTCAATGCACTTCTTGAGGCCACTTATGCAGCTTATTTCCTGGGGGGGCAGACGAGTCTTCTCGATGCTGCAGATCCGGAGGATTTGCGCAGCGAGGCGGTGTATCTTGCGCGGCTCATCGCTTCGCTGGTGCCGGAAAGTGCAGAGGCTCTTGGCTTCCTCGCGTTACTTTGTTTTTGCCAGGCGAGACGCCCTGCCCAAACGGATCCCAACGGAGACTTCATCCCGCTTCTCGACCAGAAAACAGAGCTTTGGGATTCCGGGCTGATGAAAGAAGGCTACACTCTTTTGGCAAATGCTTCAGAGATGGCGCAACCTGGCCCTTTTCAGATCGAAGCTTCCATCCACGCGGCACACTGCTACAGGGCCTTCACGGGTGTGGTCCCCTGGCCGGAAATCGCTAGCCTCTACGACACACTTGTGGATCAACATCCCACTGTTGGTTCATTGGTAGGAAGGGCTGTAGCCCACGCCAGTCAGGATCCCGCCCGAGGCCTTA
>JBIPMY010000433.1:0-5124 GCA_044376335.1 Bryobacter sp.
GGGCGCGGCGGTTGTCGCGGTAGTTGTTCAACAATTCCTGCCCGATCGAGTAACAGCAGAGGAGCGTTACCGAGAGGATCAAGAGTATGAGTTCCCAAAGCATGGTCGTCTATGAAAAGATGTTTTCCAAGTCCAGTATGCGTTATCTAATTTTTCTTTTCACGGTTTCGGCTTTCGGCCAGGGTTTGTTCAATGGAAATTTTGAGAAGTCTTTCAACTTGAAGGCTGGTGAGGTGGTTGAGGTGTCGGCCGGGTTGCCGGCTGTTTCGAAGCTGCCTGCTAATGCGCGGATCCTTGTTGAATTTGGTGGCATGAAGAAGGTGGTTCATGCTCTGGACCCTGATTTGTTCTTTTACTATCGTGCGCCAAAGGCTGGGGTTTATTCGCTGACCGCTCGTGCCGTTGAAGATGAGGACGCTTTGTTTAATCAGCCACGGTGGCGTGAGATTGGGAGCATTGGGTTGCTGAAACCCTTTCCCAAGTTGACGCCCTGGCCTAAGGGTTTGAGTGTGGCCTGGCGGGCGGAGGTGAAGCCGGTGAGTCTGGGGACTGCAACGCGGGGGATGACGCTGGAGGTGGAGCCGAATAATTCAATTGCTGAGGCGCAGACGATTGTTCTGCAGGACGGGAATCAGCACATTGTTGGTGGGGCTGATGACATTGAGTATTTTGATAACGGTGAGGTGACCAAGGGGAAGGGAGACGACTACTTCAGGTTGGAGTTTAAGGGGACGGTGCCGAAGTTGTTTACCGCCAGTTTGATGTTGCCGGACCCGTTTGTGGTGGCTCGGTTGCGCGTGTTTAGTGCGGATGGGAAAGAGTTCAAAGACGGGCAGAACGCGAATGAGCGGGTGCACCAACAGCTGGAAGAACATCGCACTGCGATTACGCGGCGCTTTGTTCCGGGTGGGGTTTATTATCTGGCAGTGGAATCGAATTCGCCGGGCTATGAGGTGGAGTTACGGGTTAAAGATTTGGGGCCTTATACGGATCCTCGCAAGGCTGTGCAGCAGGCGATGTATGACCACATGACGCAGGTGCATGCGTGGATCTTGAATCGTCCTCGCGGGGCTTCGGTGGATCGACGGATTCGGGATACGGGGTCGTTGCTGGGGACGATTTGTATGAGCTGCCATACGCAATCGAGTGTGTGGGGGCCGGCTATGCCGATGCTGAATGGGTATCCGATTGAGACGACTCATAATCTGCGGCAGTTGATCAATACGATGTATGAGTGTTTGCGGCCTACGAATGAGCTTGTGGAGGCGGCTAATAACACTAGCTTGTCGCCGCTTGATTTAGGGGATGGCCCGGCTGGGACTCGTGCGGCTGGGTTCAATGTGGTGATGGCGGAGATGTTGACGGGGGCTAAGCGATTGCATTCGACGCAGCAGTTGCGGACGGCGAATTTTATGTTGCAGTCTGCGGACCCTAGCGGGATTAATGCTGCCGGGCCGGGATCGAATTATGGGCAGGCGGTGGTGTATCGATTTGCCGGGACGATTCTTGAACGGGCTTGGCGGGATACTCGGAATCCGAAGTATCTGGAGGCGCTGGAGGAGAAGGCTCAGAAGCTGCTCGATCTCAAGCCGAAGTATGTGGATGATCATGCGAACCGGGTGGAGTTCTTCCGTAAGATTTTCCCGATGGCCGGGCATAAGCTTGAGCCGAAGATTCTGGAACAGATTCATGAGGATCAGTTGAGTTTGAGGAAGCTGCAGAAGCCGGAAGGTTGCTGGGGTTTTGATGCCAAGGGTGAGTGTGACCCGGCACCGACGGCGCTGGCGCTGACGGCTTTTGGGGCGCTTGGGTATGACGATCGCGAAGAGGTGGTGAAGAAGGGTGTGGACTGGTTGCTGAAGACGCAGGACCCTTATGGGCGGTGGAATAAGAGTGCGCTTACGGGCTTTGTGACTACGGCTTATGTGGAGCATGCGCTGGGGCGGTTGTATCCGATGAAGGCGGTGGCTCCGGTGCGGGCTGATTATGAGCCTAAGGCAGGAGAGAGTGTGCTGGATACGCTGGGGCGGTTTCGGGCGATGGCGCAGTTGGGATTGAAGTCGGAGGACCGGCAGTTCTTTGATCTTGTGTTGCCGGGGACCACGCATCCCGTTGCGGCAGTGAGGTACTTTGCGCAGATCGCGCTGGGGGCTTTACGGGATGATCGTGGCGTCACTGCTCAGCTTGCCGGGGCAGGGGATTCGTCGAAGATGGTTCGCGAGGCGGCACGTTGGGGTTTGCGGCAATCGATGCTCGATGACAAGGGCTGGGATTATGTTTTTGATCTGGCAAAGACGGGTGATGATCTGACTCGTGAGACGATTGCCGGGGCGCTGGTGATGCGGGCGGATGCGGTGATGAGCAGGTCTAGTGTTGGCTTTGATCGATTGACTTCGCATTTGGACCGGATGATGAATCAAGACGGGTCTCCGGCTGTAAGGTCGTGGGCGGCGCGGGCGGCGTGGAATTGGTGGATTTACAATCCTCCTGTTCGCAAGGCTGTGAATGCTTCTGTTATGAGAGCGCTTGAGCGGGACGAGCCTAGTGTGTTGGCTGAGAATGCTTTGCGGTATCAGATGGAGGCTTTGTTTATTGCTAATGGACAGAGGGCGAACCCGAGCAAGGAGCATCAGTACAAGGAATTGTCTGAGTTGTTTGAGAGCTTGTCGAAGCGCCTCGATGGGCGTGCGCCGGATGTGTTGATAGACAGGTTGACGGCGATTGCCGCTACCTATTACAGCCAGGCTGGCGGGGACGGCGGACCGGGGCAGATGGGATACATTACTGAGAACTCTGCGCCCATGATGGGTAAGGCCGTGCTGGCTTTCTGGAACCGGAGTGAGCGTGAAAAGGATCCTGTGCGGTTGAAGCTGGCGATTGAGGCTTCGGCGAATATCATTCATGATCCTCTGCAGAAGAAGCTGCTTGATTATGCGTCGACGGGACCGGAGAATTTGCGGACGATGGCTTCGACGTCGCTCGCGGACCCAAGGTTGATTACGTTGCCTGCGTCGCAGGAGTTTGTTGAGCCGTTGATGGAGCAGTTCTATCGCGGGGCGAATGAACCGGAGCGGCGGGCGGAACTGGTGGGGCCGATTGTGAAGCTGTTTCAGCGGGCTCGCTGGAATCTGCCCAAGAGTGAGGAGCAGCAGAAGATTTTCTATAAGATCCTGTTGCCTAGCTGGAGCGCTGAGCGAGGGAAGCTGGAAGAGAATACGCGTCAGTTGTTGCAGATGGAGAAGGACCCGGTGGACTGGTATGTGTCGCAGCAGATTGCAGGGATTCTGCATAACAATCCGGATTTGCAGACGCCGATGTTGTTGACTTATTATCCGAAGAGTTTTGATACGCCGATGCAGGAACGGCTGTGGGTTCCAGCGGTGAAGTGGATGTTGCGCTTTGGGCAGGAAGTGCCGGAGGTGGGGGCTGAGCAGCAGTTGCCGGCAGAGTTTGCGGCGGTGCGTGACCGGTCTATCGATCTGTTTTTGAAGGCGATTGAGAACAAGAGCGATGGGCGGACGCGGCGGGCGGCGTTGAGCCTGGCCGGGGACCCGATTGTGCGGAAGCATCCGAAGATTGCTCCGGTGCTTGCGAAGGCGAGCCCACAGTATTTTGAGAAGGAGCCGGAAGAGATTACCAAGCTGAGCCCGGCGTGGAAGAAGAACTGGGAGTACTTCCGCGATTGGGTGGCGCCTGAGATGACCAAGCCGAATCGTGAGGACCAGATGAGTTGTTTGGGTTGTCACGGTGTGGCGGGGCGTGTGCCGTCGATGGAGTTGTCTAATGCTGATGATCTTGGCTATGTGAAGATGCAAGGGCTGGCTAGCAATTACCGGGCGCTGCTTGAGCGGGTGAATGAGAATGCGGTTGAGCAATCGAAGATCTTGCGCAAGCCGCTGAATGTTCAGAGTGGTAAAGAAGATGGGCATCAAGGTGGGCGGCGGTTTAATCCGAATGATCAGGGCTACAAGATTCTGGAGCAGTGGGTTCGGGATGCGGCGAAATTGAAGGGGCAGAAATAGTGAGCTATCAGGCCGAGTTGGTTGGTGTGTTTGGGACTCCCGTGGCTGAGAACCCGACGGGGGTGATGCAGGAGGCTGCGTTTGCGGCACTTGGACTCAATTGGCGCTATCTGACGATTGAGGTAGGGCCGGATGGATTGGCCGATGCTGTGACCGGTGCCAAGGCGATGGGCTTTCGTGGTTTCAATCTGACGATTCCGCATAAGGTGGCTGTGATTCCGCTGCTGGATGCGCTGAGCCGTGAGGCCGATTTGATTGGTGCCGTGAACACGGTGAGGCGTGATGGGGATTTGTGGATTGGTGAGAATACCGATGGCCGTGGGTTTCTGAGGGCGTTGCGGGAGGATGCGCAGGTGGACCCAAGGGCCAAGTTTGCTGTGCTGCTGGGGGCTGGTGGTGCGGCGCGGGCGATTGCTACGGAGCTTGTGCTGGCGGGGCTTGAGAGGTTGCTGGTGGTGAACCGGTCTGAGGCTCGTGGGCGGGAGTTGGTGGAGGATCTAGTGGAGAGGACAGGGGCGAAGGTGGAGTTTCTGCTTTGGCCGGAGCCTTGTCTTGAGGTGCCTGCGGATGCCGACTTGCTGGTGAATGCTACCAGCGTTGGGCTGTATCCGAATGTGGAGGCTATGCCTTCGGTGAATTTGCGTGGGGCACCGGCGGGGCTGGTGGTTTGTGATGCGGTGTTCAATCCGGCGGAGACGATGTTGTTGAGCCACGCGAAAGCGTTTGGGCTGAAGACGCTGGATGGATTGTCGATGCTGGTGTACCAGGGTGTGATCGGGTTTGAGATCTGGACGGGGCAGAAGGCGCCGGAGAAAGTGATGAAAGATGCACTGAGCCGGGAGCTGACCTGTTAGATTGGAAGCATGAAGGGCAATCCTGAAGTAATCGAACACTTGCAAGAAGCGTTGAAAGCGGAGTTGACCGCAATTAGCCAGTACATTCTCCATTCGGAGATGATGGACAACTGGGGCTATAAAGGCCTCGCAAAAACCACGAAGATGGAAGCGATCGGCGAGATGAAACACGCCGAAGCTGTGATTGAGCGCATGCTGTTTCTCGACGGGACGCCGAGCCTGCAGGAACTGTTCCCTTTGAAGATTGG
>JBIPMY010000434.1:0-5114 GCA_044376335.1 Bryobacter sp.
GCAAGTCTTACAGATAACAAAATGGCAGCTAAATGCAATCCTGCCAATCGTCGTCACTTTGTCGGAGTCTGTGTTTTGCAGTTACGATTGAGGGATTATTCAGGTTGCCTTGAATATAGCAACGCTGGATTGTCTTCTTCAAATCCAGAAAATGGGACTAGGGCGCTGGACCCAGATAGTGAAGATCTGATTTTTCTTGGAGCAAGAGCCCTCTACGGATTAAACAAATTCGATGAAGCTATTGAGCGCTTGCAATTGATAGAAGATCCGGATTATGAGTATCTTAACCTTGGCGATAGATTGATGACAAAGAAAGGGCTCAAGAGAGCTTGTACTATAGCAATTAGGGAGCTGCGTTTGCGGGCGAAAAGCGATCGCACAAAGTAAACGTAGACCTGCAGACTGGGAGCTAGTTTCGAGGCTCATCAGGTCTATGGGCAACAGGCACAAAACCTTCTTCAGACACTCGCCCATGGAGGGGCCGAATTTGCTGCACCGTCTATGGCTTTTCGGGGCTTGCTATGCTGAAAGTTCGAAAGGCTAGAACAGGAGATCGACCCGATGACTATCGAAATCACAAGTCCCGAAGTTGAAGCGTTGATCCAGCAGCGGATGCAATCTGGGGCCTTCAAGAGCCCAGAAGATCTCATTCGGTCTGCGTTACGATCTTCAGAGCCGGACACCAGAACCGGTGCTGACTTGATCGCTGCTTTGCGGTCCTGCCCTTATCCTGAAGTCGATCTCGAAACATCTCGTGTGCCTTCGCCTGAAGTGAGAGCTGTTGATTTTTAATGGCGTTTTTGCTGGACACCAACGTTGTCGCAGAACTCCGCAAGCCCAAAGCTGAGCCGAAGGTCTTAGACTTTGTTGCTTCTGCCCCAATCTCGAAGCTCTATATCAGTGTGGTCAGTCTGGCGGAAATCCGGTTCGGAATAGAATTGTGCCTTGACCCAGAAAAGCGGGCGGCTTTGCAGGATTGGCTCAGCCTTAAGGTTCGACCTATGTTCGACCTGGATCGAACACTGCCGGTAAGCGAAGAAATTCTCCTTCGATGGCGATTATTCTTAGAGGATGGGCGGAAAAGCGGCCACACCTTTTCAAATCCTGATCTATTGATTGCAGCCACGGCGGCCCATTACGGGATGACCGTTGTTACGCGCGACCGCAGCCATTTTGACAAAGCCCGTGTTGCCGTAATCAACCCCTGGGATGCATAAGCGGCAAAGCTGAGTATTTTCGGCTCTCAAGCAGGCAACCCTTGCCAAAGCGATCCGCCTGTTTCGAGAATTAGACTTGAGCCAGCACCTTCAGAATCGCCGGGCCGTAGCGGGTTACTAGCCTGGGGCCGAGGCCGGAGACTTCCAGGAGGTCGTCCGTTACCGAGGGGCGGTCGGCGGCGATTTCGTTTAGGACTTTGTCTGTCAGGATTCGGAAGGCGGGGAGGCCTTCTTTCTTCGCTTGCTCGAGACGCCACTTCTTTAGGGCTTCGATTACTGGGTCGTCTGCGGAGGCGCGGGGCTTGGCTTGCTTTGTGGCGGCCTTGGCTTTTGATTGCGCCTTGCTTGGCTTTCGGCCGGGCGTCTCTCGGACCTTTAACTCGAAGTCTTCGGGGGCCTGGATGAAGATGGCTTTCTTGTAGGCGATTTCGCGGCCTTCGACTTTGAAGGTTTCATCCTTCAATTCGATGAGTTCCTGCCGGGCCATGGCGCTTAGGAGTTGCTCGAAGACATCTCTTGCGTCTCGATCTTTGTCGTGGCCGGGGCAGAGTTCGGCGAAGAGTTTTCCTGTCGAGCGGCCGTCGTTTTGTTGGAGCTTTTTCAGGACTTCGTGGGCTAGCTTGATCTCGGGGCCGGTGGCTTGGCGGAATTGCTGGGCTTCGCAGTCTTCTGGGGCGCAGAAGTCGCAGATGCCGCAGGGCTTCATGGCTCCGTATTTGTCTCCGAAGTGGGTTACCAGGGCGCACATGCGGCATTCGTTCGATTCGGCGAAACGGACCATGCTTTGGAGGCGGTTTAGCTTCTGGGCGATTTGCTCGTTGTAGGGGGCTCGCCATTCAGGCTTGCCTATGGTTACGTTTTCGGCGAAGTCGACTACGGCTCCTCCGTGGATCCAGAGTTTTTCTAGCGCTTTGTCGAATTCGTCGGCGGCTATTTTGACCGTGCGCTGGAGCTCTTCTTTGGGTTGCGGGGTTTCGGTGAGTTGGCCGTAGATGCGCTCGAGAACCATGATGGCGGGGTAGTCTCGCTCGTGGAAGAAGTCGTGGGTGTGGCGGTCCGCATAGGAGTGCATGAGGACGGCGCGGGAGGGGGCTCCGTCGCGGCCGGCGCGGCCGATTTCCTGGTAGTAGGCTTCGACGCTGCCCGGCAATGCTGTGTGGATGACGGTGCGGACGTTTGCTTTGTCGATGCCCATGCCGAAGGCGATTGTGGCTACGATGACTTCGAGCTTGCCTTCGATGAAGCCGCTCTGGACGCGGGCTCGGACTTCGCTGGAGAGGCCGGCGTGGTAGGCGGCGGCGTTTAGCGTGGATTTGAGTGTGCTGGCTAGCTCTTCGGATTTTTGCCTTGTTGGGGCGTAGACGATGGCGGGGCGGCGGGCGGGGTCTTTGAGGAGACGCTTGACGAGATCAGCTCGCTCGGCGGGGCCTGCTTCCATCACTTCGATCGCGATGTTGTCGCGGCGGAAGCCACGGATGAATTTGCCTCCTTCGGCGAGGTTCAACTGTGTCGCGATGTCGTTCTGGACGATGGGGGTGGCTGTCGCGGTGAGGGCGATGACGGGGGCGGGGCGGAGGGACGGGAGGTGCTGGCCGAGGGTTCGGTAGTCTGGCCGGAAGTCGTGCCCCCATTGGGAGATGCAGTGGGCTTCGTCGACGGCGACGAGGGAGGGCTTGCGCTTGGCTAACATCTCGGGGAAGCCGGGGACGCGGAGACGCTCTGGGGCGATGAAGAGGAATTGCAGACGGCCGGCGAGATAGTCGATACAGGCCTGGCGGGAGGCGGCGCGATCGCGGCCGGAGTGGATTCGCTCGACGGCGAAACCTCGGGCTTGTAGCTGGGCTACTTGATCTTCCATTAGCGCGATTAGGGGGCTGATGACGAGGGTGGTGCCTCCTCTTGCCAGGCCGGGGAGCTGGTAGCAGAGGGACTTCCCTGCCCCGGTGGGCATTACCAGGAGAGCGTCTTGACCTTCTACTACTGCGCGGCAGACTTCTTCCTGGCCGGGGCGGAACTGGCTGAAGCCGAAGGACTGGTGGAGGATGTCTGGGAGGGCTCCTGGCACTGGGAGAATTTCGTTGAGTTGCACTTTGCTCGAGGATGTAGTGGCCAGGCTGATGGGTTTGTCGCCTACTTTTCCTACAACGTCTCGCACGTATTCTTCGATGCCGGCCATGAAGGGGGCGAGTTCGGCTTGGCCGCGCTCCATGCGTTTGAGCTGGGCTTCCCACTGGCCGGTCATGGCGGGGCTTTTTACTTCCGGGTGGACAACTTCGATGAGGTGGATGCCTTTGTCGGTGGCGGCGAGGGCTTTGGCCTGGCGCTCGATGTAGCCGCGCTCGAGGAGGACTTCGATGATGGAGGCTCGGGTGGCGGGAGTGCCGAGGCCGGTCTCTTTCATCGCGTCCGACAGTTCTTTTTCGTCGAGGGTCTTGCCGGCGGTCTGCATCGCGGTGAGCAGAGTTGCGTCGGTGAAGCGCTTGGGGGGGCGGGTTTTCTTGAGCGTCGATTCGGCTTTGAGGACGTCCTGGAGCTGGTTGAGTTCGAGCTCGGTGGGGAGGGTTTGCTCGCCTGAGTCTTTCTCTTTGCCTTTGATGTCGAGGACCTTCCAGCCTTGCTGGCGGATTAGGGTTCCGGTGGAGTGGTAGTTGTCGACGATTTCGCCGTTGGTGATGGCGGTGATTACTGTGGTGACGTCGGTGAGGTAATCGTCGTGCCAGGCGATGAGGAGGCGGCGGGCGATGAGGTCGTAGAGGTTGCGCTCTTCTTCGTTGAGGTTTACTTTCGCAGGTGAGGTGGCGGTGGGGATGATGGCGTGGTGGTCGGTGATTTTGGTGTCGTCGACGTAACGCAAGCCTAAGGGACGCTCGCCGCTGCCTTCGGCGACCAGGCCTTTGTAGCTGGGGGCTAATGCTTTGACAACTGAGCCGAGGTTGGCGGCTACGGTTTTTGATAGGTGGCGGGAATCGGTTCTGGGGTAGGAGATGAGCTTGTAAGTTTCGTAGAGCTTTTGAGCAATGTCGAGGGTCTTTTGGGCGCTGTAGCCGTAGAGGCGGTTGGCGTGGCGTTGCAGTTCTGTTAGATCGTAGAACTGCGGGGGGACCATCTTTTTCGACTCGGATTCGAGCGAGGCGATGTGGGCGATGCCGGTTTTGGCTCTCGCGGTGATTTCTTTGGCCGGGGCGGGGTCGGCTGGGAGGCGTGTGGACTGCTCGGCTTTGGGGGGCTTGAACCAAGTGCCGACATAGGTTGGTTTGCCGGGGACACCCTGGGGGGAAAAGGTGACGGCTACTTCGCGGTATTCCTCTGGGACGAAGGCGCGGATGAGGAGTTCGCGTTCGACCAGCATGGCGAGGGTAGGGGTTTGTACGCGGCCTACGGAGAGGGTTTCGTCGTAGGCGATGGAGTAGGCGCGGGAGAGGTTCATGCCGACGAGCCAATCGGCGCGGGAGCGGCCTCGGGCGGCATTGGCGAGGCCGTCGTATTCGCTGGCGTTTTTGAGGGCTGCGAAGCCGGCGGTGATGGCGTCGGCGGTTAGGGATGAGATCCAGAGGCGCTGGACGGGTTTGCTGGTTTCTGAGGCGTCGTAGATGTAGCGGAAGATGAGTTCGCCTTCGCGCCCGGCGTCTGTGGCGCAGATGATGCGTTCGACTTTGGGGGAGTTGACGATTTTGCGGATGGTCTCGAACTGGTCTTTGGTCTTTTCATAGACGACGAGGGGCCAGGCTTCGGGGAGCATGGGGAGGAGGTTGCGACGCCAGTACTTCCAATCGGGGTTGATTTCATGGGGCTGGGCGAGGGAGACGAGGTGGCCGATGGCCCAGGTGACGATGTGGCCGGGGCCGTGGAGGAAGCCGTCGCCTTTTTGGTTGGCACCGAGGACTTTGGCGATGTCGC
>JBIPMY010000435.1:0-5108 GCA_044376335.1 Bryobacter sp.
CTCACTCGCGGTAGTTCAGCAGTTTGAGGCTAGAGAAGGTCTGTCTGGCGGTAGAGGTCTTTTAGCTTGAGGCTGATTTTGAGGGCAGTGAGAGGGATGTTGGCTTTTGGGTCTGTGAGGGTGAGCGGGTCTTTGGGCCAGGTTTGGTTGTCGTCGCGGGTGTAGAGCATTACAGAAATGGCTTCGGAATCCAGCAGTAGATAGTGCCGGAGGGAGGGGATGCGGAAGTATTCTTTGCGCTTGGTGGTGAGGTCGTATTTGCGGGTGGACGGGGAGAGGACTTCGAGTATTAAAGTGGGCGAATCATATGTGATGGCATTACGGTTTGGCTTCTGGTTGCAATGGATGGACAGATCCGGATAGAAGGCAGCATTGAAGTTGGGGGTGGTGATCTTCATGTCGGAGTTTCGAATGAAGTAGGGCTTGGAGGCCAAAAGACGGGCAAAGTGCAGGGTAGCGGCGAGGATCGTGGCGGAGTGAATGTCCGTTCCTCCGGCCATTGCATAGACGTGCCCGTAGTAGTACTCGTTTCTGCTGGAGGCGTGCAACTCATAATCAAGATAAGCATTGAAGTCGAAGACAGGAAAGGAACTGGCGAGTGCAGAGGATGCCACTTCTTTATTGTAATGACGCTTGCGACGAAGAAGTTTAAAGGAGGCCGGTTTGGCGGTAGAGATCTTTTAGCTTGAGCGTGATTTTGAGGGCGGTGAGGGGTATGGAGGCTTTGGGGTCTGTGAAGGTGAGCGGGTCTTTGGGCCAGGTTTGGTTGTCGTCGCGGGTGTAGAGGATTGCGGACTCGGCTTCGGAATCGAGCACCAGGTAGTGACGCAGGGAAGGAATGCGGAAGTATTCTTTGCGCTTGGTGGTTAGGTCGTATTTGCGGGTTGAAGGGGACAAGACTTCGACTACGAGAATTGGGGATTTTGTGGTGAGTGATTCCAATGGCAGTTTCTGGTCGCAGTGGACAGAGACATCCGGATAAAAAACGGCAGCGGTGTTTGGGGTCTCGACTTTAGCCTCGCCCGGAAGCACAAAGCAGTTTCGTTTCGATAGCAGCTTAGATAACTCAAAGAGCGAGGCAGTACAAAGCAAGTGGTGGCGATTGGTGCCGCCAGCCATTGCATAAATGTGACCGTGGTAGAACTCGTTCTTGTTTGGCGCGCGTAGCTCCAGCTCGAGGTAGGTTTCGAAATCGAATACTGGGAAACTCTTGGCTAGTGCAGATGCGGTCACGACTACATTGTAACGACGTCGAAGTGGAAGCGCTCCGGGGGGAGATCAGAGACCGGGTCTGCGTTCATGGCGGACCAGGTTTGGTAGGCGCTTTGGGCGAGCGAGCCATTTAAGTAAAACAAGAACTGGTCACTGAAGCAGCCGATAGGCGGTGGCTGGCGGAAGGTCAGGCGCAAGCCTACGGCACCTTCGAGGTTGACATTCTCGGTGGTGGGGAGGTTCTTGGCTTTGTCTTCGAGCAGGATGACAAAGCTTTTGCGGCCAGCGTGGGGCCAGATGTCTGCACGCAAGAGGGGGCGCAAGTCTGATCTGGTTTCGAAGGTGGTTTCGCACTGCCGGATCCATTCGAGGATGGAATCACCCCAGGCCCAGGTGTGCATGAAGGTCTGGTATTGGTCTACCAGGTTGAGAGCCAGATCCATACGGCGGCGCTCGAATTCGAGCTGAAGCTTGGGATCGAGCAGGGGAAGGTTAGTAAGGACATCGTCGGAGGAGACGATATCGGAAGCCATGTGCATCATTTTGTCCAGGCGCTTGACGGGGGTCGAGCGGACTAGCAACGGGGGTAGCTCGTGCGTGCGGTCGCCCGGAATTTCAACGAATTTGCGTTCGCCTACAATATCCATTTGAACCTCGCTAAACTTATCGTCCTCAAAAGAGGATTTCTGCAATTATAGGACGTCTGAGGGCAAATGCAAGTTGCCAGCGTGGAAATGTTTTAGTAGCCTAGAAGCCTATTTGGACAGTTTAGGAGGATATCCATGGATGATATGACAGTTCGATTGGTTGCTGGCGCACTAGCGGTATTGTGCGTTGTGATCATTGTGATGCGCCGTAAAGGCAAGAAGGCCTCATCAACCGAAGACGACTTTTAAAGCACCGAATGAAATCCAAAAGCGGGGGCGTTGCACGTCCCCAATTGAAACCGGAGCATTGCAACTTTCAGCTTGAGGTAAGGCCGAGCAAGATTCACCGCTGGGGTGTCTTTGCGCTTGAGGCGATACCGAAGGGCAAGAAGGTGATGGAGTATACGGGCGAGTTGGTGAGCCGCAAAGAGGGGAAGAAGCGGTCTGAGTCGAATCAGATTCACTGCCTGTTTACGATTGATCCGTATTGGTATATCGATGGGGCAGTGGGCGGGAGCGGGGCGGAGTTTGTGAATCATACGTGCGACCCGAGTCTGGAGTCGCGGATTCTGAAGCGGCGGGTATTCTATTTTGCGTTGCGGGATATCGCGAAGGGTGAGGAGTTGTCGCTCGATTATCACTTTGGGAAAAATCAGGAGCGGGTGAAGTGCGCGTGCGGGACGGCGAAGTGCCGTGGCTGGATTAACGTTTTGGAATAGGTGGCAGCATGGCTGGTGCCTCGGACCAGTGGGGGATTTCTTCGGTTTGCTCGAGAACGAGGAGACGGTTGTATTTGGCGAGGCGCTCGGAGCGGGTGATGGAGCCTACTTTGAGTTGTGCCATTCCTGATGCGATTGCGAGGTCTGCGAGGAAGGCGTCTTCGGTTTCTCCGCTACGGGCACTGATAACGGCGCGCCAGTTGGCGGCTCTCGCTTTGTCGATCACTTCGAAGGTTTCGGTGAGGGTGCCGATTTGATTCATCTTCACAAGGACGGCGTTGGCGGCTTTTGCGTCGATGGCGCGTTGGAGGCGCTGGGGGTTTGTGGTGAGAAAGTCGTCGCCGATGATTTGGGCTTTGTGGCCTAGCTTGGCGGTTAGAGTGGGCCAGTCTTGCCAGGCATTTTGTTCGAGACCATCTTCGAGAGAGACTACCGGATACTTGTTGCACCAGGTGGCTAGCAGGTCGATGAACTCGGCTGCGTTGAGGTGACGCTGCTCTGAGTGGAGCTGGTATCGGTTTTCTTCGTAGAAGTGGGAGGCGGCAACGTCTATTGCGATGGTGACTTGAGCGCCGGGCTGGAGACCAGCTCGTTCGATGGCCTGGGTTAAGACGCTCAAGGCTTCTTCATTGGTTTTGAGCCTGGGCCCCCAGCCGCCTTCGTCGGCGACTCCGGTGAAGTAGGCGCCTTGTTCTTCGAGGATCTCGCGGGTTTTACGGTGGATCGTGGTGATCCATTCCATGGCCTGACGGAAGGAGTCTGCGGCCTGGGGGACGGCTAGAAAATCCTGGAACTCCATCGCCTTGGCGGCATGGAGACCGCCGCTGAGGATGTTGACCATGGGGAGCGGAAGAATGGGCTGTCGATGTGCGGCGAGGTAGCGCCATAGAGGCTGATTGGTGAGTGCGGCGGCGGCTCTTGCGGTGGCACAGGAGACGGCGAGGATTGCGTTTGCGCCGAGGCGGGATTTGTTGGAGGTGGCATCGAGATCGATCATGGTTTGATCGATTGCTTTTTGATCCAGGGGGTTCTGGCTGTAGAGGGCTTTCGCGATTTCTGTATTGACGTTGTGGACCGCCTTCTGGACACCGAGGCCGTTGTGGCGGAGCTTGTCGCCGTCGCGCAGCTCGTGGGCTTCGCTAAGGCCGGTGGATGCGCCGGAGGGGGCCTGGGCGGTTGCGATGATGCCGTTTCTGAGATGGACGTGGGCCTCGACGGTGGGGCGGCCGCGGCTGTCGAGGACTTCGAAGGCGCGAATGGACTGGATGGTGGGGTTACTCATGGAAAGCCTCTGCTTGCATTTCAAATACTTCTGCGATGGTGTGGGGTGGGTTCTGGATAAGGTCTCGGGCGAAGCGGCGGACCTGAGCTTGCTCTGGTGGTCTTAGGTATTCGGCGGGAGATTTGCCGTCGACACGGGCGAGGTGGAGGCAGCCGAGGTGGCGGATGGTGGAGGCTTCGAGCCAGTCGAAGTTGTGGGTGAGATTGCGCCAATAGTCGAGGGCAAGGCCGGCGTATTGGGCTCGGGTGCGTGCGCGATGCCAGCCTTTGAGGAGGAAGTGGTTGAGGAGGAAAGCGACATCGAAGCTGGGGTCGCCGAGGTGGATGACTTCGTAATCGATCGAGAAGAGCGTGGGGCCGGGATTGACAAGGAAGTTCTTGGGGGACCAGTCGCCGTGGGTGAGGGCGTGGAGTTGGGTGCGGGATTGCTCGATGGCCCGGTCGAAGTGCGGTTTGAGATCGGGGTGGCGGGTGGCAGTGAAGCGGTAGTAGGGGTCGAGACGGAGCTGGTCGAAGAGGTCGAGGCCGGCGAAGTGCTGGTTGAAGGAGTGGGGTTGAAGGAAGACGGAATGGAGTTGTGCGGCCTGGATGGCGAGGGTGGATTGCGTGATGCCGGCGAGGAGGTTTTCTTTCCAGGTGGGGGCGTCTGCAGCGGCGGCGGACATGGCGAAGAGGAAGTTGTCGCGGTCTTCGAAGAGGACTCGTGGGAGGCTGTTTTCTGGTGCTAGAGGGGCGAGTAGAGTGAGAGCGTCGATTTCGCGGAAGATGCGAGTACGGTCACTGTACCAGTCTTCTTTGACGCGGAGTTTCGCCAGGGATTGCTTGAGGATGAGGTCTGGTTGGCCTTCGATTTTGGCGCGGAAGACGAGATTAGAGACGCCGCCGAGGAGTTCTTCAACCTGGATGGCACCTGGGGGGAGGGCCAATCGATGGGCGAGGTAGTCGCGGGCAGAGTTGGTGTCTAGATCCGGCAAACCTTCAGTTTAACTGGAGGCACGCGAGAAGAGATTGAGGAGACCACCCCAGGAGGATCCGCTCTTGGAGGCCTTGGGGGGATCTGCAGCACCACCCATTTTTTCAGCGAGTTGGGCAAGGCCCTTGCCGAAGGGGGAGCTTGTGGGTGAAGGCTTACCGTCGATCATGGCGCGCTGGACACCTTCAAAGTCGCTAGGAAGGACCTGGAAAACTTCGCAACGGATGGCGGTTTCGATGACTTCTTTGCTGAGGCCGACGTCGCGGTTATAGCGAT
>JBIPMY010000437.1:0-5092 GCA_044376335.1 Bryobacter sp.
CGATCTGGCCGAGGGCGTTGTGGCCATCGACCAGCGCTGTGCAGCCGGAATTGGACAAAAGCTCCGGATCGCCCTGAGGCTCCATATCGCCACACTCGAGTTGTTCGAGGTAATAGCGCATGAGGGCGACGCCGTGGGAATCGACACCTCGGAGGTTGGATGCCACCAGAGCGCCTGCGGCAAAGTTTGCTTCGCTCAGGTTGACGCCAACGCCTTCGAGCAGTCTCGAACAAAGCTCTCTCAATTGCGAGGCGTCAACTACGGGCATTTACTTCAGCTCCGGCGAGAGCAGCCGTTGGTTCTCGGGCTTGGATACCTCGTCGGCAAAGATCACTTTGGCCGAGAGATCGATGCGCTTGGGAGGCGTTTTGCCGTCTAGCTTGTCGATGAGGGTTTTCACGGTTTGATAGCCCATCTGGAAGGGGTCTTGCACGACCATGGCCTGAATTGCGCCAGCCTTCATGTCTTCGACGAGATTGTCGGATGCATCAAAGGCAACCACTTTGACTTTACCGGCGAGTCCGCGGGCCTTCACTGCCAGCGAAGCGCCGGTGGTGGAGGGTTCGGAGGACCCGAAGAAGCCGCTCAGGTTGGGATGTGCGGTGAGGATGTTCTCAGCACCGGCGCGAGCCTTGGATCGATCGGCCATGCCGTATTGAGTTGCGACGATTTTGATCTCGGGGAATTCCTTTTCGATCACGTCGGTGAAGCCGCGTTCGCGGTCCATTGTGGAGGCGCTGCCGGGCGCATGCAGGATAAGACCTACTTCGCCCTTGCCGCCGATCAGTTTGGCCATGGCTCTGGCGCCGAGCTGGCCGCCTTCGTAGTTGTTGGTGGCGACGTAGCTGGTGTAGTTTTCGCCTTCGATGCCGCTATCGAAGATCGTGACGGGGATGCCCTGCTTCATGGCACGATCGACGCTGGCTACCAGCGCGCGGCGTTCGGTTGCAGCTACGGCAAGGCCATCGACTTTGCGATTGATCATCGAATCGACGATCTGGATTTGTCTTGCGTATTCGGTTTCTGATGGGGCACCGTTCCATTCGATGTCCACCTGAAATTCTTTGGCTGCAGCCTTGGCGCCTTTTTCGACAGCGACCCAAAAGACGTGGGAGGTTGCTTTGGGAACTACACCAATCAGACGTTTCTTCTGCTGATTGCAGCTTGCCAGCAGGAAGACAGAAAGAAAGAGAACTGCACTAAGACGCACACCAACCTCCGTCGATCAGGATGTCGGTACCGGTGATGAAGCCTGCGGCGTCCGAGCAAATGTAGGCGGCGAGTGAGCCGATTTCTTCCACCTTGCCCCAGCGGCCGGCCGGGATCTTGGACAGGAACATCGCGTTCTTTTCCGCGTCGTTTGAGATGGCGAGATTCATTTCGGTGAGGAAGGGGCCGGGGGAGATGCCTACGACGGTGATGTTGTCGGGAGCAAGTTCCATGGCGAGAGATTTGGTGAGGCCGAGCAGTGCGGCTTTGGTGCTGGAGTAAGCGGTGCGCTCTGGCAGGGAGACGTGGGCCATGATCGAGGTCATGTTGATGATGCGGCCGTAGCCCTGGCCCTTCATGTGTGGCACAAAGGCGCGGCACATCAGGAAGACGCTGGTGAGATTCGTATTGGTGACGCGCATCCATTCTTCGAGGGTGAACTCGTGGATCTTCTTGCGCAGGTTCATGCCGGCATTGTTGACCAGGATCTGAACTTTGCCGAAGCGGGCGATGACTGCGGCTTCGAGGGCGGCGACGCTGGCTTCATCGGTGACGTCGGCGACATAGGTTTCGGCGGTACCGCCGATGGCCTGGATGGCGGCACTGACTTCTGCCAGCGCTGCGGCATCTCTGGCTACAAGGGCAATGGAGGCACCTTGTTCGGCGAGGGCGAGCGCCATGGCTCGGCCCAATCCACGGGAGGCACCCGTGATCACAGCTACTTTATTTTCGAGAGGCTTCATGGTTAACCTCTCAATTGTATAGTTAGCGAATCGTGATGAACGCTGGAGGGCTTGGGATTCCTCCAATACTGACGATAAGCGGCTGCTCTCCGAGGGGTGCGCCGGGTGGAACTTCGAAGTTGACTTGCATCAGTCCTACCAATCCATAGGGGATGGCGGCGAAGAGAACCCGTGCCGGAATGCCCGCTACAGAGGCTGTGACGGCCCCTCTTGGCTGGGGCAGATTGTTGATTGGCAGTGAGAGATCTGGTGCGTTGCCGGTGGCGACCACTGGGTTGACCGCCCCGATGCCAGAGACAAAGGCCAGGATTACCGAAGAGCGGCTGGCGACGTTTTGGGGCACCAGTTGGCGGCCATCGCTTGTGTAGATGCCGGGGTTGACGCTGGTTACCGGGAAGGAGGTTTGGGTACTCTGCCCGGCGACATCGACGGTTAGAGTGGCAGTGCCGATTTCTGTCTCCCAGGGCACTTGAAAGTTGATCTGGCCGTCGCCGGCGTAAAGCAGCGGTGCGATACGGTTATTCACTCGGGCCTGAGTGATGCCGAGAGTGTTGGGTAGTGGAATCCGGCTGGCGATACCAACCTCACCGGCGAGATTGGTTCCGAAGGCGCTGGCGAGTGCGCCGGGCGTGAGTGCGCCACGATAGGTTGCGTTGGGGACGACGCCGCCGCTGGCCAGGGTGGGTGCAGGCCGAGGTGCCACTACCTGAAAGCGGACCGGCAGGAGGATGGTTTGCGGCAGGCTTTGCGGGGACTCAATGAAGAGGATCGCAGTGTAGGTTCCGGCGCTTAGGCCGGTAAGAGAGGGGGCAAAGGAAATCACTGAGCTCCCGATTCCAGACAGCGGGCCTGCGCTGAGCCATGAAATTTCTTTTTGGCCAAAGATCAGTCTTGCCGTCCAGGGAACTCCGCTGCGACTGAGTGTGACAGGGAGTTGTGCCGGGGCGATGGTGTTTGTTGCATTCGTTACCGATGCGAAGCTGAGTTCTGAGACGTTTGAGCTGAGCCGGGCCGGATTTGCCAGTGGACCGACAAAGCGGGTGGAGACTTTGGTCTCAACACGGTTGCCGGCACGGTCGACGCCTTCGACTAGAACTTCGATGATGTCGGGCGCACGAATGCCGGTCCAGCAGATGCCTCCGATGCTTGAGCCTCGTGCGGGAATCTCAAGGGTTTCGAAGAAATCGGCGATGTCTGCGCTGAGGTCATCGCCGTCGGCAACCAGTTTGGTGAGCCGGATGGGGAAGCCGCCTTGCTCGGTGACGGCGAAGTATTGCAGCCACTGGCAGTCGCTTGAGGTTGGATCCTGTTGCACTTGTGCGGGAAGGCTCAGGATGGAGAGCTGAGAGCGCAGGGGTTTGGGTTGAAAGGGCACGTTCAGGGTGCGGCTCCAGGTGCGCCGGGTGGCTGTATCGATGCCGCCCATGATGAATTGCACTGTTCCTGGTACGCGTATATTGCGGCCTCGGAGGGATACCTGCAGGGTTGCGTTAGGGTTGAGAGTATTTGAGCCGAACCATTCACGAATGCGCGATGAAAAGTCTGTGCCGTCAATCGACAGTGAGGTGAGCTGTGTTGCAACTCCTGCGCTTTCTGCTGCGCTCAGGGTGTAGAAAAAGGTGAAGCCGTCTGCATCAGGATCACTTTGCAGAACTGGATTTGGCGATACTGCCAGGCTGACCTGACTCTCGCGGTTTACAACATTCACCGTGACGTTGATCGTGAGCGGGACAAGGGTTCCAGAACTGACGCGTAGATTGCCGGTTTGAGTTCCTGCACTCGTGAATCCCCGAGGGTCGATTTCGAGGGTGATGACGGCGGGGCTGCCTGCCCGCACCTGGGTGAGATTCGATCTGGCTCTGAGCCACGAATCTGATGGGGTAAGCGTGAAGGTGGCAGCCGTAGCTGAAGCCGAGCTGAGAGTTACGTTCACCGATGCTGCGCCGGTGATGTTGCCGCTATCGACGTTGAAAGTCACCGCATTTGTTGATAGCGAAAGCGCAGGTGCAGATTCGTCTTCGAGAAAGGGCCGGTAGGCTGTGAATGCAGAGGAGAAGCGCCCGTAACCGGCAGTCTGCTGGCGCAAATCACAAACTGTGCGACCGCTGGGTGGAACCGGGCCATAGCTCAGGGTTCCGTACATCACTCCCGCGTCGGTCATGATGGGTGAGCCAGAGGAGCCTGACTCGGTTAGCCCGAGGCTGTACCCAAGCTGAAAGTAGCTGGTTGCCGGGGCGAACTCTCCTTCTACGCGAGCCGATTCATCGGCGCGCCGGGTGCCGATTGCGATGCGCCGCCAGCTTCCTCGCGGGTAATGCAGGCCGACGAAGCTTGTGTTGAAGGGCATCTCTGCCGCGCTCCAGCCGAGAAAGACGGTACCGGGAGGGGGTGGGGAGTTGAGCAGCAGGAGAGCGTAGTCGCCGTCGTTCCAACCGCCTCCGGCCATGTAGCGTGCACCGGAGACGCGGAAGGCATCCTCGCGAAATACGGGAGTTGCGTTGCAGGTGCGCGAGGCGTAGTTGAAGTACGCCTCAACCGTGCTGGCTTCTTTGTCGGAACTGATGCAATGGTTGGCTGTGGCCACATAGGGCCGCAAGCTGGAGGAGCGGGTATTGATCATTGCTCCACTGCAGACATAGGAAAAGCCTTCGTCGCTCAGGAATTGAAAGTGCAGGGTGGCCGAGGCGAGGTTGTTGTATTGGGGATAGCAGGTGGCATCGACTTCACAGCTTGCGGCTGGAATCACTGTGGCGGCTGGAGGCGTTGTTGCCGCCAGGGGGGCGCGTCTGAAGGCGGGTCTTGCGGTTTTGCCTTCGGCTGGTGTGGATAGCGCTACGGCAGTGTCGGCATAGAGATGGAGGAGCCGGTCCAGCTCGAGCTTCGGAGCTTCGCTTGCGTTGGAGGATTCTACTTCCAGAATGGCGGTGTCGCCAAAGACGGTTCCGCTCCAGAAATCGAAGCCCTCTTCGCTGAAGGGCCCCAGCACTGCTGGTGCTACGGTCTTATCACCGTCTGGATAAATCCACAGCAGGTCTGAGCCAAGGCTCAAGACCTTGAAATGCAGACGGAGCCCTTGTGCCCCGGGTGACTGTATGGCTGTGCGCCATACTGTACGCCCATCGGCTAACTTTCTGCTTTGC
>JBIPMY010000108.1:0-15996 GCA_044376335.1 Bryobacter sp.
TGGAACGGGGTGCGGGTGGCGGAGCTGGCGATTGCCAAAGACGGGCTTTATACGGTGAGTGCTAAGGGTGTAAAGACTGGGGTGGAGCAGGGCGTGTTGACGGTGGAGTGTGATGCGGTGTTTGCTGTGCCTGGGGATTCGCGGGAGTTGGGGGTGGTGCTGATTGAGGCGGGTTTGCGATGAGCCGGTTTGCTTATGAGTTTGTAGGCAAGGTGGCGGCTTATACGCTGGGGCCGTGGACTTATTCTGTTGTGTATTTGCCCAATGAAGTAGCGGCGGAGTTGCCACTCAAAGAGAATCCGCGGTTGCGGGTTCGTGGGGAGATTGGGGAGTTTGCGTTTAGCGGGGCCTGGCAGCCGGTGGGTGGGACGTGGTATTTGAAGCTGTCGAAGGAGTTTTTGAAGAAGGCTGAGTGTGGTGTTGGGGATTGGGTGAATGTGCGCTTTAACATCGATGATCAGGCGGCGGTGGATCTGCCTGAGGGATTGAGGGTAGCGCTCGATGGGGATGCCGAGTTTCGGGCGGCTTGGGAGAAATTGACGCCGGGTAAGCAGCGGAGCTGGGCATTGCCTGTCGCCCAGGCCAAGGGGGCAGCGACTATCAACAAGAGGGTGGCGGAGCTACGCGCGGCTTTGCTCAAAGCCGGTTTGGGCTAGAGCTGCATCGAGGACTCGCTCGACGCTAAGGCTGTCGAGATCTTCTGAGTGGAGGATGCGGACTCTCTTGCCTCGTGGCGACCAGACAGCGGGGTTGGTGGGGCCGAAGAGGGCTAGCGTGTTTGCGCCTGCTGCGGCGGCGAGGTGGGTGATGCCGGTGTCGTTGCCGATGTACAGGCTTGCGCCGGCGAGGTGGGCGGCTAGTTCCTTCAAGTCTTCAACTACTTTTGCGCCGGGGATGCGCTGGTGGGGGGCGACGACGAATTGGACGGAGCGGCCGGTGGTTTCAAGCCAACGCTGGAGGAGCTGGAAGTTCTCGAGGTGCCAGTTCTTTTTGGCTGAGCCGCTGAAAGGGTGGATCCAGATGAGGCGGTTGCTGGCGGGCTTAATCCTTAGTTGTGGAGTAGCTGGGAGGGGTGCGCCGACCTGCGCGGCGAAGAAGTCTGCGGCGTGGGTGGAATCGTCTGTTGGGAGGGCGGCGAAGAACTTTACTCGTGGATTCAGAGCATTGAGGGCTTCGCGGAAGTCGTCTCGTGCTGTGCCGTACCAGGTGTAGATCTCGTCGAATTGCTGGAGGCGTTCCGCGAGTTGCGGGTTCGGAGGTTCGATGCCGAGGAGGCCGAGGCCTGTGCCTTCGATTGTGTTGGTGGCAGCGAAGTGGATTAGAGGCAGGACTTCAGAGCGTGCCCAGACTTCGAGGGTCGCGTCTTTTGCCAGATGTTCGAGCGCAGGGAAGCCGAGGATGGAATCGCCAATGCCGCCGGGGCGAATCGCGAGCCTCCGCATTTTACCGGACGTCGGCGGTGACGCGGACTTCGAGGGTCTTGGGGGTGAGGCAGGCTTTGTCGCTGCAGGCCTGGTAGCGGAGCTTGCCCAGCAGGACGTGCATCTGGGGCTCGATCTTTTCAGGGGCCTTGATGGTTACGAGGATGTCGAAGTCGCCGGTGAGGACGTTAAGCGGCTTCTCTGAGAAGGTGTACTTTTCGTCGTGGCCTGCGGGGTACTTGAGGATCTCGAGAACGAGCGGCTCAGCGGCGAGAGTCATGCGCAGGGGGATGAGGTAGTCTTCGTTCGGCTTGTTGGAATTGACGTGATAGCCGGGGGCAATCTTTGCGTGAATCTTAAAGCTGACGCTCTTGCCGCGTTCGATGAGAACCTTTTGCGGCGGGTCGACTGTTAGTGCGTTGATGGACTGTGCGAAGCAGCTACTTGCCAGCAGGAGTGCCGAGCAGAGCAAGGATATCTTTTTCATATTCACTCTTTGAAACGAGGCCGACGTGGACGCCGGCGATCATGCCGTTTTTGTCAATCAGGAAGGTGGTGGGCAGGGAGTCTACGCCACCGTAAAGCTGGGCGGTGGAATCGTCGCCAGCGAGGATGCGGTAGTTCACCTTCTTGTCGGTGATGTAGGGCTTGACGACTTCCCAACCTTCTTCATCCATGGCGACACCCAGGACGGCGAAGCCTTTGTCTTTGAACTTCTGTTCGAATTCTACGAACCAGGGGATCTCTACTTTGCAGGGACCGCACCAGGTGGCCCAGAAGTTGAGGAGGACGGCTTTGCCCTTGTATTCGGCGAGGGAGACGACTTTGCCATCGGCGTCCTTGAGCTTGAACTCGGGGGCCTTCTTGCGTTCTTTGGTGGGGCGGACGCTGGCTGCGTCGGCCTTGGATTCTGTGGAGCACGAGATGAGCCCGAGAGAGAGGGCGAGGATGGTGGTTGCTGATGCGAATTTCATTACGGAGCTCCTGAGCTTAGTTTATACCGGCAACCTTCTCTTGTCGTAGAGACGGGAAAAGTAACGGCGGCGTTGCGAAGAAATCTTTTGGTTTGGGTTGGTAAGGGCGGCGGCTGTGTCGCAGAAAGCCTCGCAGATATAGTCTTTGGATTGCTGGGGTGCGCCGGGAACGTAGCGAATGCTGGAGGAGAGGCCGGTGTGGGTGGGACGCTTCTCTGTGGCGAGGAGGTCTGCCCAGGCCTTGCGTTCGGTGTTTGGCAATCGACGCCAGACGAAGTGGTAGATCTCGTGGGCGACGATGGAGACGAAGTCTGGGGCATGAGCCAGAAGGTCTGTGTCGAAAATGATTTCGCGGCGAGTAAGAAAACTCGCCGCGAAGACTTCGTTGCCCGGGCCGGGGCCCGTTTCAAGCTTGCCCCGATGTGCCCGGAGCTGTCGCTCGAAAGAGATGGTTAGGGCTTGGGGGCTGGTGCTGCCGGAGCCTTGCCGAAGAATGCTGGATCCTCGACTTTGGCGTCGGCTGTGTCCTGAGTTGTTTTGAGCCATTCTTGAAATTTCTGATCGCGGAGCTGGCTGGTGAGCATGGGCTTTACTTCTTCCATGGGCTGCGCGGTGTATTCGGCGACCTTGAAGATGTAGAAGCCGTTGGGCTGCTTGACGGGGTCGCTGACTTCGCCGGACTTGAGGGCGAAGATGGCCTTCTTGAGTTCGTCGGGGATCTGGTCGCTACGGCGAATGGTGCCGAAGTCGCCGCCCTTGGCTTTGGAGGCTGCGTCGTCTGAGGATTCAGCTACGATCTTCTTGAAGTCTGCGCCGCCGCGGATTTGTTTGACGAGGCCTTCGGCTTTCTTCTGCGCGTCGGCTTCGGCGAGCTTGGGCTTTTCGCCTTCTTTGGCAGGGGTGGCGGAGTAGTTGACGAGGATGACCTGGAGCTTGGCCTGGGTGTAGTTGTCTTTGTTCTTGTCGTAGAAGGCGGCGAGTTCAGGATCGGCGACTACGATCTTGTTGCGGTAGTCTTCGACGTAGGCTTGCGAGAGGATCTGCAGGCGGGTGAATTCGAGGCGCTGCTTGTAGGGGGCGGCCTGGTCTACCTTGGCTTCTTCAGCGAGCTTGGAGAACTTCATCAGGACTGCGTACTGCTTGAGGAAGCCTTCTTTGTCCTGCTGGTAAAACTGCTGGAACTGGGCGGGGAGACCCTTGGAGAATTCTTCGAGGTCTTTGGCCGTAACGGGTTTGCCGTTGATGGAGGCGACAACTTTGTCGGCTTGTGCAAACGCAACAATTGCGCCGAGAGCGAGGGCGATTACAAAATTTTTCACGTGTTCTCTTAGACTAGCAAGAATCGGAAAGGTTACTTTGCGATGGGGAGCGGCCCGAAGACGGGTGCGCCGAGGCCGAGTTCGTCGCGGAGGTTGGCGTAGGGGTCTTTGCCGTGGCCGTACATGAGCTGTGCGCCTTCGGGGAGCTTGCCCTGGAAGTGGAGGAGGACGCTTGATGGGTCTTTGGGGTCGAGGGTTGTTTTGTAGATCAGGGGCAGGATGTCGCCTTGCGGGGTGTGGGCGGTGAAACCGCCGATGCGGCCGGCGCTGGTGAGCTTGCCGTTGACCTCAGAGAACTTGACGCGTATGGTTTGGCCTTCGACGGCGATGGAATCGAAGTGGGGGCCCTTTTTGGCTTTGCCTGCGGCGACCGCTGCCATGGCGCGGCCGAGGCGTTTGTGGTCCTGGGTTGAAACGTGGATGCCGTCGTCGAGATCGCTATCGATGGCTGAGAACATGACGGAGTTGCCGAGGCGGGCTTCTGCGAGGCGCTGGGCTTCCTGCACGAGGTTCCAGGGCTGGACGTTGGTGTTGTTGACGTGGCGGCCGATCTGGACGTAATGGAAGGCGAGGTCGGGCTGGTTGAGGTCTTTGCGGAAGGCGGCAACCATCTCTTCGAACTTTTGCTGGAAGATGGGGCCGACGGTGGGGTTGGCGTCGGATTCGCCCTGATACCAAAGGATGCCTTTGATCGGGCCAACGAGGGCGGCTCGACGGATGGTTGCGCCGTAGAGGGAGTCGCCGCCTTTGTCCTTGAGATCGGGTGACCACTGGGCCATTGAGGTGCCGCCGTGGGCACAGGGGAAGAGGCCGACAGGGATGCCGGTGCGCTTTTCGTATTCGACGGCGAAGGGGAGGCCGAGGCCTGCGCCTTTCTTGCGGTTGGTGCGGAATTTCTCGAGTTCTTCACCGGTGAGGCGCTCGATGACGCCGGCGGCGTTCTTGCGCCAGTGGACGCGGTCTGCGGCGGAGGGGAGTTCGTGGAGGGGTTCTTTGGCGGCGACCCATTCGTCGGACTGGTTGAAGGAGTTTACTTTGTCGGAGGGCTTTTCAACGTCGATCAGATCGCCAACGCCTTCCATGTTGGACTGACCGGCGAGGAGCCAGATGTCGCCAACGAGGATGTTGGAGCGGGCTGCGGCGGCGGAGCCCATGCGGCCGGTCTTGAGTTCGAAACGGTAGGGGCCGCCGGTGGGGACGCCTTTGACGGTGGTGATGAGCTTGCCGTTTTCGACCTTGCCAATGTTATTTGCGATGAAGCCGGGAACGGGGACGACGCCACGCTTGAGGGAGAGGAAGATGTCTCTGCCGTCGCCGTTTGTGACGCTGAGTTCGAGCGGGATGTCGGCTTTGCCGTCGGTACCGCGCTGGTAGACCTGGTAGTCGACCGGGCCTTTGACGATGGAGATGGACTGGGAGAAGGCGAGGGTGGAGAAGAGGGCGATCAGGCTTAGTGTGCGCATCGCCAAACAGTTTATCAAGGAGGCTATTTCGGTTGGCCGATGCCGCCTGCGAGGCCACGTAAGACGCTGATCATGGCGGGGCCGAGAGTGATTGCGAAGAGTACGGGGAAGATGAAGATGATGATCGGGAAGAGCATCTTGATGCCGGCTTTGGCGATGGCGGATTCGGCGCGGAGGCGGCGACGCATGCGGAGTTCGTCGGCGTAGACTTTCATGGCTCGGGAGAGGCTGGTGCCGAAGCGTTCGCTCTGGATGATCATGGCGGCGAGGCTCTTGATGTCGTCGATGCCGGTGCGGCGGACGAGGGCGTTGAAGGCGCGGCTTCGCTCTTGACCCGCCTTGACCTGCATTACTACTGTGTAGAATTCGTTGGCCAGTTCGGGGTAGATGTACTGCATCTCTTCTGAGACGCGAATCATGGCCTGGTCTAGGGCGAGGCCGGTACCCAGGACGATGCCGAGGAGGTCAATCGTGTCGGGGAGGGCTTCCTGCAGCTTGCGCTTGTATCGGGCGACCAGGCGATAGAGGACCTGACGGGGCAGGAGGTAGCCGAGAAGGATCGGTGCGATGAGGGCGAGGAGCTTGTCCATCAGCGTGCCCTCCCACTGCAGGTAGATTGCGCCGGCCATCATGGCAAGCATGACTACCAGGTTGAAGAGGACGTACATGGCAGTGGCTTCGCGGCGGCGGATGCCGGCTTCGCGGAGGGATTTCTCGATGTCGCGCAAGTAGTCTTCCCCACCGATGGCGCTGACGAAGAAGAGGATGCTCTCCCAGAAGCCGCCGCCGAGACGGCGCTTGGGACCACGCTGGACTGTTGCTGCGCCGCCTGTTTTTTGGAGTTCGTCGAGACGATCGCCGAGTGGATTCTCTTCAGGTTTGAGGAGGAGCATGCCACTCCAGGCGATCGCGCTGATGGTGATCGCACAGGCCAGAAAGTAGAGGAGAGTGAGCATATTAGAACTTTGGACTCGAGAGCTTGCGCAGGATCAGGATGCCAATGGTTTCGGAGATGATGGCGTAGGTGAGAATCATGTTGCCGGTTTCATCTTCGAGTAAGAGTTTGAAGTATTCGGGTTTGAGGAAGGCGTAGATTGCGCCCATGAAGATTGGGACGCTGCAGAAGATTGCGGCTGAGAAACGTTGCTGGGCGGTGCCGGCTTTGAGCTTTTCGTTGAGGTTCAATCGCTCGCGGATCAAGACTGCGAGGTTCTCCAGGACCTCGACCATGTTCGCACCGGTTTGACGCTGGAGGATCAGGCCGGTGATAAAAAACTTGAGGTCGATGAGGGGGACGCGCTCGCCGAGGTTGTGGAGAGCGGTTTCAGTCGTCGAGCCAAGGGCTAACTCTTCGAGGAGCTTTTTGAATTCTTTCTTGACGGGGTCTGAGGTTTCTTCGGCGATGGTAGCGAGGCCACTCTGGATGTTGTGGCCGGCCTTCATTGAGCGGTTGAAGAGGTTGATGGTTTCGGGGAGCTGGTGCTCGAATTTGCCGAGGCGGCGGGAGCGCTGGAAGTTGATCCAGGCCACTGGCAGATAGCCGACAAGGAGGGCAAAGAGCACGTTGACCGCAACGATCGGGATGCCGATGAGACCGAAGAAGAAGTAAGTAACCACGGCCAGCGCGACGCAAAGGAAGAGAACGTTGCCGGCTTTGTAGTCGAGATCGGCTTGCGCGATCAAGAGTTGTAAGCGCCGCTGGAGGCCGAGCCAGTTGAAGAAGCGGCCGACGATGTTGAGGCCTTCCTGCTGCTGGAGGAGGTCGCCACCGCCGCGGACTCTTGGGGTGCCGGTTCGCGATCGCAATTCGCGGAGACGGCCGATGAGGGCCTGATTCTCTGCGCGTTGTGGCGTGACGAAGGCGTAGTAAGCAGCCCCGAAGAGGGCGGCACTGAAGATGAGGAAGGCGACGAAGAGGAACATCAGTGGGCTTCTCCTACGCGGAGAGTTTCTTCGAAGATCTTGTCGTCGAGATGTTGGCCGTAGGCGCGCATGCGGTCGAGACAGAGGGGGCGGTAGCCTGTGGCCTTGAATTGGCCGACGGCTTTGCCACGCGCGTCGACGCCTTCACGCTCGAAGACGAAGATGTCTTTGAGTTCGACGAAGTCTTCTTCGACACCGGTGACTTCTGAGATGGAGAGGATCTTTCTTGAACCGTCGATCAGGCGGAGGACCTGGACTACGATCTGGACGGCGCTAGCGAGCATCTGACGAATGACACGATCGGGGATGGCAGAGCTGGCCATCATCACCATAGTCTCGAGGCGAGAGAAGGCGTCGCGAGCGGTGTTGGCGTGGCAGGTGGTCATCGAGCCGTCGTGGCCTGTGTTCATGGCCTGCATCATGTCGAGGGCTTCCCCGCCCCGGCACTCGCCGATGAGGATGCGATCGGGACGCATGCGGAGCGCGTTGATGACAAGGTCTCGCTGGCCGATGCCGCCGGCACCTTCGATGTTGGTGGGGCGGCTTTCGAGACGGACGATGTGTTCCTGCTGGATCTGGAGTTCGGCTACGTCTTCGATGGTGACGATGCGTTCTTCATCGGGGATGTAGCGGGAGAGATTGTTGAGAAGAGTAGTCTTGCCGGAGCCGGAGCCGCCGCTGATAATCAGGTTCAGGCGAGCGCGGCAACAGGCTTCGAGGAACTGGAGCATGCCGGGGGTTAGGGTCTGGTTGCGGAGGAGGTCTTCGGGGCCCAGAAGCTTTTTACCGAAGCGGCGGATGCTCATTACGGGGCCAATCAGTGATAGCGGAGGAATGACGGCGCAGACGCGCGAGCCATCGGGGAGGCGGGCGTCCACGATGGGGGAGCTATCGTCAATGCGGCGACCGATGTTCGAGACGATGCGATCGATGGTCATGCGGACGTGGGCCTGGTCTTTGAAGCGGACGTTGGTTTCGACGAGCTGGCCTGCTCGTTCGACATAGACACTATCGAAGCCGTTGACCATGATGTCGCTTACGGTTGCGTCGTTCATCAGAGGCTCAAGCGGCCCGAGACCGAAGACTTCATCGAGGACTTCTTCGATGAGACGATCTTTTTCGGCGGTGGTCATGGGGAGGCCCGCGTCCTGCACAAGACGATCGGTGACGGTGGCGATCTGATCGCGGACACCGTCCTTGGACAGGTTCTTCAGTTGCTCTGGCGTGAGGGCACTGACGAGCTTGCCGTGGAGTTGTGTGCGGAGGCTATTCCAGCGGTCGACGCCGGCGGTGGGCCGGGCGGCGGGACGCGGAATGGGGCGAGTTCCCATGGGTTAGGCAGTCTTTCCGAGAGAGGCTTCGGCGCCGGGACGGCCACCGGTGGCTTTGGTGACGAAGGCGCGGAAGACTTTGTCGAGATCACCTGCAGCTTGTCGATCTGAGACGAAGGGACGGCCACGGTTGATCGCCTGGAGGACGGCTTGCGATTGCGGGATGCCGTAGAAGACGTTCTGATTGAGGGTCTGCTGCATCTGCTCGAGCGAGGCGATGTCGCTTGATGCCTTCTTGCGGTATTGATTGACGACGATCTTGATCTGGTCTTGCGTGAAGCCCATGCGGGTGAGGAAGCCGAGGTAACGCTGGGCGTTGCGGAGGGCCGGGAATTCCTGGGTGGTGACAATGAAGATGGTGCCGGCAGTTTGCAGGGCGGCGAGGACGGCTTCGTCGACGATGGTGCGGCCGCAATCGACGACGATCGATTCGTACTTTTCTACGAGGAAGGTAGAGAAGTCACGGAACATGCCTTCGGTGAAATAGACGCTGTGTTCGAGAGCGTCTGGGGGGCCGACGACGTAGAAGCCGAGAGCGTCGCGGGTGACGAAGCCTTCGAAGAGGGATTGATCCATGCGGTCGAGATTCTCGCCTACTTCGGCAAGGGTGTACTGGGGTGTGACGCCAAGTTGCATGCAGACGTCGTTGGAGATCCAGTCGAGATCCATGAGGACGGTGGGTTGCTTGCGCTGGGCGAGGACACCGGCGAAGTTGGTAGCGAGGGTGGTTGTACCGACGCCGCCTTTCACGCCGAGGAAGGCGTAGATCTTGCCGAGACGGCTGCCACCGGAGATGTCGCGGCGGGGAGCGCGTTCAAGTCGGGACATGGCTTCGCGGAAGTCGAGGCGTTTGAAGGGCTGGGTGATGTAGTCGTTGGCACCGGCGCGGAGGGCGGCGATAACGGTCTCGCCCTCGGCGTGAATGTTGCTCGCGATGACGTAAAGGTCTGGGATGGCCTGTTTGATTTTTTCGAGAGACTTGAGTGCGGCTTCGAGATCACCAGAGATATCGATCATCAGGGCTGCGTCGGGGTGACGCTCGGCGTCCTGGAGGATGCGGATGTAGAGGTTGGCTGAGACTTCAGGGTAATCGGCGACGACGCGAGCGGCGGTGAGACTGGCGAGGTTCTCTTTTACGCTTTCGCGGAAGGCTTCATCACTGGAGGCAACAAGTAGAGTGATCGACATAAAAATCCTTTAGGGGGTGCAGACGCCGGTGTCCGGATCGCAGCCTGCCCCTTCCATTGCGACGGTAGTTTGAAAGTCTGGGAGTTGCACAGGAGGAACTCCCCAGTAGACCAAAAAATTGCGGTACTCGTAATTCAAGACCTGAACCTTGACGACGTCAGGGATACAACCCAGACTGCATTCGCTTTCGCAGGAGAACTCGGAGAGCTCGTTGGATTCTGTGGAGCGGCCGAAGTATGAAACGCGGATCTCGACTGAGCCCGAGACGAACTGCTCACGGTCTGGCATGATCGGGGCGTTGGTCTGCATGTAGTTTCTGACGTTGGCACCGTTTTGATAGCAGTGAGTGGCGGCGTAGCGGGCGCCTTCGCGGGTCATCTCGGCGACGCTGTGCCAGATCCATAAGATTTGCGCGGTAAAGAACATTGCAAAGCAAAGAGGCAGCACAAGGGTCATGCCAACGACGAGGAATTCGACGGCGGTGGCGCCTCTCTCGCGGTGGGCTCGCATCTTAGGTGCCTCCGAAGGGCAGGCGCACGGTGGGCCTGAGGAGGATGGGGTCTTGCTGGATGTAGGGGATGCGCAGGGTGACGGGGTAGCCGTTGACAAGGTCAACGACGATGAAGTCTGGCGAGGTGCCGCCCTGGGTTGTGTCGCAGCCGGAGGAGGAGCAATCGCATTCTGCGATTGAGTCGGATTCGGGGTTGTAGCGTTCGACGCGGACGCGAAAATCTGAAGCTTGCAGGCCGAGAATTATGGATTCGGCTGAGGCGTCGCCCGTGCCAGTGCGGGAGACGGCGATAGCTTGAGCAAGGACATCATTGCCAGCGTCGCAAAGGTTGATGTTCTGTTGCGTGCCAGCGATGCGAGCGAAGGAGTGCATCACTTTCTGGAGCTGATAGTAGGTGTAGGTGATGCGGCCAAACTCCATCATGCCCAGAAGAAAGAGGATCACGAGCGGGATGAAGATGGCACCTTCGATGAGGCTGGTGCCTTTGCGGGAGCCGAGTCTCATTGGTGCAGGACCACCTTTCCGGGGCCTGACGATACAGCGCAGGAACCAAAGCGGCCTTGCTTGAGCGGGACCGGGCTGCCGATGTAGGTGGCGATGAATCGGCCGGCACCATCGGAGGGCGAGATGTTGGTGACGCCGGGATTGGGGATGACGAGGAACTGGCGGAAGCCGAGAACGTTCATGTCGGCGGTGCTCGAGAGGGCGTCGACGATGCTTACGGTGATGACGCGGCGGCCGCGGCCAGAGTAGGCGGTGTAGTCTTCGACATCGGTAAGGTCTGTATCAACACTTGCACCGCCAGCCAGAGTGGAGCTATCGGCGATGGCGGCGCAGGCGGGGTCTGTGAGGCTGGCATCGAAGCGATTGTTGAGGCCACAAAGGAATTGTTGGACGCTGGGATTGGGCGCGGTTTGGATGCAGAGGCGCGGGGTAGCCGTGGCCCAGATTTGTTCTGGCTGACCGATGGTGATGCAAGAGCGAGTGAGATTGGTGTTGGGAGGCAGGCCGGTGTTGCCGTTGCGAAAGAGCTGGCTGTCTTCGGCATTAAAGGTGGTGGCCTCTGTGTCGTAGCGATTGAGAAGCAGGTACTGAATGCGGGTAGCAGCGTCGCCTACAGGCTGCGGGGTGGGTTGGCCGTTGCACTGATAGTAGAGGGTATAGCGAGTGCCCCGGACAAGGCCGAAGTCGATCGAGTCTTCCTGATCGATAGCGGCAACGGCGATGGGTTCGATTCCGCAGGCGCTGCAGACGGGGCCGCTGACGCCAGCAACGGATGCGGCGGCGACGGGAATCTTGCGATCTGCGGCTACGAAGAGGAGGCCAAAGAAGGTGAGAGGCGCGTCGGCGCGAACTTCGACGCGAGCAAAGCGGGCGCTGGAGCCGCTGGCCTGAGCACCGACTTCAATGGCTCCGGTCATGTTGTCAAAGAATGTAGGCTCTGGGACTTCGCTGGTGAGATTGGCGGTACCTTCGCCAAGGGTGATTCCGCCGAAATCGTAGCGGTTGCCTCGGCCATCGGTGATGCGGGCGGCAGCGCGGGCGGAGTTGCCTGCGTTGGTGGTTGAGAGTTCTGTGCCGATCAGGTTTTGGGCTGCGGCGAGAGCCATGGCGTTGGCAATGGTTTTGACCTCGGCGCGGTTGAGATAGAGACGGCCGAGGTCGAAGGCGAAGCCCATGAAGACGATCATCACCGTGCCCAGCAACACGAGCATGTGCAGGGCCACGGCGCCGTCCTGGGAGCCCAGGCTATTTTTTCTTTTCAGGTTCCTGATAGCCACTGGAGCCTACCGTCTGGGGCGTACCCGCTTCCTTCTTGCCTTTACCTTTGCCTTTGGCCTTGGCATCCTTGAGGGCTTTGACTTCGCGCGAGGTGGCCTGGAAGGATTCGAGCATTGCCGGGAGATCGACCTTCTCGTCTGGAGAGAGGGGGCGAACAAATTTGGGAGTGATTACGACGACCAGTTCGTCGGTAGTCTTTCTGGTGCTGCGGCTGCGGAAGAGTTGGCCCAGGATGGGGATATCACCGAGGCCACGGATACGCGCCATGGTCTGGAGTACACGGTTGTCGATGAGGCCGGCGATGGCAAAGCTTTCGCCGTCTTTGAGAATGACTTCTGTTTCAGCACGCCTGGTGATGAGCGCTGGAATCTGGACGCCCTGCAGATTAATGGAATTTGAGTAGTCGAGAGAGCTAACCTCGGGCCGCACCTTGAGGTGGATGGCACCGGAATCGGTGATGGTTGGAGTGAAGTTGAGCTGAACACCGAAGGGGCGGAATTGGACCGTGATTACGGGAGAGATCGCACCGCCAGTGGAGGTGGCATTCAGCATCGGGAAGGGGAATTCGCCACCGGCGACGAAGTTGGCTTCTTTGCCTTCGACGGTGATCAGGTTTGGCTCAGCGAGGATCTGCAGCAGGTTCTGATTGGCCAAGGCACGGATGGTTGCGCCGATGTTGAGATCAGGCCGGAAGGCAAACATGTTGAGGAGGTCTGCGAAGTTCACCGTTGTGTTGGAGAACTGCTGATCGGAAAACTGGAGGGCGCTGATGCGGGGCTGCTGGAATTGCTGCGTGGAGAGTGCGCCCAGGAATTTCGGATTTCTGGAGAAGTAGTTGAAGCCAATTTCAGACATGGCGGCGCGGTCGATGCTGGCAAATTTGACCTGCAGCATGATCTGACGCGGATCGATCTTCTTGGGTAGCTCGATCAGGTTGATGACGTTCTTGGTGTGGGTTTGTGCAATGGCAGCAGCGCGCTTTGCGTTGTCTGCGTTTTTGACAGAGCCGGTGAGGACGATGGTCTCGGAGTTGCCGTTGAACTGGATGGCGTCGTCGGGTATCTCCCGCTTGAGATCGGCTTTGATGGTGCTGTTGAAATCGTCGGTTGGAGTGAGGTCGAGGAGAACCTGAATGTCGTAGCGGGTGGGGGGTTTGCCTTCTTCCCAGATGACGAGTGTGGTCTTGCCGGAGCCTTTGGCGGTGACCATAACTTCACGCGGACTTACGACGATGGCGTCGGCGATTTTGGGTTCAGCAACAACGACCTTGGAGATGTCCTGCTGGAAGGAAACCAGCTCTCCCTGGCCGATGGTGAGCTTGATGGTATTGGGTGTGGTTTGCGCGGAAACAACAAGGGCGACGCATGCCATCAGGGCAATTGTGTTGTTCATTTGGTCTTTTCAAACACCTCTTGCACGTGCTTTTCGCCGCGGAAAACGTCGACGATTTTTTGTGGAGGTTTGGAGGGATCGGTATCTTTTGGACTGGGTTTCTTTGAGTCTTTTTGACCGGTTAGAGTATTCCAGGTTTTGTCGTCGTTGACGGTACGAGCCATGTTGGGCAAGTTTGGATTTTGGCTCAGCTTGGCCATGCGTTCTTTTCTTGCGCCGAGGTAGGGGTCGAGAGCGTCGGCGTAGATGGGTTGTTCCTGATTGATTTTGGAGGAGTCGAGGGGGTTGCGGAGTACGAGGCCAATCTTGCCATTGTTCTTGGCGAGTTCGAGTTTGGCGGATTCCTCGGGAGTAACCAGCAGAGTGACGGCACGCTGAGCGGTGGCGTTTACGCTGGGAGCGGCGGCAGCTGCGGCTGCGGCTTTGGGATCGGTGGTGGAGATTTCAGTATTGCGGCCAACGCTGAGCACGGTGATGTCTTCGAGGATTACTTTGCTGAGAGCTTCGGTCATGGAACCGGTTCTGGTGAAGACTACGTCGACGTGAGAGCGAGGAAGGATGAGGCCGGCGGCGCTGGTGGAATCGGTAACCTGGACGCTGATGGCACGCTTGCCTTGAGGGATGGTAGCAGCGACGCCTTCAGCACCACCCATGGCCGCGAGCTTGTTTTGAGTGACGGGTTCGTTGAAGGAGACAGGAAAGAGCAGGGTTTTATCGAGGAGGATTTTCTCGTCGGCAAAGACACCGCGTGGTTGTTCTCGCTCGGGGACCTCGACCATTTTCAGGTCGCCTTTGCGAAGCCTGGTTCCAGCAGATAGATCACGAGCAGCAGCTTGTACGCGTACGAGTTTGGTTTGCTTGGCTGAAGAAGTTGCGGAGTAGAGAAACCAGGTGAGCAGTGCAGCTGAGACCCAGGCTCCTCCGAAGATCATCAAGAGTTTTTGACGGTCCATTTATTGTGGGCCCTTCTCAAAGAGGATTGCAGTTTGGTCTTTGCCAATTTCACGCCAGCCCTTGAGGGGAAGACGGTCGGCGAGGGCGCTGCCGACGGGGACAAGCGCGTGAGTAAAATTCCAACGATTCCATTGTTTTTCCCAGCCGGATTTCACTTCGGGAATGACGAGGTAGTCTTTCATGAAAGCGGACCCGTAATAGTCGCTTCGACCATCGAAGAAGACCTTTCGCTGGCCAGCGAAGCGATAGATCATGTAGCCACCAAAACTATCGTTGGAATAGATGCGAGCGTCAGCGGGGAGCTTTTCGACCTGGGCTGCGATCTCGACCGGGAAGGTTTCTTCAGAGAAGCCGGCTGGCTTGGAGAAGAGCGGTGTATGGATCAGAAAGAGGAAGAGAGCGGGAGCGAGTGGGGCTAAAGCCAAGCCGCCGATGGAGACATCGAGCTTGGTTAGATTTCGATTGTAGGCGACAACGTCGTCGCGGAACTTAGCGAGCTTTGCAGGGAGGGCTTTGGAGGATTCCACTGCGCGGCAGATTGCGCCCAAAGCAAGTGGGAGGGCAACGAGAGCTAGGAGTGGGAGGCCACGAGCCGAACGAAGCGCCCCGACAAACAAGACAAGGCAAAGGATCGATCGCGCAACCCGGCCTTCGAGCAGGTTGAGGGTGATTCCAGCGGCTACTACAACGAGGGTTACAACGAGTGGCTCTGCGCCATCGAGGTGGAAGTTGAAGGTTTGGAATTCTCCGATGCGGGAGATGAGTTCTTTGTCGCGGAGATAGTGAAAGATGTGCTCGTGGACGTGCCAGCCGTAGGGGTTGATGAGGCTGGCGAGGAATGCTGTGGTGCCCCAGGCGGCGAGTGGCTTCCAGCTCAAATCGGAATGCAACCAGCGGTCTGCTGCGTAGAGGAAGAAGATTCCCCCGCCCAGGAAGAAGCTGGCGTGGATATTGGCCCAGAGTGCGCTGCCTATGGCTACAAGCAGGATGTGCTTCCAGTTGATGCGCTGGGGGGCACGTTCTGCTGCAAGCACCACCAGCAACAGGAAAACCCACCCGAAAAGGTGGGGACGAGCCAGCCAGTGAATGTTAGTAGTGTTCAGCATCATCCATGTGGAAACAGCACCAACCAAAAACCATGTGCCCTGCATCCAAACCAGTTGGAACCAGAGCCAGGTGACAATTCCGATCACAACCAGGTAGAGGAAAAACACTCCTCGTGGCCCATCCCACAGGTGAGCCTGCGCCATTATGCAGTCTGCGAGCCATTCCCAGGCAAACCAGGGTTCGCCTGGTTTGGACCAAGAGTAGGGTTCAGTAAAGGGGACGGCCCCGGTGGCGAGGACGCGCTCGCCATTTCGAATATGCCAGCCGCTATCTGCATCGCGGAATAGCAGCTGCATCCCGTTGAATGAGAACAGGCAATATGCCATCGTGACCACCGACAAAATCAATGCTATGTCGGGGACGAGCCAGCGGCGGAGAGTCGGGGACAATGACGTGTTGTCCGTAGCTATTGAGCGGTACCGATAGAGCCGAGACCCTGGGTCATGCTCTGGTACAAGCTGACGACGGCCTGAGTTAGCTGATTGACTGTGGTGATGAGAGCGAGACCAACGGCGGCTACGATGAGAGCGTATTCGACCAAGTCCTGGCCAGCTTCATCCTGCCACAACTTCTTTGCAAAGGACTGTGCCTGGGAAACGAAGGATTGAAAATTCATGAACGACTCCTATGG
>JBIPMY010000109.1:0-15933 GCA_044376335.1 Bryobacter sp.
CCATCCCAGTCAAGGTGATCGATGAGAATCGTACGCTCATCAACCAGAGCCGCACCATGGCCGGCAAAAGCAAGATCTCCTACACCCACATCATCGCCTACGCGATCAACAAAGCTCTCCAGAACTTCCCCAACGTCAACAGTGCCTACGCTGAATCCGATGGCCAGCCCTTCCGCTGGGTCAAGGGCCAAGTCAACCTAGGCATCGCCATCGACGTCGCCGGCAAAGACGGCACCCGCTCCCTCGTCGTCCCCAACATGAAGAATACCGGCCAGTTGAACTTCCAGCAGTTCCTTGCCTCCTTCGACGAGCTCGTCAAAAAAGGCCGTACGGGCAAACTGGCACTGCCAGACTTCCAGGGCACCACGATCTCACTCACCAATCCAGGTACTGTCGGGACGCTCGGCTCAGTCCCGCGTCTGATGCCCGGCCAGGGTGCCATCATTGCCACTGGTGCCATCGACTATCCGGCTGAATATCAGGGTGTCCGCGCCGAAACACGGTCCATGCTCGGCCTGAGCAAGGTGATGATGATGAGCTGCACCTATGACCACCGCGTCATCCAGGGTGCTGAAAGCGGCATGTTCCTCGCCCGCTTGCAAGACCTTCTCAACGGAGCCGACGGCTTCTACGAAGGCATCTTCGCAGACCTTAAGCTTCCCTTCCGTCCTGTCTCCTGGCAAACCGATCAGGCTGTGGCTCAACTCCCCGGCGTCAGCACCGGCAAGATTACTGCCGAATCCTCCAAAGCCGCTGCAGCACTCCAGCTCATTCATGCCTACCGTGTCCGTGGCCACTTGATCGCAGACCTCAACCCCCTTGGCGTGGAACCCCAATACCACCCGGAGCTTGACCCGGCCACCTATGGCCTCACCATCTGGGATCTTGACCGCGAATTCATCACCGGCAACCTGGGCGTCTCAACAGGCCTCGGCGGTGTTCCCGGTGTCAGCACCCTGCGTGAAACTCTCGAAACTCTCCGCCGCACCTATTGCAACAAGGTTGGCGTCGAGTACATGCACATCCAGTACCCCGAACAGAAGGCCTGGCTGCAAAACCGCATGGAGCCACCCGTCAATCACGCTCCCCTCGATGAGCCCACACGCCGCCGTATCCTCGAACGTATTCTCCAGGCTGAACTCTTTGAACAGTTCCTCCACATGCGCTTCGTTGGTGCCAAGCGCTTCTCTCTCGAAGGTGGCGAATCCACTCTCGCCATCCTCGATGAATTGCTCGAGCGCAGTGCCAACTCCAACGTCCATGAAGTAGTGATCGGTATGGCCCACCGTGGCCGCCTTACGGTTCTTGCCAACACCGTCGGCAAGCGCATGGCCCAGATCTTCAGCGAGTTTGAGGGCAACATCGACCCCAACTCGACGCAAGGCTCTGGCGACGTCAAGTATCACCTTGGCGCTTCCAGCGTCCGCACCTCTTCCAAGGGCAAAGAAGTTGTAGTCAGCCTCGCCCCCAACCCAAGCCACCTCGAAGCCGTCAACCCTGTGGTTGAAGGTATTGTCCGCCCCAAGCAGGAGCGTCTTGGCGACACCAAGCGTGAGCGTGTGATCCCGGTATTGATCCACGGCGATGCCGCCTTTGCCGGCCAGGGCGTCGTAATGGAAACGCTCAACCTTTCGCAGCTCGAAGGCTACACCACCGGCGGCACCATCCACCTGGTAATCAACAACCAGATCGGCTTCACCACCAATCCGCAGGACGCCCGCTCCTCCAGCTACTGCACCGATATCGCGCGCATGGTTCAGGCACCCATCTTCCATGTCAATGGGGATGACCCCGAGGCCTGCCTGCGCATTGCCCAGCTTGCTTTCGACTTCCGTCAGGAATTCAAACGCGACGTCGTCATCGACATGATCTGCTACCGCAAACATGGCCACAACGAAGGGGATGATCCTTCCTACACCCAGCCGCTGATGTACAAGCTGATCAAGAATCACCCGTCGGTTACCGCTACCTACAGTGATCGCCTCATTCGCGAAGGCCTTCTTAACGCAGCTGAGCTGGACTCCATCAAGAAGCGCATCCAGGCCCGCATGGAAGAAGGCTATCAGGCCGCTCAAACCACGGCCGAAAAGTTCGAAACCGTCGAGATGACCAGCTACGAGCAATCCGCGCTCCAGCACGTCAACGCCGGCAATACCGCCATCGACAAGGCCATGATCGACAAGGTGATCAATGGCTACCTCACCGTGCCTGAAGGCTTCACCGTTCACCCCAAGCTCAAAACCAATACCCTCGACAAGCGCAAAGAAGTTCTCACCGGCGCTCCTCTCGATTGGGCCACCGCCGAAATGGTTGCCTTTGGCAGCCTTGTGCTCGAAGGCACACCCGTCCGGCTCTCGGGCCAGGATTGCCCGCGTGGCACCTTCTCGCAACGCCATCTGGAACTGGTCGATTATGAGACCGGCAAGTCCCACATGCCGCTCCAGCACCTCTCACCCGAGCAGGCCAAATTCGAAGCTGTCGACTCTTCGCTCAGCGAATATGCCGTCATGGGCTTTGAGTTCGGTTACAGCGTGGCAGACCCTCTCACCCTTGTTCTCTGGGAAGCCCAGTTTGGCGACTTCGTCAACGGCGCCCAGATCATGATCGATCAGTTCATTGCCGCCGCAGAAGCCAAGTGGGGCCAGCCGAGCGGCCTCGTGCTGCTACTCCCCCACGGCTACGAAGGCCAGGGTCCAGAACACTCCAGCGCCCGCATCGAGCGCTTCCTCCAGCTCTGCGCCGAAGAGAATCTCATCGTCGCCAACTGCACCACCTCGGCCAACTACTTCCACCTGCTGCGCCGCCAGATGTACGGTGGCGAAGACCGCCGTGGCGTCCGCAAGCCGCTGATCGTCTTCACTCCCAAGGCCAATCTGCGCAACCCTGCTGCAGCCAGCCCCGCCATTGACTTTACCCAGGGCGGCTTCCGCGAAGTCCTCGGCGATCCTAACGCCGAAGCTGGTGACTCGATTACCCGCGTTCTTGTCTGCTCTGGCAAGGTCTACTATGATCTCGTCAAGGCTCGTGATGAACGTGCCGCAAACCATGTCGCTATCGTCCGTATCGAACAGCTCTATCCCTTCCCTGCCGATACTCTCAGCGATGTTCTGCAGCGCTACTCGCCTTCAGCCGAGATCATCTGGGTTCAGGAAGAGCCCCGCAACATGGGTGCATGGCGCTTTGTTCAGGAACAACTCTATTTCGTGCTCAATTCCAGCCGCCGCACGGTTCACTATGCCGGCCGTCCTGAAGCTGCTTCCACAGCTACGGGTTCTTCCAAGCAGCACGCCAAAGAGCTTGCAGAATTTATTGACGCCGCCTTCTCACAAACTGCTCAACTTCGGCCGAGAAGAGTTAAGCTGGTAGCCCGGCGCAAGAAATAGTTTATGAATGAATATCCTGACTGGGTAGGACTGCTCTCCTACCTCGGTCTGGACCCCATCACGGTCTGGGTCGAATATCGAATTTTCCTTTACCTCTCGCTAGTGGTACTGGCGATTTTGATTGCCGGCTCTCTTTACTTTTTCGCAGTTCGTATCCAGGGCACCATCGCCAACTACAAACATAGCTTCGCTGATCGCATTGCCTTCTACCGTTCTGTGTTCGATCTCGAAGAGAAGTATCACGAGTCTCTGACGAATGCGCTTGCAGGCGAAAAGCTGGTCTATGCAGTTCCGGCAATTGCCGCAGAAGATGTTCCAGGCTTCAAAAAGTCAGTTGGCCATCTGATGCTTACCAAAACGCGTCTCACTTTTGTAGTCGGCGCCGACAAGATCGAGTTTCCTCTCGATGCCTTCAGCGACGCCAACGTCAGGGATGGCAACAAGCATATGGAGCTCAAACTCATCCTCTCTACGCACAAACCCATCTTCCATATGCTCGGTATCAGCCGGGATCACGCTCAGGAAATCTTCATGAAAATGCACGCTTTCCGCCTCGAACTCAAGCAAGGCTGATCACCCCCAAAAAAACTGAACCAGCTTTTGCCTGATTTGCGCGATAGGACTAACACGCCTTATGCGCAATATCATTTCAGCTTTTCTCCTGGCCGCCTCCTGCGGCTTCTCCCAACCGGCCGTTCAGGTTGCCAGCTACTTCTTCCAAAACAACTTCAACGCCCAACGGCCCAGCGCTGAGGCCATTACCCCGGTAGACCCCGCAGGCACCAGCCGCTTCATTACCGACACGGTTTTTGGCCAATCCCGCACGGTTTATGACATCCGGGACTCCCCCTCTCCACGCAGCGCACAAGGCGGTCTTAGCTTCACGGCTGGCAATCGCATTGCACGCGACACCTACTCCGTCGAAATGGTTTTCGCTATCCAGAACGCCAACGGTTGGCGTCGCATTTTTGATTGCAACAACCGCCGTCTCTCAGAAGGCCTCTATCTCGACCCCAGCGGATTTCTCAATTATTATTCTGGTGCCAGCAGTGTCGGCAACGACCGTCTCGCTGTGGGCACCTACTACCATGTCGTCGTCGTAAAGCGGCCCCGTGAAATTTATCTCTATCTGAACGGGGCTCTGGTGGCCTCCGCCACCGGCGTCAGCATCGGAGAAATCGACCCCGTCTACAATGCCAGCAATATCCTCAACTTCCTGCTAGACGACAGCGAATCTGTTGAATGGGCTCCCGCCCGCATTGCCCTCTTCCGCCTTTACTCGGGCAATCTCACTGCGGCTCAGGTGCGCGAAATCTGGGCATCTCCCTTTACCTCAACAGTAGGCTTGCCCCCACCCGGCTTTCAAAGCTCCGGCATCGTGAACAGTGCCTCCTATGCGTCGGCAAACGCAATTTCTCCCGGCGGCTTCTTCTCGATATTTGGTACAGATCTGGCCGATGCAACTGGCGACTGGGGTCAGTCTTTTGTCAACAACAGCGCTCCCCGCCGCCTCAACAATGTTCGTGTCCTCGTCAATGACCGCGAATCTTTTGTTGTCTTCACCAGCCCCGGTCAGGTAAACGCGCTTGCCCCCGATAATCTGCCAGACGGCCCAGTAACAGTCGTGGTTGAGAACGGGAATCTCCGCAGCACTGTCGTTTCCAGCACTTCGCGAATTGTCAATCCTGCTGTATTTCGTTTCGATGCACAGAACAACCGTTTTCTCGCCGCCACCGCCAATGACGGCACTGCCTACATCGCTCCAGCCAACCTTTTTGGCACCAATGGCTCCCTCAACGGCTTGGCGGTTCGCCCAGCCCGGCCAGGCGAGTTTATCGTTCTGTATGCCACGGGCCTTGGCCCAACTAATCCTGCCGTTCCAGCCGGCCAAATCCCTCCAGCACGCAACGGTGGCCACCCTCTTACCAACAATTCGGAAATCCGCCTCACTCGCAATGGACAAACCACGTCGGTGCGCCCTGCTTACGCCGGTCTTTCAGCCTTCCCAGGCCTGATCCAGATCGTGTTTCAGGTTCCCGATATCGCAAATGGTGAGTATGAAACGGCAATCATCGTAGGCGGCCAGACTTCCCCATCTGCCACCTTCCTCCCGATCGCCAGATAAACTGGGAGGGGATGCAGTCTTCCGAAGACCTTACCTCTTTACTCAACTCATGGCGTGATGGCGACCAGGAAGCTCTTGGTCGCCTCATGGAACTTGTCTACGACGAACTGCGTTCCATAGCTCACCGTCAAATAGCCCTGGAGTCTAGCGATCAAACCGTCCAGGCCACTGCGCTTGTCCATGAGGCTTACCTGAAACTGGCCAGCCAACGGCAGGTTCAGTTCCAAGATCGCAGTCATTTCTTCGCCGTTGCCGCCAAGATCATCCGCCGCATTCTGATTGATCGCGCCCGCCTGCGCCTTACCGCCAAACGTGACGCAAGGCTCAACGTCAGCCTTGAGCTCTTTCCGCAAATTCATTCCTCAGAGCTTCAAGCCATCGATTCGGCAACCCTGCTCGATCTCGATACTGCCCTCAACAAACTGGAACAACGCTTTCCAGAAATTGCCAAACTCGTCGAACTTCGCTTCTTCGCCGGTCTCACAATTGAAGAAACCGCCGAGATCCTGAATCTCTCAATCTCCACTGTCAAACGCGACTGGATTACTGCAAAGGCTTTGCTGGCTCGCTCGATCCAATCTGGCCCAATCGGCGCCGGGCTTGCTTCACCATAGTTGTGTTCTGAGTACTGAAGACAAGGCCCTGTTTGTATGTTGCCATCGCCTCCTGACGCCGACCTGTCTCCCAGAGCGAATCTCCCTTCAGCAGTAGTACGTATGCGAGCATTTCCCCAACTTGGCGGTTCTGCTTCGCTCCACTCTCAAGTGGCTTCAATTCAGTCAGTGCTTCCTCGAGTAAGGCACTGGCATCCACCCAGCGCTTTTCCTTTTGTAGCAATGCTCCCTTTCGAAAAATTGCACTCGCCAGCGATAACTTGCTTGATGGGTCATTCCTTCTCAGCAATGCTTGTTCCCGTCGAATTAAGATGGCTCGGTCGAGCGCTGCATTGGCTTCCTTTAACTTTCCTTGTCGCTCTAGCGCCCAGGCTATGTCTACCTCACAGGTAGACTCACCTGTTCGGTCCTTGCCCTGCCTGTGTATTTCTTTGGCCTTCTCATACCATCCGATGCCAGCGCTATACTCACCCAACACTCCCTCCGCAGCCCCCAACCTTTTGTATGTATAAGCCTGATACGGTTTCAGCTTTGCCTCCCCAGGGTGCCTTTTGCCCAGCTCTTCATGTGCTGCGGCCACAATTCGCAATTCGTCTCGCAACTTTCCGTATTCCTGCTTTTCAAGAAGCGGGTCTAGTAGTGTGATTTTTGAGTCCAGCCATCGAGCCTGAGCCATGAAATCTCCCGGGTTCTGCCTGGCATCCAGTTCATACAATCCGTTTGCTTTGCGGTAGTTCGTAGCGGCACACGCTTTATCCTTTAATCTCGTACAGGCATCGCCAACGCCAGCCAAAGCCTTGGCCAGGCGATATCGAAGTTCCCGGTCTCCCCCTGCGCCACCCTGCAGCCGCTCGAAAATGGATACAGCCTTACGATAGCTGCCCAGCGAATCGGCATACATTTCAAGCGACTCATTAGACCGGACAAAGGTCCCTTGCACCGTACCCACTTTCATGTACGATTCAGCCAGATCACGCTGCAGGCTTTTATCCGCCGTCTCATCCTGCGCAAGCTGGTCGAGATATTGCAATGCCCGGGAGACAATCAGTTTGCGGCTCTCGAGTGTCCCCGGCACTTTGCTCACCTCGTCATGAATCTCAAATAGCAAACTGCGAGCCAGCCCTCTTACCTGTTCAAATCGCCGCGCTGCGTTGCGCGCCTCCCAGTAGGCTTTTCCAAATCCGATTGCTACCAACAAAATCACTGCCCCTGCCATCGCAAGAGCCCAGCGCTGACGTACTACAAACTTCCGTGCCCTGTATCCCCACGTCGCTTCAACCGCCGCTACTGGCTCCCGGCGGCGGTACCGCCCCAGATCCTCCCTCAGCGCCACCACACTCTCGTAGCGCTCCTCAGGCTTTCGCGCCATCGCCTTCAAAACAATACTTGCCAATTCGGTCGGTAAATTCGGCCGCTCCACCTGCCCCTCATGGATTGCCGTTGCCAGGGTGATTCCGCTGAGGCCCGCAAACGGATTCCGTCCCGTCAGCAACTCATACATCACCACACCCATAGAGTAGATATCGGTTGCCGTTGTGATCGAATCCCCCAGTAACTGCTCCGGGCTCGCATAACGTGGGGTCATCCGCGCTTCGATCGTTTTTGCCTCATCGTCCATCGACTTGCTGATCCCAAAATCGATCAGCTTCAGCGCGCCCTCCTCCGTCACCAGAACGTTGCTGGGCTTGATATCCCGATGTGCAATCAGCGCCCGATGCGCTGCTTCCACCACCTGACAGAGCCTCTCCGACAAAATCAATTTTTCTTCGAGGGTCTTGCCCTGCGCGTATTCGGTGAGTGGCTTGCCCTTCACCAACTCCATCACCAGATAGGCTTGGCCACTTGCGGTAATCCCCGTGTCCAGCAGACGCGCGATCCCGGGGTCCTCCAGTTTCCCTAGCACTGCTGCTTCTCTCTGCACGTCTGCAGCACTAAGCCCCGCCCGGTGCCAAACCTTCACAGCTACCCTTTGCTCTGCACCCAACTCCAGCGTCCGCACCGCTTCATACACCGACCCCATTCCGCCTTCACCCAGCTTCACCTCCAACCGGCAGTTCCCAGCCAAAGTTCCCAACAGCGGATCGGCAACATAGTCCAGATCCACCCCCAATCCGCGCTCCAGATATTCCAACTCCCCCGCCTCGAGCATCGACAATACTTCGGCCCGTAGCGCTGCATCGGTCGTATTCTCGACAACGAAACGAACCCGATCCTCACGGGGCTGCTGCAGCGCTTTCTCGTGGAGTCCAGCCAACTCCTCCCAACTACTCATATCATTGGGTTTTACCACTAAACCGGCTTCTTCTGCTCGCCCTTTCAGCGCATGCGCCGCCTCGCATAGATACCGAGCACCACAAGCGCAACCGTGTAAATCGTGGCTGGCTCGGGCACCTCAGAACTCACGCTGAAGGGTGCGTCGAAGGTTAATGTTTCAACAACACAATTCCCTCCACACACACTCGGACTGTCGGAGTAAGCTTCGACGATCACTCGCAGAATGCCCGAATTTACGGCTCCAAGCGCAGCATTGGCATTCACCGTAAAGCTTCCCACTCCGAAGCCAAGCGAATTGTCGAAATTAAGCTGCCAGGCTGGCGCAAGCGGCGCCAGTGCAAAGTCTACCGGCCCACCGAGAGCACCAATCAGATCGGTATACGTGCCTAGCCCAGGGTTCGATTCCGTAAGCAGCGTCGAGCCAATTACGCTCAACCAGCGCGTATCGTCCGATGTCAGGCTGAAGCCCCAGCCACTGGTGCCGCCCGGTTCCACCTTTAAGGCACCATTCGCTGGATTCAGGGTCAGGATAGGAGCGGCGGTGGCCGCTCCTGCAATCAACAAAAAAAGGGTCAAAATATAGTTCTTCATTTTCAATCTCTCTCTTTAGCGAATTAAGGTCAGTGTTGCTGTGGTGGAATAGCCGCCACCAGCCGTGATTAGAAACGTGATGCGAACACGCGTTGCAGTAGCAGGCCACACAAATTCAAGCGGCCCCGGCAAGCCTGAAGTTGCGCCTGCAGCAATCGCTCCGAAATTTACGGCCTGTGGTCCGAGCAGCGTTACCGTGCCGGTGCCCGAAAGCACCGTCATGCTTTGCACACCCACAACCCGGGCATTCACTGCCCCTCCTGCACCGCTATTCACCATCCGCAAATAGAGGCGTCGAATGCCAGGAAGCGGTTCGGTACGCGCGCCATCGGTAAGCAGTGATAACCTTGGCTGGCCGGTAGAAACAAAGTTTGCCGTCACCGTTGCCGCCTGTCGAGTCCGCACCGAAACAGGATTTCGCGGGCCGTTTACCAGACCTGTAAAGCCTGTAAATGCAAAGCCTGCCCCAGCCGTAGCCGTCACTGTTGCCTCGCCATCTTCGTCATAGAAACCAGCTCCCGTCACCGTGCCGGCTCCGATCGGGTTTGACTCTGTCTTCAGCTCAAATTGCCTCATGTATTGCGCCGTCAGCCGGTTGCTGCCAGTCGGTACAAAACTTTGAGTTTGCCCGCCACCTTCCACCCAGTTCAGGAAGCGGAAACGTTGCCCCGCAGTCCCAGGCAGGAAGCTAAAGGCCTGCACTTCAATTGGTTCATTTCGCACGACGTCAATCGAGTTTGGGGTGGTGACTGCCCCTCCGTTCACAATCACCGCCCCATTCGGGACCGGGTTTCCATTTCTGGTCTCCGTTCGCAGCGACAAATCCACCACCTCAGCCGGCACAGCAGTCACTGCACTCGGAGCAAAGCGAAACCGCGCCAGCACTGCGCCATGATCCGATAAATCGCGGCTCATAAAGGAAGTTCCGGCACTCAGCACAGCCACATTGATTTGGAATGAGGAGTTGTGTTCAAACTGGAAAACCTGATAACTGGCCCGGTCCACCGCTGCTCTCAAGTTCTCTACAAACACATAGTCCAGCCATGAGAAACCAGACTCGCGTTCCTGGCTGATCCGGTTGGTGGTAGGGTTTACGGTCCAGCGCAAGAGGTCGGCATCACTCGATGTTCCAACCGGTCGCGGCGCGTCTACAAAGCCCACCCGCAGGGTGTCCAGGAGGTAGTTGTAATTCGGAACATCGGTCTCCATGTCGATGTTGAAATCACCCGCAAAAATTACACCGTCTTCGTTTGAAGCCCCAATTAACATGAGGGTTGCGAAATTCCGCATCTCCTGTAACTGCTGGTTTCTTACCCCTGCCTCATCATCAGGTGGCCCCGCCTGCAAGTGTGTGGTGAACACGTGGTAGCGGCGCCCTAGCTTCTGCAGTCGTGCATACGTCACACCTTTAGCGGCAAACGCGTCAAAACCAGTGCCGTCAAAAGGCCCATCTAATGATGTCGCCCGAAACTTGGTGTAGGCCGTGCGGTCGATGGGCCAGCGGCTCGAAATAAAAACTCCACCATTCGTCAATGTACGAAACTGCCCAAAAGACAAGTAGGTCAGAGGATTAAGAAATTCACTGTTGTAAGCGGCGTCAGGCCAATCCGGAACTCCCGTAAACCACAGATAACCATGGTCGGCCAGTAGCTTGCCCGTCACTACATTCCGGGCCGAGGTTTGAAAGCCTTCCTGGAAGGCGATCACATCGGCCAGTGCTCCCGCCCGGTTCAATGAATCCGGAATCCAGCCAGCGCGTTCTTCCTGTTTGAGGCCGGGAAATTGATCGTCCGGCAACAGCATGATGTTGTAGCTCAAGACACTCAAACGCCTGCTCGCCTCATTGAGCGTCAGCACCTCAAATGCTTCATTCGCGTCGCCAACCGCCGGCAGAAATCTTGGGGGCGCTCCCGTTGTCAATCCGGTCCCCCGGCCCAGCGCCTCTCCTGTCGCCACGTTCCGAATCCTGTATGTGGTGTCGGTAAAGTTTTCCAGCTGCAATGCTGGCGCCGAGCTGCAAGCCGTCAGTTGGCTGCCTGGCACTTGCAGGAATAACGGCGGCACCGGCACATTGGCCCCAATCAGACACTGCCCTGCAAACAATACCGATTCCAGCTTTCCCCCAGCCGCAAAGCGCCACTGGTCAGCCAATAGACTGCCACACGCCTTCAACTGCAATGGCGGCGTTTGCCCAACCCGTGCCGTAATGCACAAGCCCTGCTGCATCACATGAAACTCTCCGCTGCTCGTGAAGTCGTAGAGCAACTCGAATTTGTTGAGAGTCTGTGCCCCACTTACCGTTGCCACCCGACACACCTGCGGGCTGCCTTCGGCGTACCCGCTCACCAGCGCTCCCGCTACTTTCACCCGGCACACTCTCGCCGGCAGGCCCTGTATGTTCCCTAACGTCGTTGCTCCGCTAAGCCCCGAAGCCTCCCACTTGCCCAGACCTTCAGCAACCTCGTAGCTACTCGCGGTCTGATTCGCACCGCTTCGCACATAGTGGCATTGGCTCTGTCTCTCGATTCCCGCATATGCATTTCCACTCTCCAATACCCGGCAGATTCGGTTCCTCTGCGGCGTAGCAAACATCGGGTTTACCTCTACAGCAGTAGAAGAAACCCACTGCACTTGTGCCCCCAAAGGCAGCACCATAGCTAAAATCATCAAATTCAGTTTCACGATTTTCCTCCTGAGCTTCGAATTCTGCCTCAGCTCGATCCAAAGTCAAAATCAACTTCAGAGGATTCTCGAAACAACTCTTATCAACAGATAAGTAACGTATTTGTAATCAGTTACGGCATGTTACTTACCAGTCGGGTCTTTAAACTGAATTGCGTTTCTGTTATCTTGATCTCTGGTTCCACAATGGGGCAGCCTTCCACTCAGCTTCAGCCCGTACCCAATCCGGTTTATCGGTTTGGAGTTTTCGAGTTTGCTGCCGCCTCTGGCTCACTCAAGCGCAATGGCTTGCCCGTCCGGCTTCAGGATCAGCCAGCCCGCCTGCTTTCTGTCCTGCTTGAGAAGTCGGGCCAACTGGTAACCCGTGACGAACTCCGCCTCCGCATCTGGCCATCAGACACTTTTGTTCAATTCGATGCCAGCCTCAATACAGCCATCGGCAAGGTGCGCTACGCCCTTCGCGATGATGCCGACAACCCGGTCTTTATCGAAACAGTCCCGCGTCAGGGCTACCGCTTTATCGCCCCCGTCCAGTTGGATTCCCCAGAGCCGCTCGCCAAATCGCAAAAAAATGTAACAGCCTTCGCTCTGGCCGCTTTGCTTCTGCTTCTGGTTGCCGTTTGGCAGTTCTGGCCCCGCTTCCAGGCAAGCTCTTCCGCCCCTGCCGTTCGTCTCGCCATTGCACTGCCGCCAGATACCCGCCTGGCAACCTTCTTCGGCAGATCGGTCGCCATCACCAGCGACGGACAAACCGTCGCCTTCATCGGTCAAACCGGGGACGAAGACTCGCGGATCTGGCTGCGCAACCTCAACCGAAACCAAAGCATCGCCGTTCCAGGCACCGAAGCCGCCCGCAACGTCGAGTTTTCGCCAGACGGCAAGTCCATCCTCTTTGTTCAAAATGACTGCTTTAAACTCGTACCCTCTCCCGATCTGCCGATTCGCACTCTGGCCTGTGTCGGAAAAAACATTCCCCATGCTGCCGTCTGGAGCAAAGACGGCTTTATCTACTACATGGCCCCTGACAAAGCCTACCCGGCATCTCTATGGCGGGTCTCTCCTGAATCCGCCCAACCCGAGTTGATGCTCACCAACACGCAGCCCTCCCCGGCGCCAGAATACTTTCTCCCGGTCAGCCAGCTCGAAGACGGCCGGCTTCTCCTCTCGGTCTTTCGCTTTATGGAAAGAACCATCGAAGTATTCGATCCGGTGCGCCGCACTCGCACTCCCCTCCACTTTCCAGGCTCCGGCGGCTTTCTCACTCCTTCCAAGTGGCTTACCTTTCACGAGGCACTTCAAATCAGGGCCATCCGCGCCTCTCTCGATCCCGTTCGCACCTCCGGTTCCTCCTTTGTCATCCTTGACGGCGTGATGCGTGCCGGCTGGAGTGGTGGCAACTTTGCAGCTTCAAAAACCGGCACGCTTGTCTATGCCCCTCAGCCCCGCCTCATTGGCGATCGCGAACTCGTCTGGGTAGATGCAACAGGCAAGGAGTCGGCCGTTGCGATTCCTCCCGGGCCGTATGAAGCTGGCGAAATCAGCCCCGATGGCAAACATGTACTTCTGTACAAATACAAAGCCGAAGATCAGCGCTGGTCACTCAACGCCGTCCCCCTCGATGGTGGCCCCTGGATTGAAGTCTATCGAGGCTCCAAGAAAACGCCTTCTGCCATTTGGATCGATAGTGGCAAATCGGTCCTCTTCACTGCAGACGACACACACCTGGTACGCCGCCAGGTCTTCCCTCTGGGCCCAGTACGGGATGGCACCTCAAACGTTTCTCTACGCCAGACTCCAATCAGCCTGGACAGCCGGCGAAATGAGGTGCTGTTTACAGAAGGCTACCGGGCGGCCACAATCTCCTCGGTACACAGACTTTCGCTCAATGGCGGAAGCCCTCCAGAACAATTGATCGACGGGGGGCTCTTTCCCACTCTGAGCCCCGACGGCAATTGGCTCGCTGTTGTTCAGCCACGGGGAGTTGCCGTGCTCCGTTACCCACTGCAACCCGGAGACAAGGGCATCTATGTTGGCCCCGGTACCGCCCCCTTGTGGAGTCTCGACGGTCGTCGTGTTTACTTTCGTCAGGACAAAAAATTCTTAACCGCCGAATTTTCCAGCCTTGGGAGTGCTGGCGTAAAGAATGTGCGCACCTGCTTTGAGAGCGCCTATGCGCTTGCCGATAACTGGAGCCGGGGATATCAGATGCACCCCGACGGCAGGCGTTTCCTCTTCGTAAAACCCGATTTCCAGACCGAAGAGGCTCGCTCCCTCAACGTAATCCTGAACTGGTTCTCAGAATTTCCCCAGACAGATCGTTAACGTGCACCCTTGTTGGGCTGCCAAAGCGCTTCTTCTGCGTTCAGCGCCTGGTTTACCCAGCGGCTCCATACAAACATCGCATCACTCAAACGATTCAGATAGAGCATCGCCTCAAGAGGAATCTCCTCATTGTGGCTTAATGTCACGAGCGACCGCTCCGCTCTGCGGCAAATGGTTCTGCACACATGCAATTCAGCACAAATCCGGGTCCCGCCGGGCAACACGAAGCTGCGCAGAGGCGACAGATTCGCGTTATACAGATCGATCTCCCGTTCCAGTTGGTCAATCGTCTCTTTGGTAATTCGGGGTTGGTTGGGGTGAAGGTCTTGCGGCATTGTCGCTAAAACACTGCCGAGATTGAAGAGTTCATGCTGGATCCGTTCAAAGATCAGTTCCAGCTCTACCAGCTTGTGATCTGCCGCTGAAATGCGAACGAGCCCAACAAAAGAGTTGAGCTCGTCGACAGTACCAAATACTTCAATGCGCTGTGCGTCTTTCGACACACGCTGCCCACCCACCAGACCCGTCTCACCCTGATCTCCGGTTTTTGTATAAATCCGGTTCAGCGCAAGACGGGGTTCGTGGAAAGCTTCATTCATAATCTCCAGAGTAGATTACTTCGGGCAGCCTTTGGATTGAATTTCCGACACAGGTGCGTCTTTAATTCCCGCGATGCCATTTGGCATCGGGCCACTCTTCGGCACCAGCCAGACTTCAACACGACGGTTGCGGGCATTGCCGTCCTTCGCATTGATCTTGCCGCTTGCGCGCTCCTTAACCGTCGCTTCGCAAAGCGAGGTCTTGAAGGCAGAAAGCTGTTCAGCACCAACGAAGGCCACCTTGATGCGGCTGCGGTCGAGCTTCTTGCAAGGCTCGGTGCCACCGCTCAATACTGCAGCTACCTGCATTACGCGCTCTTCGTCAAGCTTACGAGTCTTCTTGGCCTTGGCGTCGCGCACCTTGATGTTCTTCTCGACTGCGTCGAAATGACCCACCAGCAGCACGTCAAAGTCGCCCATCGATGCGGCACGTTCAAATGCCTGGTCGAGAATACGCTTGCCGCAGTTGTTAACACGGGCATTGCCCTTGCCAAACACTACGTCATCCAGCTGCATCGGCTGAGGACGGGGAGGTGCAGGAGCCGCAATCGCTGCCGGTGCCGGGGGAGCCATGATGCTTCCACCACCGCCAGGAGGCGTCTTCTTGCCAATTACCTTGCCGCTCTGATCCACCACGGTTACATCCACATCCACCTTGCGGGACGGGCCACCGGGCTGCAGAATGATTCCGTCTGTAGACAGGATCACCGAGCCATCCGTGTTACCTGGCTTCAGCAATACCTTCTCGGTAACGGTCATCCCGTCGGCTGAAACCTTAGCGTTCGGGCCAGGCTTGGCCGGAGCCAGCTTGCCTTCGCTCGTGTGATAAATCACGCTTACTTCTTCGCCGGCCGCAGGGCCGTCGTAGCTGATCACAGAGGTGATGCGTGAGCTTCCGTTGTAGTTCAGCGTTGCAGGATCCATCGTTACGCTAACCAGTTCGATCTTCGGCTGCTTCACAACCAAAGCCGCAGTCCGCTCGGTTGCCGGCACAGGGAACTTCTTCAGGAAGTTCTTTGTTTTGCGGTCAACCACCTTGGTCGTGTCTGCTTCAACGATCGCCTTGATTGCGTGATCGCCGACTTTGAGACCCTTCAATGCAAGCATCGAATCGCCAGCAGCAGGCTGGCCGTCAACCGTCCACTTGTACTTCGGCGTTACGCCGAGGCAGGTGTTGGTCACAGGCAGCTGATAGCTTGCACCTTCAGTAAGCCAGATCGTCTTGGTGGAAGGCTCGATCGAACCAACGCGGAATTCGCATACCGGGCCCTGATCGATTGCACCGAGATAAAACGTAACGCCACCGGTGGTCTGTACCGAGTTCATCGGAGCAGTGCGGGTAT
>JBIPMY010000438.1:0-5050 GCA_044376335.1 Bryobacter sp.
AACCTGCACTTCCTGATCCCGCTCGCCACCAACACAAAGCACTTGAACCCGGCCTTCGATTGAGGCCTGATTCACTTCTGTGATGTCATTCACCACAAGCGATCGGTCCTTCCATTCACGAACCCGGTCCAAAGCTTTTAGGGCCTCCCTGCTCAACACCTCTTGCGCACATTCACCCGCCCAGTGGGCGATTTCACCCAGCGAGAAGTCTTTGATTCCATGCTCAATGAACGTATCAAGCAACAAACAACGCTTTGCCGTGCGTCGAAAGGCCGCTATCTCATCCTTAAGGCCCATCAACAAAACAGGCTCGCCAATAGCCATCTTGGCGATTGCCTCGTCCACCCGGCTAAACCAATGTTCGAGATGCCGGTCTTGATCTTCGTCGGCTGCCGAATCTCCAAAGCGCACCGAACCAACTCCTCCCGGCGCATGGTTCTTCATTTTCATATCGCTGGTCTCAACGCCGCGAGACTCCTCAAGGCTCGCAGGCATACCAACAGGCAAGGCAAGAACCCGGCACTGCCCATCCTCAAACTGCAACAGCCGCAATGACTTCTTGCTCAACCCCAGAATCAGGAATCGATGCGCTAAAGAGGCACTCCCCATCACCGGCAACAAAAACAATCGGTCCCCCGCAACTAGTTTTGCTTCAGCAACTTTGGCTTGATAAACACCAACAGAATGGCCATGCGCAAACATTACAATCCCTGGCCCGCCCCCGGCAAGATCGTGCTCTTCAACTGCCGCTTCCAAACGCCTGGACATATCCACGCCAATCCTCTGCCCCTGCATCAGGCTCTTCAGTATCGCCAGCTTGTCTCCCTCCCGTGCCCCAGGATGCGTCGCCGGCAGCAACACAGTCACACACTCACCTCTCTGATGAGCCAGGCTTCTCAGCACCTCGGCATCGACATAAGCAAGGTTTTTGGTATTGATTTTGACGGTCATAACGTAGACTCCACCAAACCTCCTTGCACGTTTGTGGCCGATAATCTGGAGTATGCGGCTCTGTCTTCTTATGCTCTGCTGGACCCTCGGTCTTCTCGCCGACACCTATCACGTAACAACCCTCGAAGACGCAAACAAACTCGGCACACTCCGCTACGGCATTACATCCGCCTCCACCCCGCGCACCATCGTTTTCGACCTCCCAGGCATCATCCACCTCGAGCGCCCCCTCACCATCTCAAAGCCCAACCTCACCATCGACGGTCAGCACCACCCAGTCACTATAACCGGCTGGCCAGTCACAGTTTCGAAAACCCATCACGTCACCCTCTCTCACCTCCGCATCCGCCCCGGCGATACCAACTGCCCAGCCATCCAGGGCGACGCTCTTTCCATCGACAACGCAACAGACATTCTGATCGACCATCTATCCTTCTCCTGGTCCATCGACGAAGTACTCTCCGTCACTCATTCAGACCGCGTCACTGTCCAATGGTCGATCATCGCCGAAAGTCTCAATCACAGTTGTCACGTCAAGGGCGAACACGGCTACGGCTCCCTCATCCGCTACGGCAACGGCACCATCACCTTTCACCACAACCTCTTCGCCCACAACCGCAGCCGCAACCCGCGCGTTGGCGACAACATCACTCTCCACTTCACCAACAACGTCATCTACAACTACGGCTTCAAAGGCGGCCAGGCCACCTACACCGGCCCCGCCGAAGAGGGCACCACAAAAATCAACTACATCGCCAACACAACCATCCCCGGCCCCTCCACCGACAAGTCCCGCCAGACGCGCACCTTCACCGGCGGCAGCACCAACACCCACCTCTACCAATCCGGCAACATTCTCAACAACCAACCCGCCACAGCCAAAGCCTTCACGGGCGAATACACTACCGTTACAACACCCTTCCCTACCCCACCTGCCACAACCTCAGCCCAACAAGCAGCAGACGAAGTCTTGAAGCAAGCAGGCGCAAACAAACCCCACGACGCGATCGACCAGCGCATCCTCAACGACGTCAAAAACAAAACCGGACAAATCATCGACGCCCCATCAGCTAAACTCATGTGATGCCGATCCTGCTCCTCTTCTTAGCCGCCCTCGAAGTCCAGGTCAAACTCCCAGCCACACAAGCCACCCAGCCCCTCGACGGCCGCCTCCTCATCCTCTTCTCCACAGACGACAAGGCCGAACCCCGCAACCAGATATCAGACTCGCCTAAGACCCAAATCGTCTTCGGCTCAGACGTCGACGGCTTCCGCCCCAACGCCACTCACACAGTCTCCACCGAAGCCTACGGCTACCCCGTCCGCCGCCTCTCAGACTTGAAGCCCGGCACTTACACGGTCCAAGCCCTCCTCGACAAATACGAAACTTTCCACCGCGCCGACGGCCACACCCTCAAACTCCCCACAGACCGCGGCGAAGGCCGCCAGTGGAACAAAGCCCCCGGCAACCTCTACTCCAAACCCACCAAAATCACCATCGAGGCGAACTCCCAGATCCAGCTCGAACTCACCGAAACGATTCCCGCAATCCCGCAGCCCAAAGACACCAAATACATCCGCCACATCCGCATCCAAAGCCCCCGACTTACCAAGTTCTGGGGCAAGCCCATCTACCTCGGCGCACACGTCCTCTTGCCCGAAGGCTTCGACACCCACCCCAACGCCAAGTACCCGCTGATGCTCTTCCACGGCCACTTCCCCGCCGACTTCGACGGCTTCCGTCCAGAGCCACCAGACGACAACCTGAAGCCCGACTACTCCGAACGCTTCAAGCTCACCGGTTACAACCGCATCACCCAACAGGAAGCCCACAACTTCTACAAGCAATGGACCTCCAAATCCTTCCCCCGCTTCCTCGTCGTCGAGATCCAGCATGCCAACCCCTTCTACGACGATTCCTACGCCGTCAACAGTGCGAACCTCGGCCCCTATGGCGACGCCATCATGTACGAGCTCCTCCCCGAGATCGAGCGCCAATTCCGGGGCATCGGTCAAGGCTGGGCGAGATTCACTTACGGCGGATCAACGGGAGGATGGGAAGCCCTCGCAGCTCAAATCTTCTACCCCACAGAATTCAACGGAGCCTTCGGAGCCTGCCCCGACCCCATCGACTTCCGCGCCCACTCCACCATCAACATCTACGAAGACAAAAACGCCTATTTCACAGAAGGCCCACACCAGCGCATCCCCAAGCCCGGCAAGCGAGATTACCTCGGCCACGTCTCGGCAACCATGGAAACCCTCAACCAGATGGAACTGGCCCTGGGAAGCAAAACCAGAAGCGGCCAGCAATTCGATATCTGGGAAGCCGTCTACTCACCAGTCGGCCCCGACGGCTACCCCGCCCGCCTCTGGGACAAAGAAACAGGCGCAATCAACCCAAACATAGCCACTTACTGGCGCGATAACTACGACCTCCGCCACATCCTGCAGCGAGACTGGGCCAAGCTCGCTCCCCAGCTCGAAGGCAAGCTCCACATCTACTGCGGCGACATGGACAACTTCTACCTCAACAACGCCGTCTACCTGATGGAAGACTTCCTAAGGACTACCAACCCGCCCTACAAAGGCGAAGTCAAATACGGCGACCGCGCCGAACACTGCTGGAATGGGGACCCCAATCTCCCCAACGCCATCTCCCGTCTCCGCTACAACACCATGTATCTCGACAAGATCCTGAAAAGAATTGAGGCCAACCACCCAGCGGGGGCTGACCTCAAATCCTGGCGTCACGATTAAGAGAAGCGTCTAGCGCTCGATCTTGAAACCAATCTTGATCGTCACCTGAAATTCGGTAACCTGGCCGTCCTCAATCCGGCCACGTTCATTCACAACCTCAAACCAGTCCATGTGACGCACGGTCTTGGCTGCTTCAGCCACCGCATTCTTCACAGCTTCAGCAAAGCTGATGGGCGATGTCCCAACAAGCTCAATCATTTTAAATGTTCCGGGCATGCCCACAGTCTCGCACGCCTGTCCCCACGTGATAGGCTGGCCCTGACCATGCGCACCCTAACCCTGGCAATCCTGCTGGCAACCATCGCCGCTGCAGCCGACCCATTCACCATAGAAACCAACGTCGTCTACGGAATGTACTCCGGCGCGGCTCTGCTCCTCGACGTCTACAAGCCCATCCAGCCCAACGGCTACGGCATCATCTACGTCTCGGGCAGCGGCTGGACCACGCCCCTCGCCTACAACGCTCCAGCCCTCAAATCCAACAGCCAGTCACAACTCTATGCCAAGGCCCTCGCCACCGGCGGCTACACCGTCTTCGCAGTAAACCACCGCTCGCTCCCCCGCTTCCGCTACCCGGCCCCGGTCGAAGACGTCCAACGCGCCGTCCGCTACATCCGGCACAACGCCAAAACCTACGGCATCCGCGCAGACCGCATCGGTGCCTCCGGAGGCTCTTCCGGCGGCCACCTGGTTAGCATGCTCGGTACCCTCGACGGCAAAGGCAACCCAACAGACCTCGACCCGGTAGAGCGCGAAAGCGCCAAGGTGCAATGCGTCGTCGCCCGCGCCGCTCCAGTCAACTTCCTCACCGGCAGCAATGGCCAATTCCTGTTGGGGCTGCCCCGCCCCCTCCCCGAGGCCAAAGACACCCTCGAATACCGAACCCACATCGAAGCCTCACCCATCAGCCACGTCACTCCCGACGACCCACCCTTCCTCCTCATGCACGGCGACAAAGACGAAGCCGTCAACATCGGCCAAAGCGAAGAGATGGAAGCCAAACTCAAAGCAGCCGGAATCCCGGTCAAATTCCTCCGCATCGCCGGAGCCTCCCACGGCCCCACCTTCCCCGGAGCCACCAACCCGCCAGACTATCTCGCCGAAATGGTCCGCTGGTTCAACCTACACCTGCTCCGCAAATAAAGAAAGCCTGACTCGCCAGCCCAAGCATCCCGCACCACTAGCAGTGAGAACTTGATAAGGACCAAGCTTGTCAATACCATTTGAGGGCATGCGAGCTATTCTTTATGCCGAAGACCTGCGGCGTGTTCCACCAATCTTACGAAGCTCGATCACGAGCCTAAGGGCATCATTCACTTCCTGATCGGTCTTAAATTGG
>JBIPMY010000110.1:0-15930 GCA_044376335.1 Bryobacter sp.
CTTTTGTGGCCTGGCTAGCTTCGGCGCCACCCGGCGGAGGCGGCTGCGGATTTCTTTGAGTTCGGCTTGGATGATGTTCTCATTCGACTCGCGTTCGTAGACTTTGACAGTCATGTATTGGTCTGCGAGGGCGTAAACCCACTCCTGGTTGTCGTAATAAAACTGCCGGACGTAGGTTGAGATGAAGTACCGATGCGCACCGTGGTGTGCATCATTCAAGCCCCAATCGAATGTAGCCGTGACCAGAATTTTGGCTGGAGAGATTTCAGGTTCAACCAGGAATCGAAATTGACTTTGATCTGACAAGGTGCTGGCGGAAAGCAACAGATTTTTCAGGTTCTCGGATTCGTCCGGTTGCAGGAGCGCTAGGTGGATCCGAAACCCGGAAACTCCACCCGAGGCCACCGAAAGCAGCATTGCTTCCGACTCGCCGTCCAAAGACACCGATTCTACTTTTGCGTACCTTCCAAAGTCTTCGGGGGCGGTGTAGCACTTAGGGAGGGGTTCCTGTTGAAGGCAGATTTTCACAGGCCCGGCCGGAAACAATTCATCCAACTGCTTTGGGTGGAAGATTACGACTGGCCGGCCCTTGAAGGTGAGGACTACTTCCTGCCTCGGCTCCGTTTGCGCTATGGCGCCGATGGAGATTGCGAGCAGGAGCAAAAACAGGCGCATGTCTGGATTATAGATAGCTCTTGAGGTGGACGAAGGGAAGAGTGCCGTACTGAATCAAAACCTCACGGCCTTCGTTTTCAAGCGAAAGGCGGGCGGCTTCGGTGACCAGTTCGTTGTAGCTGGAGTTGCTAGCCGTAGCCACAATTCCCTGGCTTTCGATCACGTCCAACTGCGTCGCATCTGCTTCCACGCTCTGTGCTGCCTCGACCAGCGCTTCGATCGAACGGTAGCCGTAGCCCACCACTCGCTCGCCCGGCCCCAGGTGATTCGGCACATATTGCATATAGTCTGGGCTGGGCTCAGAATACCCACCATCGACGTAGCAATACTCAAGACCGCGATGAGAATCGGTGTGGTTCAAGAAACCGCCCCGGTCTCCCAGGCTCGTCCACAAGGTCATGCCTTGCGTGTTTGAGCCTGGGCCTTGGTCTGGATAACCCAGCGCGTTCTGCACATTCAGCAGTGCGCCATTCGACCATTTCACCCGCGCATCAGTCCACATCCAGGCGTCAGTGCCGTTAGGGAATTTCTCGGGTACGCCCGCGACAGAGATGCTTACTGGCAACAATCCGGTGATGAAATGCACCAGATCGACATAGTGGCAGCCAATGTAGGTGAAAGCGTCAGAATTCTCCATCGAGAACCAGTTCTGAAAGTTCGAGTGCCGGTAATACCATTTCTCAAACAATCGCGCCGTCCCCAGCTTGAAGTCGCCAAAGTGCCCGGCACGATAGCGATCCCGCGCCATCAGCGCACGGTCGTCAAAGCGCTTGTGATACTCGACGCCAACAAAGAGATTGCGATCCCGCGCAGCCGTCTCGATGATCTTCGCCTGCTGGATTTTCTGCACCAGCGGCTTTACGCAAATCACATGCTGCTGCGCTTCAATAGCCGTCATCACAGCATCAAAATGCAACTGATCCGGCAGCGCGATGATCGTCAGATTCCGTTGCGCTGCGTTGGCCAGAACGTCTTTGTAGGTTGCCGTGGTCGCAATAAAGCTCTCACCCGGAAAGGCCTTGGCAATGCGTTCATTGGCGGCCAGATTGTCCAGCGTCGCCTTGTTGCGCGCACAGATCGTGATGTTCCCCACCAGCCCCTTGCGCCGCAGTTGGTAGAGCGACGGCAGGATTTGATCGTGAACAATCATCCCGCCGCCAATCACGGTAACGTGCATTTTCATTGAGCAACCAGCGCTTCAGCAAAGCATTCAGACAGCACGGCCGTTGATTCCAGCAGCGCCTCTTCTGTGATACAAAGCGGCGGGCAGATCTTGATCGTTGCCCCGCCAAATCCCACCGGCGAGAAGAGCAAGACACCCTTCTCCATCATGCTGTTGACGATCTGGAAGGCGAGGTCTGGATCTGGATCGAGCGTACCAGGCTTCACACAGGCCATGCCCGCCACCAAACCCTTGCCATCAACACAGGCAATCACGTCCGGGTATTTTTCCTGCAAAGACTTCAAACGGTCCAGCAGCAAATCGCCCATCACTCTCGATTGCTCAACCAAACCTTCGTTTACAACAATGTCGATCGAGGCCAGAGCCGCAGCACAACACACCGGGTTGCCCGTGTGTGTACTCGTCATGCTGCCCGGCGGGAAGAGATCCATCAAGTCAGGCCGGCCTGCCACAAAGGCCAGCGGCAGAGAGCTCGAAACACCCTTGCCCCAGGTGGTCAGATCCGGCACGATCTCATAATGCTCAAAGCCCCAAAGCTTGCCGGTACGGCCAAAGCCCGCCTGCACTTCGTCGCAAGTCAGGATGATGTCATGTTCGCGCGTCCAGGCATACATCTTCTGCATGTATTCCACCGGAGCAAAGCTCGCGCTGCCACCCTGATAGGTTTCAAGAATCACGCCTGCAATCTGGCTGGGCTTCACGCCCTGCTGTTCCAAACTGGCAAGAAAGAATTCAAAACTCGTATCCGGCGTACGAAACCCGTCCGGGAAGGGAACCTGTACAAAGCCAGGGTCCAGATTCACAATCCATTCCTTCAGCGCAGGAATGCCGCCCGCCTGCTGGCTGCCCATCGTGCGGCCATGAAACGCCTTCTCATAGCTGACGATGATGTTCTTTTCTTTGCCGTGATGCTTAACGGCGTGGGCGCGAGAAAGCTTGATCGCACACTCAACGGTTTCTGAGCCCGTCGTGAGCAGAAATACCTTCTTGAGCGGCGCGGGCAGCAGATCAATCAGCCGCTGCGTCAACTGCGCGCGAATCTCGCTCGGGAAACAATAGTTGGTCAGCAGCTTCGATTGCGCCTGGTGCACAATCGCGTCAATGATCTCTTTACGGCCGTGTCCGGCGTTGGTAATCAGCACACCGCTCGACCAGTCGATCCAGCAATTGCCCCACTTGTCATAAACCTGAAAGCCTTCGGCGTGATCCCACACCACAGGCGGCTGGCCCTGCATCGCAATCGGCTCATTGCGGCGGAGGGTTTCTATCGTTTCAATCGATCCCGGTGCCGGGATCTGGGTGACAATCTTTCGGAGTTTCGTGTCGACTTGGGGGACTGTACGGGGTTCTGAAGAATATGCGCGAGCCATCCTTACGAGCGTATCAAGTACGCATCAAAAAAAGCGCAATACCTGCTCCCGCTGCAGCAAGTCCGGTTCCCAGCCACATCACCCGAAGTAGCCGGTTCACTTCAATTTGAGCCTGCACCTGCAGTGTTTCCATATGAATCATCCGCTCGGCTTCTTGCGCCTTGCGCTCGGATTCCCATTGCTTGAGTGCTGCCTCAATCGTGCTGCACTGGCGCTCTTCGCTGGCCTGGATCAATTCGTGAATGCCATCGGCTGAACCACTGGCCGGTGGATTTTCCACTACCCGTGCGTGCAGCAATTCCAGTAGTTCGCCAATGGCAAGGTACATTTCGGCCATGCGCAGGGAATGGGTTTGCATCCTCGGGTGCTGCACGGCCGGCTCGATCACTGTTGCTTCCCTAACCACCGTAGCTTCAGCTTCTTCAACAGAAGCCGCACCCGCGTCCGTATGGGTTTGGATCAGCGCGAGGAGCGAGTGCCCGATCTCGTTTTCCGGAATTTCTGCCGCCAGGGGCGTCTCGAGTTTGATATCAGTCGTTTCCATGGGTGCAAACTGCTCTGATAGCCCTTATCGGCGCAATCTGCATTCTTGCTACCAAATTCAATTCCAGCGCACCTGAATCGCCCCCACTCCCCCACCAAGTGACTCAAATTAAAGCAATAAAAAAATTGGATGAAATTTCATGAATTCGTTGTAAGCCAATTTATTTGGTGTTAGCATAAAAACTGCCTGACGACTACGAAAATTTTCCAACCTTCGTCAGATCCCCTGTTAGCGAGACGCCCCACCGAATGAGTTTTACCGTTTTTCTTGGCAATTTACCCACCTGGGTTACGGCCGATGACATCCAGTCATGGTTGAATGCCGAAGCTCTGGTTGCCGATTCCATCAAAGTAATCCGCAATCCCGAGACCCAGGAATCCAAAGGCTTTGCCTTCATCGAAGCTCCCAATGCGGAAGAGATGCAGGCAATCATTCGCCGGTTTGACCGTGCCCCGCTTGAAGACAAGCTTCTGCGCGCAAATCCGGCCCAGCCCCCCAAGGGCAAAACCGGCGTTCCCATGGGACGCTCCGAAGACCGCAGACCCGGCATGGGTGCTGACCGCCGCAGAGAAGGTGCCCCAATGGGTGCCCGTTCTGCTGGCACGGATACGCGTCCTGCTGGAGATCGCCCTGCTGGCGACCGTCCCCCCTCGGGTGACCGTCCTCCCGCAGGCGACCGTACTGCCGCTGCTTCTGCCAACTCCGCAGACCGCAACCGTGCAGCCAAGCGTCGTGGCAAGCCAGGTGGCACCAGCGCTTTTGCCGAAGAACTCGCCAAAGCCCTCTAGCCCCCAGCGATTCTCTCGAATCTATTTTTCGCGTCTCGCAAATTCGCTCAGTCTTTACATTTCAAAACCCGGTGCTAAAATTAGGCACCGGGTTTTGACTTTTGGCATTCGGAGGGATTCGCCATAGGTCCACCGGCTGGGTAAATTTCATGCTCGACCTCTTCCTTATCCGCGCCCTCTTCGTTTCCCTCCTGGCCGTTTGCGCCTGGTTTCTCCGCCCCTTCCAACTCGATGCTCCGCTTGCCGCAGGCCTCGGGCTACTCTTTGGTTCTGCTGTCGTTGTCTTTGAAATACGCCTCAAAGACGTAAGCCTCAAACGCTTAATCGGTGCTGCGATTGGCTCAATCCTCGGCATCTTCGGCGCTCTGATGATCTCGCTCATCCTCCGCCAGTCCATCACCGACTCTTCCTCCACCATTCCTTTCCTCCAACTCACCACACTCCTGCTGATGGGCTATGTCGGCCTGATTCTCGGTGCCACCAAAGGTGACCTTCTCAACCTCTCTGCCCTCGGCGGCATCTTCGGCGGCGAAAACGCTCAAAAAGGCTCCTCCTTCAAGATCATCGACACCAGCGTGATCATCGATGGCCGCATCGCCGACGTCCTCGAAACCGGCTTCCTTGATGGAGTCATGGTCATCCCGCAATTCGTCCTGCGCGAGCTGCAAATGGTGGCCGATTCCAGCGACTCCCTCAAACGCAATCGCGGCCGCCGCGGCCTTGACGTCCTCCAGCGCATCCAGAAAATGACCAAGGTCAACATCCAGATCGTCGAAGACGATTTCCCCAACGTCAAGGAAGTCGACCTCAAGCTCATCGAACTGGCCAAAATGTACGATTGCAAGATCCTCACCAACGACTTCAACCTCAACAAAGTCGCCCAGCTCCATGGCGTCCAGGTGCTCAACATCAATGAGCTCGCCAACGCCATGCGCCCCGTCGTTCTCCCCGGAGAACTCATGCGCGTCTTCATCCTCAAAGAAGGCAAAGAGCACACCCAGGGCGTCGCTTACCTCGACGACGGCACCATGGTAGTAGTCGATAACGCTCGCCGCATGATCTCAAAAACAATCGATATCGCCGTTACCAGCGTCCTGCAAACCACCGCCGGCAAAATGATCTTCGGCCGCTTTGACGATCGTGTCCATGCCGTCTACGACAATAAGGGCAACGCCAAAGAAGCCGCCCTCAATGCCGAAGCCGCCGCCCGCGCTGCCGATTAACCCAGCGAATACGCCGCCTGCCCGTACATCAGATCCCGCCTTTGCACCGGCGCTTTCCCGCGTATGAAGTAGCGCGAAGTCCTTACCGGCACAAAGCCCGCCCCAGCCATCAGGCTTTCGGCATCAGCATGCGCATCCGGCAGCGCCACCCTCGGAGCTCCGTCAAACTCTAAATCAAGCGCCGCATCGAGCAAATCCGCCGCAGCCTGCTTCGACAACGCCATAAACGGCCCAAGCACCTTCGGCTGCGCCACAACAAAACCCACAATCGCCCCTTGCGCATCCTCAGCTATCAGCATCCGCCCGGGAGCCTCCCCCTCAAGCGCCACCAGAAGCGCCCCTCGCTCCCCTCCAAACACTCCGCGATCCACTGCGACAATCCGCGCAATATCCGCGCTCACACTCACCCTGTAATGCCGACTATGCGCCTTTCGCTTCCGCAACTGCCACTCCGTACTAATGCCCTGCCACACAAAACCATGCTGTGGATAGAACCCCACCCCCGCATCGGTCGAGTAAAGCGTAATCGATTCAAACCCGCGCTGGTCTAGCTGATCGAGCGCATGTTGCAACAACATCGACCCCGTGCCCCCGCTCTGCTCCGACGGATGAATCGCCATCAGCCCGATATGAGCAAAGGGCCCAAAATCAGTCGCCCCCACCACCCCGATCGTTTTGCCTTCCCGCTCCAGCACCCACCAGCAATCGGGCGTCAGATGAAAGTTACGCGCCAGAATCGTCGCATAGCTCGACTGCACCAGATGTGCCGCCATCAATATCGCGTCCACCTCAGCAATGTCCGCGTCGGTCATGTTTCGAATGGAGTGCATTGTGTTTCAGCTATTGTCGCTCAATCAGAACCTTCAAAATCTGAAGATGGTTGGCCTCCAAGCAGAACTGCTGCAAGTCCTCGAAAGTCTCTGCCCGGAAGACTGGCAAAAGCCCACCGTCTGCGGCTCCCCACTCTCTTCCCGACAGTCACTCGAAGCCCCTCCCCTCAACTTCCCGGAACGCTTTTGCCCAGCCCCCGAATTCCTGGCCGAGCACCGGGCCGAGATGAGTCGAAAGATCTCTGCGCCTGCAACGCAGAGTCAGCAAAGCTGGGTCATATTTGGGAGTGCAACAACCCTTCGCCCAGGTGGTGCAGAAGGGCGCGGAAATAACTTTGACTCTCGGCCAGCTATTCAGAAATTCGCAAGTCGAAGAACACCCTGAGATCCCTCGCCCCATGCACCACAGCGACAATTTGAATTGGCTTCGCTTCCCAAACATAGGCCACTACATACGAATAGAAATTCCAGAATCGGTACTTTCGGCTCAACAGCTCATCGTGGAAGTGACCAATTCCAGGGCTTGCGGCCAGCGCGGTTAGCCCCTGCTGAAACTCCCGTCTCAATCGTTCCGCAACCTCAGGGCTATCCTCTGCCACATCGAGCAGGATTTCTCGCAGGTCCCGCTTTGCTTCAGGACTGATGCGAAACCTCGACCTCACCTCGCCTTAGCCTTCGCTAAACGCCGCTCCTCGATCATCTCGCGCAATTCCTCAAATACTTCATCTCCGTCGCTCAACTCACCACGCTCCGCTTCATCCGCACCGCGCTGTAACTTGGCCTTTAATTGCAAAAATGCTTCGTCCCGCTCCATCTCCTGCCGCTGCAACAAACGCAAAGCTTCACGCACCACTTCACTAGTAGTCTGATACCGCCCCGAAGCAACGCGGCTCTCCAAAAACGTATCCAGCTCGGGCGTAATTGAAATGTTTACCGTAGTTCGATTGGTCGCCATGCTTCCATCTTTAGCGCCATTGGCACATTGTGTCAATCACCCGTCTCAGGCCCCAGCCCCAACCCTCATCTGCAACCCCGCTAAACTATCCCCATGGCGCCAACCCTTAAGCATCCAGCCCACCAGCCATGAAGCTCCTGCTCTGCACCAAGAACGATCTCTTCGGCGCGGTGATCCTGAACTATCTGCTGCCCGAGCTACTCCAACACGAGATCAGAGTCCTGCTCTCGGACAAAGCACGCACCGGCGAAGACACCATCCCCGAACTGCGCGCCGAAAAGTTCCTCGAGCGCGAATATCCCCTCCACCATTTCTTCCCCACCCTCGACAGCGATGCTACCGCAGGCCAATGGCTACCCTTCAACAAACTCGCCACCAAATTCGGAATCTCGATCGAGCGCGAATACGACATCAACGGCCCCGACAGCACCCACCGGCTCACCACCTGGGCTCCAGACCTCATCCTGAGCGCCCGCTTCAGCCTCATCTTTAAACCGCACATCCTGGCCCTCGCCCGGCTCGGTGCTTTCAACGTCCACCCTGGCATCCTCCCCGGCTACGCCGGAGTCCTGGCCCCACTACGGGCGCTGTGGAATGAGGAGCCGCGTCTGGGCTGTACAGTACACAGCATCGACAAGGGAATCGACACCGGCCCTGTCTATTCCATCTCCTATCTCGAAGCCACACCCGGCCGTGCGGTTCAATCCTACATTCCAGATCTCTACCGGCTCGGTATAGACAGTCTCCTCGAGCTGATAAGGTCGATCGAGAACGGCCACCGTCCTGAGCTGACACCACAATATCCTGCTGCTTTCCGCTACTTCCGCCCCCCAAGCGCCGAAGACTACCGTGCGAAAAACATCCCACTATATGACTTGTCGGATTACTCGAAACTACTGCAGCAATTCCTCCCCGCCAATGCCGCCAGCGAATCGAGATCGGGAAGCCACCGAAGCACTCTGGAAACGCTTCTCAGCCAACACTTGAATCCAGGCGCCGCCCCGCGCTAAGCCCCTGCTTCAACCTGCAGTTCTTCCCAACCAACCGGCAGCATCAGCTCAACTTCTTCCACCCCAGCCAGGGTCAATGCCGGTTGCGCGGCAAAAAGCCCAAGATCGTTTCTTCCCGCTCGAAGTCTGACTCGCCTTCCGCCTGAGCCAGTCAGGTAGACTCGCGCTCTGTCCCCTGCCTTCAGCGCCGTCCCGCTCAAGATGGGTCGGCCTTCGGCGTCTCGAAACAATGCTGGTGCCGCCGCCGCAATTTCGAACTCAATCGTTGAAGCCCCGTTCGGTGTTTCTACCCTCAGGCTTGCCCGCCCTGGCGCTCTCTGCGGCAACAAAAGATTCAACTGCCCTCCCGATGCCCCGATGACGTTCACCTGCTGCCCATCCAAACTCAGCTTCAAGCCTGGCTGCCCAGCGCTCAGATGATAGCCAAAGACCGAGACGAGACTCCCGGTCGCAACCTTCGGTTGAAAGCTGGCGGCATTCACCACACTGCGCAGTGTCGGCTCCGGGGCGATCTCCAGCCGGTCCAGAACCTCACCCTCCAGCCCCACCGCCTCCATCTGCATCCGCCAGCCATCGATAGCTGCCCTCAGATAATGATGCCAGGTGCCACCGCGCACCAGTTTTTCGTGCGGGCCAGATTCATAAAGCCCTCCGCCCCCGCCGCCACTGATTACATAGTTCGTGGCCCCGGAAAGCATCCGCTGATAGCTGTGCTCATGGCCGTTCAGCACCAGCGGGATTCGGGCTGCCTCAAGGCGCGGTGCCAGGTGTTCTCTCGCCAGCCGGCAGGTTTCGTCCTTGGCATGACTCCCCGAGGTGTAGGGAGGGTGATGAAAAAATACGATCCGCCAAAAGGCCCTGCTGGCAGCCAATCGCCCATCGAGCCAGGGCAGCAGATTGCGACCTTCCCACAACGGATCGTTCGAATCGAGGGAAAGAAACTCCACGCCCTGGGCTTCAAAGCCGTAATAACGCCCCTGATCCTTTGCTACCACTCCTGGGCTGGCGGGCAGGGAATGCCATCTTCGGTATGGAACCAGGTCATCCACATAATCATGGTTCCCCGGGCAGGGATAAAACGGCATCCGGCTCATGAGCCCACGATAGGTCCTGAAATAGAACTCCTCCAGCGCATCGTCCGTCGAGAGCGGATAAGCAATGTCGCCGGTGTGCAGCATCAGATCAGCTGTCTCTTGAGACATCCGGTCCGCAAGCTGCAGCTGCGCTTCACTCCCCGTGCCGCTGTCACCAAAGGCGAGGAATCGCAGACGTCCCGTTTGTCCCGCTCGTGTGGTGAATTTCCCAGTTGCAGTGCTACCCGATGCCGTGCCAACCGAGAAGCGTACTTCCGCGTCCGCCCCCAGCCCTTCAAGGCGTGCCTTCCATAAGGTTCTGCCATCAGGTAGGAGACTGGGTTGCGCGACTACCTCAATCCTGCCGCGCCCGGCCGATTCCCAAATCAGGATTCCGTCGTCTTTGCCGCCAGCCCACAACAGCGAGGCACGATTGCCTTGTACGTCCTGCAACCACGGGCCTTCAACGCCTGTGCGTGCCCGCAAGCAGAGCGGACTCACCATACCTGTTAATAGAAGCTGCCGACGAGAAAGCTTTAGGGCCAAGCCCTAGGCTATAAGACAGGTCTTTACCTTAGCAAGTTGCTCTTGTACTTGCGGTCCTTAGGTTTGGTTAGTACCACAGTACTAGCTCGCGCGCCAGCGCCTCTCGAAGCAATCGAGTACGCTCCATCACAAAATGCTGAAGATCTATAGCACTTTGCTCAAAAACCTCATTCGAGTATTTCTTCACCGGGTCGGCATTGGCCCATGGCCGGATTCGTGTCAGTGTATCGCTGGCAAGTCTCGACAGCCAACTGCTATCAGCCTCTACTAAATTGAGAACCTTGCCCAGTTCGCTCAGAAACTGGCGGCGATAGGCCGGGTGATCGAGGATCTTGCGAGTCAGGGAGTTTTCTGAAATGCCTTTCCACATGTTGCGCTCGTAGTCGACAAAGCTTGCATCCTTATCCCAGGGCAGAATCTGGAATCGATTGTCGGCAGAGCGCCGGTAAATGTAAAAGTTATTCGTGCCAACGTCGCCGCAAAAGCCGTCCATGTCGGCCAGAAAAACCTCAACAGCCAGATGCCGGATCAGAAGATCGATATCGATCTGCGATTCGAGTTGCTCCTTGACGTTAGAGGTGTCGGCGCTGGCAATCGATTCTGTCAATTTGCGCAGCGGCCAGAGCGGAGCGGTTTTTTCGTTTGTCTTCAGCTCAAAAGGCTCAGGGGCATAGTGCGAATCCAGGTCCCCGCGCGGATTCCAATTCCATACGTCCACCCAGGAATACTCATACAGGTCCCCCGAGTCTTCCTTTAACGCACTCTTCAGAAAGACCTTGTCGATAAATTCCATGGCCAGTTGCAGCCCAAGATCTTCACCATTCACATACATGTGAATGTAGACCTCTCTCGGTGCAGCAAGGCCAGCCCTTCGAAAGAGCGCCATGCTCAGATACTCGCGCACCATCGGCGGGTCCTGTTCCAGGTTCTCAATCGAGAGATTCTTCATCGTCTGGAAGCGCAGCGACGAAACATATCTGCCGAAATCAATGCGCAGCGCTGGCTTCACAGCAGATCGCGTACCCCGGCCACGGCTGCGAATACCCACCTGCGCCCATTTCTGCCCGCGCCATTCAAAGTCAGCCGGATAGTAGGTGTTGTCGAGATAATTCGCTTTAAGTGCGGCCCAGTCGCTGGGAGCGAGGGTCAACCTCACGTCTTCAACGCCCGTCTGATCCAGAAAAACCGGCAGCTCTGCCTGAGCTGATAACTGTACTTGTGCCAATAACAGGGCGGAAGCAGCAATAAATAATAAACGCGTCATACTTCTACCGCTCATCGGCAGGCTTGGCGGATTATTTGAGAGGAAAAATCTTAAAGCGATCTGCTGGGGCGCTGGGCGGCAGCGCGATTACGGTCGACTTCCGCGTATCTTTATCTCTCGAACCTCCGTCGCAAAGCGCTCAGACAAGCTGTTGAATACTCCGGCACATTGCTAACATACGTTACTAACCACAGGGGTTACCCCTTTGTGGATTTATCCTCCTCTTCCATTTCAGCAACTCGCCTCCTTGCGTGCTTCCTGGCTATGACCCTTACGTTCATACAGCCGGCCGAGCAGGACTTCACCGACACCCGCCCTGCCGACATCCGCCCCCCCCGCCAACCGCCAACCTTCTGCCACACGGGCGCACCCAAAGCACTTCCGATTGCATCTTCGGCGCCCTCCCAAGTCCGCATCACCGAAGCCCGCAACGATATCTACTCCACCAGGCGCAAAAGCATCAATGCACCAGGCAGAGTAACGCAAATCCACTCCACCCTTGCAAAGAAAAATCCCGCTACGCTCCACCCAAAAGGGCCAAATAAATCAATCCATCTTTAAGAATATTATCATTTATGCATTTGTACTGTAAGTACTTGTGGCGCCTTCTCCGGTCTGTTCCGTTTTCGAAACACATTAGCTGGGCTGAAATTACACAAAAATAAATTCTCCACTACTCAACGATTCGTAACTGTTTGAAAACACGTAAAACCAAACCAAACCAAACCAAACCAAACCAGAAACACCAACTAAGGCCCAAAAGGCCCTATCCTCAGCAAAATCCTGGCAAAATGTGAGTACTAGTCCCCGCAAATAGGCTCAAAACAAGACTCCTGAATCAAAATTACGTTCCGTTTACAGAACAACAAGTTTTTGACAAACACTTAAATATCGGCTTTAATCAAGTTCCAGTTATGACGAGACACTTGGTTCGCTTCGGACTCTACTTAGTCATCGGATATTTATACTTTGGCTCCACCGTCGGCGGCCAGGATCTATCCAAGGAATACATCCGCGTCAACGGTCGCGTCATTGCTATCGAAAGCAAAGCTTCCAACCCTGAAATTGTTGCTGCGCCTGGCAACACCCTCTTTGAAACTCAGAAAGTGACACTCAACTCCCGTGATGCCATTACTGGGCTCCCTTTTTCAATGAATTGGAGCCCCATCAGTAACGTTGCTGATGGCACTTTCAATACCACCCAGTTAGCCGGAATCAGCAGCCTCGAATACACCGCTCCCTCCACCGGCGCCTCCGGCCGCACCGTAACTGTCTCCGCAGTAGATGGCGCAGGCCGCCAGCGTTCTCTAACGCTAACCATCCTGGATGCGTCAACCACCGTATCGGTCGCCCCAGTCTCCGGCCAGCCTGATGTCTATGAGGCGACTGCCTCACCGAATCCCGCTACCACTTGGAATTGGGATCTCACTCCGGCCTTCAACTACGGCTCGCTCCAGACGGTTGCCGGCAACCCAATCAACCGTCGCCAATACATCCCACCAGCCAGAAACTATTGCCCGATAACCCTCTCCATCCGCGCCACCGCACTGAACAGCTCCTCCGTCTCCATCGGCTCTGGTGCCACCACCCGCACTCTCGGGCAGTTCAATACCGGCACTCCGGTTCTCACCTCACCCCAGGACATCATCAGCGGCAACAGCGTAGAACTCGCCGCAAGCCTCCCTGCCTTCAACTGCCCAACCTCCAATCCAATCTGGGAATGGACTCTCCCCGGCGGCACCCCAGGCACCCTCACCAACCTCGGCTCCGGTCGCTATCGCTACAACTCCCCTTCGGGCATCAGCAACATTACCAACATCAACCTCACTGCGAGAGAAACCCAAAGCAACGTCTCGGGCTCCGTCACTATGCGCATCCTCCCCGTAGGAAACACCGTAATGAGCGTCAACCCCGGTTCCCTCAAGCTTGGCCCCTACGCCGGAACCATCCTCACCGCCACAGTCAACGCCTCCAATCCATCCTTTACTTGGTCAGCCTCGGGCGCAGGCCTCAATGTCGCCGCAACCACCGCCGCCTCCACCTGCGTAAGCGCGGGCGACATCAGCTCCGGCTCAGCCACAGTCAATGTCGCAGTTACCAATCCCGGTGGCGTCTCCCCCGCAGATGTCCCAGTCAACTTCGCCCCAATCACCGACAACAGCGCCATCCAGGCCCGCATCCAGATTTCTCCCTCAGGCGGTGGTCTCAATCTCAACACCGGCACCACAGCTTTTGCCGCAACCACCTCCGGCGTCTGCGGCGCCTCGCAGATCGATTGGTCCGTCACCCGCCGCAATAGCGCAGGCACCGAAATCACACCCGCTGGCACCATCAGCTCCACCGGAGTCTATTCAACCTCGGGAACCACGCTAGCCGAAGGCGATCTCATCATCGTTCGTGCCCAACTCCGGGGAACCACCATCTTCAACACCGTCGGTGTCGTTCAGCAAGCCTCCGCTGGTCAAATGCTCCTCACTCCCAATCCGCTCACCACCTCCGCTGGCGCAGCCTCTACTCAGTTCTTCGCCACATTCAACGGCAGCGCCGTCACTACTCCGATCAATTGGGGTGTGCAGCCCGGCGGATATGGCGTCGGCATGACCAACCTGGGTCTATTTGTTCCCCCAACATTTCTTGACGTACCACGGGACTTCATTGTCAGAGCCACCGAGGTCATCACCGGCAGATTCGCCACCGCCACCGTCCGCGTCAACGCCTCCTGCAGCCCCAACCTCAGTCTCACCGCCACCCCCACTTCACTCGCCCCCGGCGACACCACCGTCCTGAACGTCACCAACACCTGCGGTGGCACCTGGAACTACAACTACGAATTCACCCCCAACATCGGCACCTGGAATCAATCCACGCGCCAATACACCATCCCGGCAAACGCGAGCGCCGGCACAATCGTCGCCAAGGCCACCCTCCTCGATGGCCAGGGTCAACCCTCCGCCTTCAACGCCACCAGAACAATCACCGTGGCCCTCCTCCCCGCAGTCAGCGTAAATCCCGCCGGCCCAGTAAACCTCTTCCCCGGCCAGTCCCAACTCCTCACCGCCACCGTCGCCAACGCAACCAATACCGGCGTCTCCTGGTCGATCACTCCAGCCGCCCCCAGCGGCAGCTCTGCCAGCGGCAACAATTACACCTTCGCCGCTAGCACCGTCGCCTCAGACCAAACCCACACCCTTACCGCAACCAGCCTTCAGGACGGCACCCGCACCAGAACCGTCTCCATCATCCGCAAAGCCGTCACCGTCAGCATCAGCGGCGGCCCCACTACCCTCGGTACCGCCCAAACCGCCACCTACACAGCAGCCACCAATTTCGGCGGCGTCACCTGGTCGGTCACGCCAACCACCTTCGCCAGCATCAACTCCACCTCTGGCCTCCTCACCGTCGGCAGTGGCTTCTCCACCTCACAAAATGTCACCGTCCGTGCCACCAGTGCAGTCGATGCCACCAAGTCCGCCACCATCGCCGTCACCCTCAATCCCGCCATTGTCGTTACAAATCTGAGGCCCACAACGGTCTATTACAAATCAACGCCAACACAAATGCTGGCTGACGTCCTCGGCACCGCCAATACCGGCCTAACCTGGTTCCTGCCTGAGGGCAACAGCACCTACGGCTCGATCACCTCTTCCGGTGCCTACTCCGCCCCCTTCACAACTGCCAACCTCAACGTTCTGATGCGCGCCACCAGCGTGGCCGATCCATCCAAAACTGCAACTTCCTCAATCGCAGTCAGGCCCGGAATCAGCGCCGACACCATGAGCCCAGCCTCGGGCTCCGGCATGAGCCAAATCTTTACTGGCACTCTAACTCTGCGCGATCTCTCCAGCACCCTCGACACCGTCTATATCAACATCATCCAAAACCTCACCGGCTTCGACACAGCCTGCTCCGCCACCTGGGTCCGCTCTACCAACAAGTTCTACCTCTTCAACTTCAGCAATGGCACCAACCTCGAGGTCAATCCGGGTACCAGCCAAAGCACCGACAAATGCACCCTCTTCGGCACAGGCTCCACCGCCAGCTACGTCAACAATGTCGCCACAGTCGCCTTCAATTTCACATTCAACTCCGGCTGGACAGGAGCCAAGCAAGTCTATCTTTATGGCGCGGGAGCCAACGGCACCGCTACCGGAGGCCACGTCCTCAAAGGTACCTGGACCGTCACCCCACCACCCACTGCCGTAACCATATCCCCAACCACACAGATCACCCGCACCGCTGGCCAATCCCAAACCTATACGGCCAGCACCAACAGTGGCGGCATCATCTGGAGCAGATCCCCCGCTCTCGGCACCCTCTCCACGACGAGCGGCACCTCCACCGTCTTTACCGCCCCATCCACCATCTCAACTTCGCAGTACATGACGATCCGGGCAACAAACTCAACCGACTCAAGCCAGTGGGCAGAATCCACCATCTACCTCTCTGCCGTACCGCCCCCACCCACTGGC
>JBIPMY010000440.1:0-5049 GCA_044376335.1 Bryobacter sp.
TTCCAGGGGCAACATCATTGGGATGCCCACCGATCAGATAAAAGCTCTGCGCGCGCTGTGTGAGCGGGATGCCAGTGTCGCCGACGATAACGCTAGGCAAGGCGGCTCCACTAGGGGTTGCGCTGAAGAGAATGCCGTCTTTGTCGATGGCGTTGACAGACGTCGTGTCGCCGTACATGAGCGCGTCGTCGATCTGACGCCGGACGAGTTCTTCCTGGGAAGGATGCGTGCCGTTGGCGTTCTTCACTTTGCCTGGTCGAAACTCAAGACTCGCCAACTCGCCGATTTGCTTGAAGCGGTCTTTGGCGTATTCCTTGGAGAGCAATTCGTCTGCAGGAACCTTGGTGAAATTGGGATCTCCATAGTAGGCATCGCGATCAGCATAAGCCAGCTTCATTGCCTCGGTGAGATTGTGAATGTAGTCTTCCGAGCCAAAACCCATCTTTGCGACATCCATGTTTTCGATCAGGTTGAGAAGCTCGATGGAGGCGGGGCCTTGTGTGTAGAAGCCCGGCTTGTAGATGGTGTAGTTCTTGTAGGTTCCGCCGAGCGAAGGCTCAGGCTTCAGACGAAAAGTTGAGAGGTCTTCGTAGCGGATCAACCCGCCGTTGTCGCGAGAGAAGGTATCGATCTTGCGGGCTAGCTCACCGCGGTAGAAATAATCGCGCACGGCGTCAATACCAGCGGTGCGAGGCTTCTTGAGAGCAGAAGCTCGTTGTTCTGTGGCAACCATGGCACGCAAGGTCTTGGCCAAAGCAGGCTGCTTGAAGGTTTCGCCCGGCCGCGGCAGTTTTCCGTCTGGCATGAAGTAAGCCTTCGAGGTAGGCCAGCGGTCGAAGAAAGGGCGAGAGTAACGAACAACAGCGGCGCGCATATCGTCCACCACTTGCTCGTCGGCAAGCTCAATGGCGGGGCCAATCACCTGTTCAAAGCTGAGTGTGCCAAATTCCCGCAAGGCCACCAGGCCAGCCTCCACCATGCCGGGCACGATTGCCGGCAGTAAGCCTGTGACGGGCAAATACCGGGGCAAGCCATTTGGCTCAGTGGTATCAACCTCAAGAGGCTCCATCTGGTGCTTCTTGAAATATTCGGGAGTGCCAAGCTTGGGCATCGTACCAACACCACTGATCGTGAACACCTTGCCGTCTTTGGTGCGAATCAGGATCGGGGCTTCACCGCCAAAGCCGAAGTGCGAGTACTCGGCGACGGCAGCAGCGAACATCGTCGCTACGCCTGCGTCGACGGCGTTGCCGCCCATCTTGAAGATGCGCATGCCGGCATCGACTGCAGCAACGGTGCCACCGGCTACCGCGCCGTTTTTGCCACGTACGGGCTCACGAGGGATGAGCGGGTCGCTGGGAGAACGCTTGACCGGGGGTTGGGCTTGTCCGCAGGAGAGGAGCAAACCGAAAAGGGTAACGATTGCAATTGGCCGCCGCATGGCTGTGATTGTAGCGCCGTTCATATAATGATGGAGTTATGGATCAGGACGTGACAACAAAGGAAACGTTTCCCGAAAACGCAGAACCAATGCCGGAAGACCAGCCCATGCTCTACTGCCCCGTGTGCAGTTTGCGCTTGGAGCAGCGTAAATGCAAGCTCTTCTGCACACAGTGCGGTTACTACATGTCCTGCGCAGACTACTATTGAGGATTTTCATTTCATGATCGAATTTGCAAGAATTTGGCGTTGCAGCACGGGCATCGCCGTGGTTGCTGCTGCACTGAGTGCGGCTGAAATCAACCTGACCGAAGAGGGCCGGCGTTGGTGGGCCCACGTCGAGACGATGGCCAAGGATGAGTTGAAGGGCCGTGACATCGGAAGCGAAGGCTATGAAGTTGCTGCTAAGTATGTCGCTTCTGAGTTTGAAAAGGTAGGCTTGCGGCCAGGCGGTAGTGCGTCGAGCTACATGCAGAAAGTGCGCTTTGTCAGCCGCAGGATTGATGAATCGAAATCCAGCCTGACGCTGGTGCGTGACGGCAAGGAAGAGCAGTTGACCCTCGGAGAGCACGCCAATATCGGCATCCGCAATGCACCCGCACCCAAGGTCGAAGCAGAGATGGTCTTCGTTGGTTATGGCACTAAGATTCCAGAACACAACTACGATGACCTGAAGGGGCTTGACCTCAAGGGCAAGATTGCCGTCTTCATCAGCGGGCAACCGGCAGGCATCCCCGCAGCGCTGGTAAGCCACTATCAGAGCGCCGGAGAGCGGGCCAAGGCGCTGATTGAAGCAGGTGCAATTGGTATGGCTACGATTGGCAACCCGCGGACGACAGATGTTCCCTGGTCTCGATCGACGCTGGCACGGCTGATGCCGAGCATGTCGATTGACGAGAAAGCCCCGGCAAAAGACGCTTTGAAATTGAGCCTTACCATCAACCCGGCTCATGCTTCAAAATTCTTCACAGGTAGTGGCCACACCATTGAAGAGCTGTTTCAACTCGCCAACGATCGCAAGCCTCTGCCGGGCTTCCCGCTTACGGGCAAGTTGCTGGCTCGCGCGGCTTATGCTCAGACGAAGGTGGGTAGCGCAAACGTGATCGGGATTCGCGAAGGCAGCGATCCAACACTCAAGAACGAATTCATTGTTGTGACAGCGCACCTCGACCACCTGGGCGTTAATGAAAAGCTTGCGGGCGACAAAATCTATAACGGAGCCATGGACAACGCAAGTGGTGTGGCAAGTCTAATTGAAGCAGCCCGGCATCTGAAAGATGGCAACGTCGATCTGAAGCGGAGTGTCGCCTTTATTGCTTTGACTGGTGAAGAGAAAGGTTTGCTTGGCTCAACATGGTATGCGCAGCATCCGGTCTTTGGCAAAGAGAAGAAAGCCAAAGTTGTAGGGAATCTCAACATGGACATGTACCTCCCGCTCTTCCCGCTCAAAGGGCTGGTGATCCTGGGTGTGGATGAGTCCACACTGGGCGACCTCGCACGTAAGGGCGCGGAGGAAGCGGGCATCGAAGTATGGGCTGACCCTGCACCCGAGCGCAACAGCTTTGTCCGCAGTGACCAGTACAGCTTTATCCGCAACGGCACACCGGCGCTAGCCTTCAAATTCGGCTACAAAAAGGGAACACCAGAAGAGAAGATGATTCAGACCTGGTTGCGTGAGCGCTATCATGCACCTGGTGATGATCTCGACCAGCCGCTAGATAAGGATGCCGCTGCCAAGTACAATCGTGTGCTGGCTTCGATGATCCGGTCTGCGGCAAACACGAATGAAGTTCCGAGATGGAAGGATGCGAGCTTTTTTAAACGCTTCGCGAAAAACTAGTTGGCCAATTACGTCGTAGTACTGAGTGCGAATGAGGATGAAAAAGACATCCTCATCGCGAACCTGTTCGAAGCCGGCACCACCGGCATCTCGGAAACAGAAGAGCCCGATGGGCAATGGATTTTGCGTGCCAGCTTTGACACCAAAGAAGCCGCCAGTGGCTTTGGCGTTGAAGTTGAGGTGGACGATACGGACTGGGTTACCATCAGTCACCTTGTATGGAAGAGCCGCCTGGTAGGTGAGCGCTTCTTCTTCACGCCGTCCTGGAGTGAGGAACCAACGCCGCCCGGCCGCTGGCGGATTCACTATCAGGATGGGGCAGCGTGCGGAAGTGGCGAACATCCATCGACACGCCAATGTCTGGTGGCGATCGAAGAGTACATGGCCCCTGGCATGCGCATGCTCGATCTCGGCTGCGGAGCAGGGCTTCTCTCACTCGGGGCCAAGATGCTTGGAGCCGGCTTCATCGTCGGTGTAGATGTCGAGACCGACAGTTGCCACCTGACACGCGAATTGAGCGGTGTCCCGGTGGTGCAAGGCATGCCTGATTGCCTTGCCGGTGAAAAATTCGACCTCGTTGCAGCCAACATCAGCGCTACAGTGCTGGTGAATTTCGCAGACGAAATCATTCGCGCAGCCAAGCCAGGCGGGCGTGTTGTGCTGGCCGGATTTGGCGTCGAAGAGGCAAATCTGGTGAAGCAGGTCTTCGGCCTTGGTACGGTAAGCGAGCGAACCGAAGGCGAATGGAGTTGTGTCGTGCTCGACCTGCCCTTAAACTAGTAGAGGTACGTGCACCCGTAGCTCAGGTGGATAGAGCATTTGCCTTCTAAGCAAAGGGTCACAGGTTCGAGTCCTGTCGGGTGCACCATTATAATTAGACCCATGTTCCTTCCACTCCTTCTCCTTCTCTCTGCGTCGAGCCTCTTTGATGGCAAAAGTCTCAAAGGCTGGGTCAACGTGGGTGGTGCTAACTTCCGAGTCGAAAACGGAGCCATCACCGTCGACAAAGGTCCTGCAGGCTGGCTTCGCACCGAGACCACCTACAAAGACTACGAACTGAAGCTGGAATACAAGACCACCGCTGATGGCAACAGCGGCGTGTTTCTGCGTAGTGACGCCACAGGCAAGCCCCATGAGACTGGTTATGAGCTACAGATTTTTGACGACCGCAAGGACTTCAAAACTGGCTCGATCGTTGGCATTGCCGAAGCTACGGAAACAAAAATAAAGCCCAACGAATGGAACACCTTTGAGGTGACCCACCTTGGGCCTAAAATCATCGTGAAGCACAATGGCAAGAAGGTGCTTGAGGCTTCTGACAAGCGCAGCCTGAGCGGCTTTATCGGCTTGCAGTTTAATCCTGGCAAGCCGATTTCCTTCCGCAAAATCAGCCTTAAAGAACTCGTGCCCTAGGGCAGATACTTTTTCAGGTCTGGATTCACCAATGCCTGAATCTCGGGCTGATCGACATTGCTGGCCATCACCAGCTTCGGTTCGAGGTTGTTGATCTTGGTTACCGGCTTGCCGCCCAGATGAGCCACTGCCGCCATGACACTCTCGTAACCCATCTTGAAGGGCTGCTGCACCACCAGAGAATCGATCACGCCCTTGCGCAGATCTTCGATCAGAGGCGCTGAGGAATCAAAGCCCACCATCTTGATCTTGGAATTGGCGCGCCCACGCAGAGCCTGCGCGGCACCTGCGGCGCTAGACTCGTTGGAGGCAAAAAGACCATTGGCATTCGGGTGTGCCGTAAGCATGTTCTCGGT
>JBIPMY010000441.1:0-5044 GCA_044376335.1 Bryobacter sp.
GATCATGACCTTCGACTATCCGGCGATTCTCCACCAGAATCCAACCGTCATCCTCGAACGCTTCGCCTCCGCAGGCCTTGGCCTGCCGCTGATCTGGCTCAGCTTTGCACTCGCAATTCTGCCACTCTTGCTTGGCATCGCACTGCTTCCATCCGCCTTTCCAGGCAATCGTTGGCTTTCCACCCTAACCCCAATCGGCATTGCCTCAGCCCTGCTGCAGATGCTCGGCCTCGCGCGTTGGGTCTTTCTTGTGCCCTTTCTCGCTGCGCAACATCACACCAGTCCGCAACCAGATACGATCATCCTCGCCTTCGAGCTACAACACCGCCTCTTCGGCAACCTCATCGGTGAGCACCTCGGCCAGCTCTTCCTTGGAGTCTGGACCACAGCCGCAGCCCTGGCCTTTACTGGCCAATGGCACCGCAACCTCGGCCTTGCCGCCGCGCTGCTTTTTGCCATCGGCTCTTTCTCAAACCTTGCACCAATCCTCGACCCAATCCCAGGCATCGCCTTCCTCGTCTGGTCCGTTTGGTGTTGCATCACTGGCTTCAAACTACTGAGAGCCCGCGCCGAAACTCCACTGGCGTTAAGCCCGTCCACTTCCGGAAACTCCGGTGAAACACGCTTGCCTCAGAAAAACCAAGCAGAAACGAAACATCCGCAATCGAATACTTTTGCTCCCCCAGATAACTCAAAGCAAGCTCATGCCTCAACTCATCCAGCACCTGGCGAAAGCTCGTATCCACCGCCTGCAGCTCTCTCTGTAACGCTCGACTACTCATATGCAGGTTCTTGGCCACTACCGCCAGATCCGGCAAATCCCCGCGCAATCCTTTGGCAATCTCCTGTCTCACTCGGCCCACCAGCGTCTCCGGTGATTCCACCTTCAATCGAGCCTGCATCTGTTCTTCAAACCCCGCCAGCATCCCGGCATTGGCGTGCAGCAGAGGCCAGTCCAGCGCTTCGCTGGAAAAAGCGATCTGATTCGCTTCTGCCTCAAAACGAGGCATCCGCCCAAAGATCCTCTCAAACTCACCGCTTCGCCGTGGATGCGGATAGATCGAAGCCACATCTAGCAAGTCCAGCCGCCGTCCCGTCAACCCCTGCACAATCGTTAGCGCCGCACTCAGAGAAGACTCAGCCGCATGCCGCGAATGCACAAGAAAATTCCCCGGCAAATCCACAAGCCGAAGCGCAAGCACCGCACGCGTTTGCTCCCGCCTCCACTCCACCACAGTCGCATCACTCATCAGATTCCAATACCGTGCCAGCTTCTCAATCGCAGCCCCCAACGTCTCGCAGCTCAGCATTGCAAACCCAAGTAAGCCAAGCGACGCAGGATGCACCGCCTCACCCAGATGCAATCCAAGATCCTCATCCCCCGTCAACTCAATCGCCACCGCCCACACCCGCTCAACAACAGCCCCATCCACCATTTCATCCGGCTGATGCAACACCGCCCGATCCAGTCGGGCAGCCCGGCACATCTGCTCCAGATCAAACCCTCGGGCTGCCGTATAAAACAACACGTTGCGTATGAAATACACACTAAACTGCGCTTTTCGCATCAGCTCTCAAGATAGCCTGAACCTGTTTAATTTTTCAGATTCATGATAGAGTCGGGGCTCCACGTTGCCATTATGAGAACCCTCCGCCTGCTCCTCCTCTCCACCTTGAGTTTGCTCTTAGCCCTCGCCCAGTCCGACCGCGGCACAATCACCGGCTCCGTCTCAGACGCTAGCGGCGCACTCATCCCCAACGCCTCTGTGCTGATTGTCAACTCAGCCACCGGCATCAAGCTTGAAACCAAAACCACCGGCACCGGCAGCTTTACTGCTCCCTACCTCAGCGCAGGCCTCTACGACATCACCGTTGAAGTTCAGGGCTTCCGCAAATACGTTCAAAAAGGTGTCCGTGTTCAGGTCGCTCAAACCGCCGCCATCGACATCGCCCTCCAGCTCGGCTCAGCCGCCGAATCCATCTCGGTAACTTCAGAAGCCCCGCTCCTCAACACCGAAAGCGCAGCCGCAGCCACCACCATCAATCGCGAACAGCTCAACCAGTTGCCTCTCAACTTCGCCATCGGCCAGGGCGCCATCCGCAACCCGCTCAGCTTCGCCCAACTCGCCCCCGGAGCCTCCATCAACGGCTGGAACAACATCAAGGTCAACGGTGCCCCGGCCGGCACCTTCAAGATCATCTTCGAAGGGCAGGACACCACCAGCGCCCTCGACGGCCGCGTCTCCGATGAATCGCAAGCTTCTGTCGAAGCTGTTGAAGAATTTACGCTTCAGACCTCCAACTACTCCGCCGAATTCGGCCAGGTCGGTGGCGGCCTCTTCAACTTCACCTCCCGCTCCGGCACCAACCAGTACCACGGCTCCGGCTACGACTACTTCGTAAACGAAGCCTTCAACGCAGGCATCCCCTTTACCAACAACGGCTCCAATGAACTGGTTCGCCCCCGCGCCCGCCGCAATAACTTCGGCGGCACCTTCGGTGGCCCTGTCTACATCCCCAAACTCTACAATGGCCGCAACCGTACCTTCTTCTTCCTCAACTACGAAAAGTACCTGAACAAAGAAGGCAAATTCGATGGCTTCGGCACCGTCCCCACCGACGCCTACCGCAACGGCGATTTCTCGGGTGCCCTCACAGGTCGCAACCTGGGCACAGACGGCATCGGCCGCCCCATCCTCGAAAATTCCATCTACGATCCCCGCACCAGCCGCACCGTCGACGGCCGCATCTATCGCGACGTTTTCGCCAACAACGTAATCCCCCAGTCGCTCCTCGATCCGGTCTCGCTCAAGATTCAGGCCCTCATCCCCAAAGCCAGCCTACCCGGCCTGATCAACAACTTCGAGCGCCGCTACAACTTCCGCAAGATCCAGGACATCCCCAGCGTCAAGATCGATCACAACTTCACCGACTCCACCAAAATCAGTGTCTACTACGGCCTCCAGCGCACCGACAAAGACAACGGCCAGGAAGGCCTCCCCGATCCCATCAGCGCCCGTCGAGACCAGATCATCCGTTCCCACACAACGCGTATCAATTTTGATACCTCCCTAAAGCCCAACCTCCTGCTCCACTTGGGCATCGGGTACCAACGCTATGTCAACCCGGACTCCGCGCCTGAAGTGATCACCACCTACGACGCAGCGGGCCAGCTTGGCCTCAAGGGCGGCTTCGGTGCAGGCTTCCCCCGCATCACCACTCTCGGTGGCAATGCTGGTGGCCTCGGCTTCAACATCGGCCCCACAAACCGCACTCTCTACCTTCAGGACAAACCCACCGCAGTAGCCTCCGCCACCTGGATCAAAGGCAACCACAACGTAAAATACGGTGGCGAATATAAGTTCGACAACTTCACCAACCGCTCCACCGGCAATGTGGCCGGCACCTACGACTTCAACGTTGTACAGACTTCAATGCCAGCCCTGCAAGGCGTCCCCCTTCAAGGCGGCAATGTCGGCTTCGCATACGCCAGCTTCCTGATGGGCAACGCCAACACCGCTTCGGTATCTAATCCGCAAGACCCCCAATACCGCCGTCCCACCTGGGGCTTCTTCATCCAGGACACCTGGCGTCTCACCCGCAAGCTCACCCTCGATTACGGCATGCGTTACGACTATCAGCCTGCCTCCACAGAACTTCACGACCGTGTCTCAATGTTTGATCCAACACTGCGTAACCCCGCCGCGGGCAACCTTCTCGGAGCCACCCGCTATGCTGGCAATGGTCCCGGCCGCTGCAACTGCGAGCTTTCCAAAACCTATCCCTACGCCTTCGGCCCTCGCATCGGTGCCGCATATCAGTTCGCACCCAAATGGGTCGCCCGTGCTGGCTTCGCCATTAGCTACGCCCAGGTCGCCAACTTCGCCTACATCGGCGGCGGAAACTCCCTCGGCATGGGCTTCAACACCATCGCATTCTCTAACCCAGCCTTTGCCGAACCCGGCGCAACCCTTCGCAACGGCCTCTCATACAACGTAGCCGACCTCACCGTCGCCAGCTACGACCCGGGCATCCGCCCCATCCCCGGTCAGATCAATTCCCCGCCCGCTCTCGTCGATCCCAACGCCGGCCGTCCTCCCCGCATGGCCAACTGGAATCTCTCCCTCCAGCGCGAATTCGGTTCCAACCTCGTCGTTGAAGCTGCTTACGTTGGCAACCGCGGCGTCTGGTTTCGGGCAGACGGTTTGAATGACTATAACGGCCTCACCGACGCCCGCCTCAAATCCTTCGGACTCGACATCAACAATGCCGCTGATCGTGGCCTTCTCACATCACCCATCAGTTCAGCCGCCGTCACTGCACGCGGCTTCAACCGCCCCTACCCCAGCTTTGCCGGCACAAACACACTGGCTCAGGCCCTCCGGCCCTTCCCCCAGTTCGGCGGCCTCGGCAGCCTCTGGGCCCCCCTCGGCAGCACCTGGTATGATTCTCTCCAGATCAAGGCCACCAAGCGTTACTCCAAAGGCCTCACCGGTACCCTCGCCTACACCTGGTCGAAGAACCTAACCAACGTAGAGAACCAGTCCGGCGGCGTCGTACCCACAAACGACGTCTACAATCGTCCCAATCAGAAAGCCCTCTCGGTCAACGATCAACCCCACGTCCTCGTAGTCGGCTTCAACTACGACACCCCAAAGTGGAATAAGAACTGGGCAACCAAAGCCCTCGTCAGCGGCTGGACCGTCGGCGGCATCGTGCGCTACTCCAGCGGCTTCCCCATCCAGGCTCCCAACTCCAACAACGCCCTCGGCAGCCTCCTCTTCCGTGGCACCCGCTTCAACCGTGTTCCCGGTCAGCCGCTCTACCTGAAAGACCTCAACGACGGCAAGTCCATCGATCCCTTCAAGGACCTCACCCTCAACCCCGCCGCCTGGTCCGATGCCGGCCCCGGCCAGTGGGGCACAGCAGCCGCTTACTATAGCGACTACCGCACCGCCAGAAGACCCGACGAACAGCTCTCCCTCGGCCGTATGTTCCGCCTCAAAGAACGCTACACCCTCAGCTTCCGTGCCGAGTTCTTCAA
>JBIPMY010000111.1:0-15917 GCA_044376335.1 Bryobacter sp.
AGCCCGCCGCCTCCGCCTCGAAGGCTTAGAACTGGACTCTTAAACCCATCTGCACGTTGCGCGGTCCAACATTGGTTGTACCGGTCACAACACCAAAGTTCGGGCTTGAGATATCCGTGTTCGCTCTCGCAAACTGCGGCGTATTCGTCAGGTTGAACATCTCCGCCCGGAACTGAGCCTTAAAGCGCTCAAAGAAGCGGAAGTTCTTAAGAATGGCCACGTCAGCATGATTAGTCGGGCCGAAGCGGATGTTCGGAACCCAACGAGGCATGCTGCTCAGCTCATATTGTCCAGGACGGGTAAAGGCTGCCGTGTTAAACCAGCGGTTCGGGTCCGGATTTTCCACTGCCGCCGTCTTTAGGTCGGCAACGTTGGGCCGCTGCACCTGGAAGCCATAGTTCGCCAGAGTATTCGGCGCAGTGAAGCCAAGCGGCAAACCAGATCCGAAGCGGATGATCGACGATACCTGCCATCCACCGACGATTGCATTTGCAACCGGGTTCATGTTCGACAGGAACTTACGACCCTTACCAATCGGCATTTCATAAACGAGTGCGTTTACAAAGCTCTGCGGCAAATCATGTGCCGAGATGGAACGATCCGCACGCTGATTGTAGTAATCACGCATCGTGTCGCCCACTTCCCAGCCCTGCCATTCGCTTGCATTGTCAATCGCCTTGGACCACTGGTAGGTCGTCAGCAAATTCAGACCACCGGAGATCTGCCAGTTGTAACGAACCACCAGCGCATTGAAGCTGGAACTCGCACCAGGCGTATCGCCGCTCAGGTTCACTGCAGTGAACTGAGGGAAAGGCCGCAGCAAGCGATTCTGCGGAATCGTCCGGCCTGCCAAAACCCCCGTGGGAATTACACCAAAGAATGGATTGTTCACCGGAGTGTCCAGCGCGGCACCACGCGAAAGCAATGATGTCTCCAACTGATTCGCCTGCTGTCCTGTTCCGTAGAGCAGTTTTCTTCCCTGCGATCCCGTATAGCCAACCTCAAGCACCATCCCCTTCTGGATTTCATACTGAATATCGAAGGAGAAGTTCTGAACATAGCCAAGCGGGTGCAACCTTGGGAAGAAATTCACTGAATCACCTACCTGCGTATTCAAACCCTGCGTCGCTCCAATCGGCTGATTCAAGCCCTGCGGGAATGGGTTGCGCAGCAATGCAGTCGGATTTGGGTTGAATCCGTCGCCGCCAACGGTCGATACCCAGGTCGTGGTGGTCGAAAACCCTTGATTGGTTCCACCACCGCTTTGCGGATAGAAGATGCCATAGCCTCCACGCACAACCAGTTTGTCTGTCATCTTGTAAGCCATGCCAATGCGTGGTGCAAGATTCAACCAGGTAGTATCCCAGGCTGTTCGGTTGTCTTGATTGGCGAAGACTAGCCCGCCAACCAGGGGCAACCCTGTTGCCTGAGCTAGCGGACTGGCAATATTCGGATTGAAGTTATTGAGTCGGTTGTAGCGCTCAGTCCGTCCCAACTGAGCTTCCCAACGCATGCCAATGTTGAGCGTCAGTCGGCGGTTGATGCGCCATGCATCTTGTATATAAAGCCCATAGTAGGGCGAACTGATTGCTGGTGCAGCATTGATCGCCGCCGTGCCACTTGCACCAACTCCCAGCAACAGGCTTGCGATCCCATCGCCGCTTGTTGTTGCCGCCTGAGCCGCAATCGGCCCAGAGGTCAACCCGCGAGTAAAGTTGAAAGTCGGAGTATTAAAGTCGGTGTTATTGAGTTTGGCAAATTCTCCCATCCAGCCAAATTTCAATGAGTGTTTCCCAAGCTCCTTGGTCGCATTCGCCTGAATATTGTGCGTCTCACGTGCCACATTCGAGAAGCGGGAATTTCCAAAACTCGAATAGCCCTGCATATTGAACGCAGGGAAGGTAGCCGTCTGGAACTGACTCACCAGCGAAGCAGGTAAGCCTAAAGCTGTGCCGTTTAATCCTTTTGACGGAGAGTTCTGATTCTCACGCCACCGGCCTGAGCCAAACAGTACATTCAGCACCCAGGTTGGAGAAGGCGTAAACGTCGCGCCAATCACCGCATGATGCCGGGGATTCACATCCGAGAAGTTGGTATCGGCACCGTTGCCAAAGAAGACCGGAGCAACATTCTCCTGCCATGCTTTTGTCATGCGGCCAAACATCGTAAACTTCTCGCTCTTGGCCCAATCGATGCGCAAATCCATGCGGTCATTTGTTGTTCGTGTTTTGTCAGCCAAGGCAAAATTCAGAGTATTGGTTCTGGTGTCGCCAGGTGTATTTCCAGCCGGAAACAAGCTCACAACCTTCGCGCCAACAGGATCAATAAGCGACGCAGGAATGATGTTGCCAGGAAAAGCATCACGCACAAATCCGGTCCCATTCGGGTTCGGCCTTGTGGTGAAGGGGTTGAAGATAGGGGCTACACTTCCGTCGCCGTTCTTGGTCTCTGAAAAGTTACCACTCCGCTGCAGTGCGGTAGGCAGCGTAGTAATGACAGTATTCGGAGTTGCCTGCCGCACAGCCTCATAGGTGCCAAAGTAAAATATCCGTTTCGATTTCGAAATCGGTCCTCCAATCGATGCTCCGTAGTTATTGCGCTGAAATACCGGCCGTGCAATGCCCGAGCGGTTGTTCTGCCAGGCATTGGCATCCAGCTTGTCGTTGCGCAGATACTCAAACACCGAACCATGAATTTCGTTGCCGCCACCCTTTGTGATCATGTTCACCGCGCTGCCATCAGACTTGCCGAATTGCGCGTCAAACTGATTCCGTTGGATATTCATTTCCTGCACCGAATCCATCGAAGGTGAGGCAATCAAACCACCCCAGTCCACCGCAGCCGCCGGCACGCCGTCAATAAGCGTCAAACCAGCCTGTCCGCGACCACCATTCATCGAGAACCGGTTGTGGTTCTGATCCTGCGTCGCCTGTGAAATACCAGTTCTTACCGCGATAACGCCCGCGTTAATGTGCACAAGCGCAAAAGGATTGCGCGCGTTGGTAGGCAGATCGAGAACCGCTTGAGAATCAAGCGTAACCGCTCGGTTGGCCGACTGCGTATCAAGAAGTGTCACAGCGGTCGAAACCTCAATCTGCTGCGACACATCACCTACTTGCAGAGTAATGTTTAGCTCCAGCGTCTGGTTCACACGAAGCGTCGCATTCGTGCTGACTGCTTTTTTGAAGCCGGGATGCTCGGCGGTAATTTCATAACTGGCAGGAGGTAGCTGTGAGAAAACATAGCCGCCTTCCGCGCCAGCCGTAGCCAGTCGGGTATCACCCGTGGCTTCGTTCTTGGCTGTTAATTTGGCTCCGGCTACCGTCGCGCCATTAGCGTCGGTTACCGTGCCAGCGATAGTGCCGGTGAAAGTTTGACTCAGCGCAAACGCGGCTGAAATCAGAAATAAAAGAACAACGTGGGTTAACTTCTTCATTCTTCAAGACTCCTTAAGGGGTGTGACAAGTTTATTACAGTTACGAAGCCGTTGTTAGCATGGTCTATGAAATGAAACTTTTTGTTTTTTTCCTGGCTGCAATCTCCTGTCAGGCAGCCGAAACGCACCGTCTCGATCTCAAGGGCGCGCTCAGAAAGGCTATGGAACAATCTCCAGAGCTGCTTCTAAGCCGCTTCGACGAATCAAGCGCCAAACAAGGCATTCAAGTTGCCAGGGACCCCTTCGCTCCAAAGCTCGTCGTCGGCAGCGGTCTTGCCTACACCTACGGCTTCCCCATGAGCATCGAAGGCAGCGCCCCCTCCCTCTTTCAGGTCAAGGCCTCCCAAAGCCTCATCAACCGCCCGCAAAGCTACCTCCTCGCCAAAGCTAAAGTAGATTCCACCGGTGCCCAACAGATGACCCAACTCCGCCGCGACGAAGTCCTCGAGCGCACAGCAAAACTCTTCCTCGACGCAGACCGGGTCGCTCGCAATCTCAAAACCGTCCTGGGCCAAATTCAAAATCTCGAAGAGGTTCTCAAGGGTGTCCAGGCTCGCCTCGACGAAGGCCGCATCCTCCCGATCGAAGTCCAGCGTGCCGACATCAACCTCAAGAAGGCCCGCCAGCGTCAGCGCATCCTTGCGGTTGAACTCAAACAAACCGAACATAATCTGGCCTACGTTCTTGGCTTCGAATCCGAAGATCGCGTCGAAACGATTGCTGAAACTACCCTCGACATTCCTCTGGCCGCCAGCCCTGATGCCGCAATCCGCGAGGCCCTCGACAACAGCCGCGAACTCAAAAAACTCCAAAGCGACTTACAATCGAAAACCCTCGAAGTTCAGGCCAACCGCTCCGCGCGGCTTCCCCAGGTCGACCTGATCGCACAGTACGCGCTCTTCAGTCGTTTCAACAATCTCGATCAATACTTCAATCGCTTCCAGACCAGCAACGCCCAACTCGGTGTCAGCTTTAAATTCCCCATCGTCCCAGGCCCGGCCAGCGCAGCTCTAGCGGTTCAAGCTCAAAACGAAGTCAGCCGCCTCCGCCTCCGTGTCACCAATACCCGCAACCGAATCGAAATGGACACACGCAAACTTTACGAGGACCTCCAACTTCACAAAGAAAACCGCGAACTCGCCAAACTCGACCTCGACCTTGCCCGCGATCAAATCGCCATTCACCTCACCCAAATGGAAGAAGGCAAAGCCACCCGCCGCCAGGTGGAAGAATCGCGCTTCCTCGAAGCCGAAAAGTGGCTCGCGTATTGGGACGCTCAGTATATGTTTGACCGCGCCAGAATCTCGCTCCTCGCCGCAACCGGAGGCATGATGACCCTTGCCTCCAATTGATTAGGACAGCTTCATCGCAACTTGGGATACTCTTGAGTGTTCATAGGGTTAGCTCATGCTTCGCATTCTCATTTTCTTCGCTATAGCAATCGCTTCGTTCGGTGCCACTTTCGGCACCGTCACTCCGCTCACCGGCGGGGTAGTCGACATTGTCCTCGACAGCGCCCGGCAACGTCTCTATCTGGTCGGCGTCCCTGACAAGGTAGAAGTCTATTCAATCCCGCAGCGCCGCTTTTTAACGCCAATCCGCACCGACTCCCTGCCGCTTTCCGCAGCCATGAGCCCGGATGGCAAATCATTATTTGTTGCCTGCCACAACTCTGCAACCGTAAACGTAATTGACCTCGATCAATTGGCTGTCGTCAACCGCATCAGCCTCCCTTCCCGCCCCGAAGGCATTGCCGTAGGCGGCGATGGCCGTGTGCTGATCACCACCATCGGCACGGGCGTCAACAATGCCCAAAACACTCTTCTCCTCTATGACCCTGCAATCACCGATGCCCGCAGTCTTACAGCCCTCACCTTGGTCCCACCCACCCCTGCTTCCCCGGGAGCAACCAATACTGGCCAGTTGATTCAGGCCAACCGAAGCTTCCTGTCTACCTCAAGCGATGGCCGTTACATCATCGGTGTCAACATCCCGAACGGCACCACCCGCGCCGTTTTTGTCTTCGAAGTCGCCTCGGCCACCATGCTCCGATCCCGAACCGTCAACAACATCTCCAGTGTTCTTTCCGTGGCTCCTGACGGAACCAGATTCATGGCCGGGCTCAACCTCTTTGAAACCGACTCACTCGCCGTCCTCGGCCAGCAGAACCTCGCCAATGCCCCCTACCCGATTGCCGCCGCCATCAACTTCAACGTCCAGCAGAATCAGGGTGGCAGCGTCTTCTCACCCGATGGCCGCACCCTCTACTCAGCCTTCAACATTGCGCCAACCCAGAACCCGCCCGCCAGAGCCAATGTCGGACAGCTCCAGATTTCCGACCCATCCAACCTCCTCATCAGAATGGGAATCCAGATGCCAGAGAACCTCTCCGGCAAAATGGTGATCTCTCCAGACGGAGCCAATATTTTCGCCATCTCGGAATCCGGATTCGTCACTATCCCGATTGGTCAGTTAAACCGCAGCCCATTGGCTTCGCCCGAACGAACAGCACTCATCCTTGCCAATGACCAATGCGGTGTCACAGCCTCACAGCGACGCAGCAGCGTCATGGTTCGCAATGAAGGCACAGGCCGCCTCACGGCAACGGCTCAAATCCTGACCAACGTCACCGGCACCGCCGGCGTTGGCGGTGCCGGTGGCCCAGGTGGTGGCGCTCCCGGCGGCGGAATCGTTATCGTCCCCGGTGGTGGCATTGGAGGCGCAATCGGCCTCCCCATCGGTAGACCCGTTGGCGAAGTTGGAACCCCTGCCACCAACCCAGCAGTCGTCAACGCATCACCAACAGTTCAGAACACCATCACCGCCGACGGCCCGGTCATTAACTTTGGCTATAACAGCACCAACCAAAACCTCGGCAGCACTGCCCCTACCAACTTCCTCGTTCAGTCACCTGAAGCAGTCAACATTCCAGCGCTGGTGCGTGTCTTCCAGAACAACCGCGACGCCGAAGCAAAGGGCGACATCATGCCGGTCGAGCAAGGGATCTCCGTATCTGAAGGCCTCGTCGATATGGTCTACGATGCGAGCCGCCGCCGTGTTTATATCGCAAACTCCGGCCTCAACCGGGTCGAAGTTTATGACGAACGAACCCGATCCATGCTAGCCCCGATTAGCGTCGGCCAGCTCCCGCGTTCCCTGGCTCTCTCGAACGACGGCAGCACGCTCTATGTAGCCAATTCAAGCTCGGAATATATCAGCGTCATCGACCCCGGCTCAGGCCGCGTCATCAGCCGACTCACCTTTCCTCCCCTCCCCGTACTCGCAAATGTGGCTTTGATTTACCCGTCTCAAATCGCCGCAACCCAGCGGGGCCTGCTCGTGATCATGAACAACGGCTCACTCTGGACTTCAGTTGGAAGCCAACTGATCCCCCGCACTAACTGGAACATCCTCGGAGCTAGCAACCTGGCAGCTCCCCGCACCATGGCCGCGACTCCTAACGGCGAGTACGTAATCATGCAGAACGGCAACGGCGTTGTCTACCTCTACGACGCGATCGCCGACGACATTGTCCAGTCTCGCCAGGTCTTCACCGGCACTCAGCTGCAGGGCTATTATGGCCCGATCACCGCAGGCCCCCGCGGCTCCTACTATGTCGTTAACGGCACAGTACTGAACCAGTCATTGACCCCAATCAGCGGCACCACAGCACCCGGACAAGTGGCTACTGCAACCATCCCCGCTGTCGCGGCTATCGGTAACAACCAGTTCGCCCGATTCTCGATGCCGGTAAGGGCCAATGCAACAGCCACCGTGACAGCCCTGCCAGCAGTAGAGATCACCAACACCGACACCGGCCAGGCCTTGCGGAGGCTAACTGCACTGGAAGGCCCGATTGCCACAGTTGTCGGGACGCAGCGCACGAACATTGATGGTCGCACGATGGTTGTCGATGCGGCCGCAACCACTGCCTATGTCCTCACCACCAGTGGCCTCAGCATCGTAAGCCTCGAGGCAACCGTTGTCACAGACCGTCCCACCCTAAGTAACGGCGGTACTGTTTCTCTAGGCAGCTACACAACAGACCTTCCAGCCGGCGGCATCGTTTCGATCTTTGGCCGCAACCTCGGCAACACAGTGGTTGCGAGTACCGCTCCGCTGCCAACGATCCTCGACGGCGTATGCGTCACCCTCAACAACTCCCCACTGCCCCTGTTTTCAACATCCAGTGGCCAGATCAATGTGCAGATTCCATTTGAACGCACCGCCGGTGCTTTCCCCTTGATCGTCCGTGACACCAACAAAAAGATTGCGAGCTTGCCTCAGACAGTCCGCATCGTCCGAGCGGCCCCATCGGTTCTTGTCGACCCGGTATCAAAGCAGACCGCAATCTATGACGACAAAGGGCGCGCGATCACGCCCGACAACCCCACCACAAGAGACCGTCGTCTAGTCATCTACGCCCTCGGCTTAGGGCCAACCAAAGGCACGCGAGTAGCTGCCGGGGCTCTCTCGCCAACAACGGTTCCAGCGGAAACTGTTGACACGGTGAAGGTATTCTTTGGTGACAAGCGCTACAGCCAGGCGGAGATGATCGTTGAGTGGAGTGGCCTCGTTCCTGGATTTGTCGGCCTTTATCAGATCAACATCTACGTCCCTGGAGACCGGCTCAGGGGAGACAATCTGGACGTGACTATCCGAGTTGGCACGGTGGAGAACCGCTTCATCGAAGCCGTCAAGCCGACCGTGTCGGTTGAATAAGGCATTCACTATGTATAATTCTGTTGTGCGATTTGTAATTTGTTCTTCAGTTCTAGCAGGCGTTCTCTTCCTCGCGGGTTGCGCCAAAGACATCAACAACAAGGAAGCGGTCAAAGAGGCGGTGATGAAACGCCTGACCACCGTTTCCGGCTTGAATATGTCTGGCATGGAAGTAGAAATTTCCAATGTTTCCTTTCAGGGCGACAAGGCCGATGCGCAAGTCGCATTCAAGGGCAAAGGCTCAGCCGAGGCCATGCTGAATATGAGCTACAAGCTGGAACGCAAAGGCGACGAATGGACGGTGAAGTCCAGCAGCGGCGGAATGGGCGGTGGCGGATCAAACCTGCCTCCTGGCCATCCACCAGCGGCTCCAGGTGGCGGTAATAAGTGAAGCGCGTCGCAGTTCTCGGGGGCGGACCTGCCGGAGCACATGCGGCAGAAAAACTAGCAGCGTCAGGTCTTGAAACGATTTTGATTGACGAAAAGCTCGCCTGGGAAAAGCCCTGCGGCGGCGGCGTCACCTATAAAGCTTACGAGAAGTACCCCTTCCTCTTCGAGAATCAGACTCAGAAGAAGGTTGTCACCGAGACTTATCTCGGGGCCCACAAGTCTGGCTGTGTGAAGATGAACCTGAACCAGCCGATCCTGATTTTTTCGCGTCGCGAGTTCAATCAGATGCTGCTCGACCGTGCCGAGAAGGCAGGGGCTCAGATCGAGAAAGAGCGCGTGACCGCGATCGAAGAACGTGAAGCAGGCTGGACACTCAAGACCAAGTCAGGCTCCATCGATGCCGACTACATGGTTGTCGCCACCGGGGCGCGCAATCCGCTTCGGGACTTCGGCACCCAGTGGAAGGCCGAAGACACGATGGTCGCTCTCGGCTACTACATTCCTTCCAATCAGGAACACATCGATATTCAATTTCTCGACCGCCTGGAAGGCTACATCTGGGTCTTCCCTCGTAACGGTCACCTCTCGGCAGGGATCTGCGGACGGGGCGCTACCGCTCAAGAGCTGCGGCTTCGCCTGGAGCGCTATCTCGATGAGAAGGGCATCAACTGGAAGCAGGGTCAGCTCTATGCTCACATGCTTCCTTCACTGTCCAGACCGAGTTGGAAGAGTAACCGTATGGCCGGGAAGCGCTGGATGGCAGTTGGAGACTCGGCCGGGCTGGTTGATCCGATTACTGGTGAGGGCATTTACTACGCCATCCGCTCGGCTGATATCGCCAGCAGCGTGATTACCTCCTCTGGCTTTGATCCGGTAACGGCCGGGGGCGTCTATCGCGGCCGCATCGAAGACGACTTTCTACTAGACCTTGAGTTCGGTGCGAGCTTCGCTCAGAAGCTTTACCTGGGCCGCTTCTTCTTCAAGAGCATCCCTTCGTGCATCGTCGACTACATGCATCGCTCACCGAAACTCTATGAGCTGATGCAGGACATCTTCTCTGGAACACAGGACTACCTGAGCCTTCGCAACCGCCTCTTCCGCAACCTCAATGGCAGCGTAAACGAGACGATCGTTAACTTTATCTTCCAGCGCATCATCCCGGAGCCTCCGGTTGGCATGCGCGCTACAGCCCGTTAAGTACATGAATAAAACTCGATCCACCAGTCTGCTCGAAAGAGCACGCAAAGTAATTCCTGGCGGGGTGAACTCGCCTGTCCGAGCCTTCCGCAGTGTCGGTGGGGGCCCTCTGTTCATAAAACGCGGTGAAGGCTGCCGGATGATCGATGAGGACGATAACTCGTTTATCGATTATGTCGGTAGCTGGGGTCCGCTGATTCTTGGGCATAAGCCGAAGTGCGTGATCGATGCCATCAATGCCGTGCTTGAGATTGGGACGAGCTTCGGAGCGCCGACCGAGCGGGAGATTGTTCTTGCCGAGGCGATCCGCGATGCGGTGCCTTCGATGGAGATGGTGCGGCTGGTCAACAGCGGCACCGAAGCAGCGATGAGTGCGCTGCGTGTGGCTCGCGGCTTCACTGGACGCGATCTCTGTATCAAGTTTGAAGGCTGCTATCACGGCCATGTAGACTCGCTGCTGGTGAAGGCAGGCTCTGGGCTTGCGACGCTTGGACTGAGCGACAGCGCGGGGGTTCCTGCAGCGTTTGCGGCTACTACGATTTCGGTTCCGTTCAACAATCTGGCGGCAGTTGAAGAGGCCTTTGCCAAACATCCGGGCAAGATCGCCAGTGTGATGGTGGAGCCAGTGGCTGGCAACATGGGTTGCGTGCCTCCTGCTCCTGGCTTCCTTGAAGGCTTGCGCAAGCTTTGCACGGACAACGGCACCTTGCTGATCTTTGATGAGGTGATGTGTGGGTTCCGTGTCGCCTTTGGTGGAGCTCAGGCTCGATACGGGGTGAAGCCGGACATGACTGCGTTTGGCAAGATCATCGGCGGCGGGCTGCCGATTGCCGCTTATGGTGGCGCGGCTGAGGTGATGAACTATGTCGCACCGGTGGGCCCGATCTACCAGGCTGGCACCTTGTCAGGGAATCCGCTGGCAGTGTCGGCAGGGCTTGCGATGGTGAAGTACCTCAAGGAGCATCCTGAGGTCTATACGACGCTTGAGGCACGAACGGCAGCACTGTGTTCAGACGAGTTGCCTGGAGTTACAGTAAACCGGGTGGGCTCGATGTTCACGTTCTTCTTTACTACCGAACCGGTGTTTGACTATGAGTCGGCGAAGAAAGCCGATACGGCCCGCTTTGCCAAGTTCTTCAACCACATGCTCGAGCGCGGCATCTACCTTGCTCCTTCGCAGTTCGAGGCGGGCTTTGTTGGTATGGCCCACCTCGATAGCGACATTGATGAGACGCGCGCTGCGGCTCGTCAGTTCTTCGAAGCCGAGTAGACCAGCTTGCCACCGACATAGGTGGCAGTGATCTTGGTCGTCAGCACTTCTTTGGGGGCGATCTTCATGATGTCCTTCTCGAGGATCAGGAAGTCGGCAAGCTTGCCAGCGGTGATGGAACCCTTCTGCTTCTCTTCGAAGGCCGCGTAGGCCGGGGTGAGGGTGAAGCTTTCGAGGGACTCTTCGCGGGTCAGCCTCTGGTCTGGCTGCCAGCCACCTTCGGGGTAGCCGGTGTGGTCCTGACGGGTGAAGGACGCATAGAAGCCGTAGAGGGGGTTGGGGTCTTCGACGGGGAAGTCACTGCCGTTGGCGAGAGGGATTCCCATCTTCAGGTAGCGACGCCAGGCGTAGGCTCCGGCGATGCGGTCTGGCCCGAGGCGCTTCTCGGCCCAGCGCATGTCGCTGGTGGCGTGGGTGGCTTGCATGGAAGCAACGATGTTGTAGTCCTGGAAGAGCTTGAAGTCGGGTAGTGCGACTACCTGGGAGTGTTCGACGCGGAAGCGGCGGTCGTTCTTACCTTTGAGTACCTGGGCGAAAGCGTTGAGGACGATGCTATTGGCTTTGTCCCCGATGGCGTGGGTGCAGACCTGGAAGTTTTTAGCAGCTACTTCTTTGATCTGGTCTTCGAGGGTTTCCTTTGTTGTGACCATCAGGCCATGTATGGACTTGTCGTCGGAGTAGGGTTGCCAGAGGGCGGCACCGCGTGAGCCGAGGGCTCCGTCGGCGTAGAGCTTGACGCTGCGGACGGTAAGGTGAGAGCCGGTTTCAGGGCCTGACTTTGAGTATTCCTGCCAGAGCTCGCCGGTGCCGCCGATCATGGCGTAGACGCGGACGGGGAGGGCGTTTTCTTTGATCAGTTCGCGGTAGGCGTCACGCTCTTGCAGGCCGATGCCGGCATCGTGGACTCCGGTAAGGCCGAGCTTTGCGGCAGCATCTCCGGCAAGCTTGAGGCGGCGCTTGACCTGGTCGTAGGAGAGAGCGGGGATCTTGCGGGTGACGAGGCCCTGGGCACGATCGATCAGAACGCCGGTGGGGTTGCCTGACGCGTCACGGATGATCTGGCCGCCGGGGGGATCCTGGGTTTCTTTGGTGACACCGGCGATTTCGAGAGCCTTGCGATTGGCCCAGCCGGCGTGGCCATCGACGCGGGTGAGGTAGACTGGACGGTCGTTGACGACTTTGCTGATGTCGTCGGCATTGGGGAATTCCCCGCCCCAGTTGGTTTGATCCCAATTGCGGCCGCGGACCCATTCGCCAGGGGGTAGCTTGTCGGCGGCGCGCTTGACGATCTGGGCTACTTCTTCGCGGGTCTTGGTGAAGCGCATGTCAAAGGTTTCGAGCATGTCGCCGAGGCTGCGCATGTGGACGTGAGCATCGATGAGGCCCGGGATGACGGCGGCGCCTTTCGCGTCGATCCGCTTGGTATTGGGACCGATGTGTTTCTTCATGTCTCCGCCGACGGCAATGAACTTACCGTCTTTAATGGCGAGACTGTTGGCGGCGGGCTTCGTCTTATCTACTGTGTAGACGGTTGCATTTTCAACTACGAGGTCCGCTACTTGACCGAAGGCGGATAATCCAATCAGGACTAAAATAAGAAACATGGAACACAGTATGCCACAGGCCCAGTGGAAGAATTGGCTCGTTTGGGGATCGGCGATCGCGGTTGCGGCGTTGTTTTTGTTGGCGGGCGGATGGAAGATGTCTGACCCGATCGGGGCGGGGGCGAAGTTGGCTCAGGCGAAGGTACCGGGATTCTTGAGTGAATTCGGAGCGGTGAGTTTTGGCATTGCCGAGGTCTTTGCGGCGATTCTCATTTTGACTCCCCGCTATCGCAAGCTGGGGGCCTGGCTGATCGGGTTGATGCTGGTGGCGTTCATGGCATGGATCGGTTACTACTATCAGGCGTTGCAGGGCGAGGAGTGCAGTTGCTTCCCCTGGATCAAACGAGCGATCGGGCCGGGGTTCTTTGTGGGCGACGGGTTGATGCTGGCTTGCGCCATTGGAGCAGGCTGGTGGGCGAAGTGGAATACGGACTGGAAGAAGCCAGCGATTTTGCTGGGCGTGCTGGTTGTGATGGGTGTTGGCAATTACGGCTATGCGCTGAGCAAGCAGAGTGGCGCGGTGCCGCCGGAGAGTGTGCAACTGGTGGACGGCACGACTCATAATTTGCGCGCCGGGCGGCAGTTGATCTACTTCTTTGACCCGCAGTGCATGCATTGTTTCCATGCGGCGCAGGCGATGTCGAAGATGACTTTTGTGGGGACACAGGTGCTTGCGATCCCGACTGAGGTGAAGCAGTTTGCGGGGCAGTTCCTGAAGGATACTGGCTTTCAGGCGAAGGTATCGAACGAAACGGACAAGCTGAAGAAGGTGTTTCCGTTTGGAGACCCGCCGTTTTTGGTGCTTGTGGAGAACGGGCGACAGAAGGCGGCGATCAACAAGTTTGACGAGCCGGCGTTTCAGAATGAGCTGGTGGCCTCAGGGTTCGCTACAGTAAATAAATGAGCAGTTCTAGCACCGCAGCACCTTCTTTGTCGAAGCTGCAGAAGATCCAAGAATTAGAGAGCAGTTACCTCCTTCAGAACTATGGCCGCTATCCGCTGGCGCTGGATCGTGGCAAGGGTGTTTACCTGTACGATGTCGATGGCAACAAGTATCTGGATCTGTTGTCTGGCATCGGGGTGAACTCACTGGGACACAACCATCCGCGTATCAGCAAGGTGATCCGCGATCAGAGTGCGAAGCTGCTGCACACGTCGAATCTTTACTACCACGAGTTTCAGGGCAAGCTGGCGAAGAAGCTGGTTGAGGTGAGCGGTATGGACCGCGCGTTCTTCTGCAATTCGGGCACGGAAGCAGTGGAAGGTTCGCTCAAGATTGCCAGGTCTCACGGGCACAAGATCAGCCCGGAGAAGTACGAGATTATCTCGCTTGAGAATTCATTTCACGGGCGGACGTTTGGGGCGCTGAGTGTGACCGGGCAGCCGAAGTACCGGGCCGATTTTGAACCGTTGTTGCCGGGTGTGAAGTTTATCGAGCGCAACGATGAGGCGGCGCTTGAGGCGGCGTTTAGCGAGCGGACGGCCGGGATCATTTTCGAAGGGATTCAGGGCGAGGGCGGCATTCTGCCTGTTTCTGAAAGTTTCTTTGCGAAGGCTCGTGCGCTTTGTGATCAGCACAATGCTTTGTTGATCCATGACGGGATCCAGTGTGGTGTTGGACGGCCGGGCAAGTATTTCTCTTACCAGCTCTTGAGCAAGCCGATTTTGCCGGACGTGATTGCGTTTGCCAAGCCGATCTCGTGCGGGTTGCCGATGGGTGGCATCTTGATGTCGCAGAAGGCGGCTGATGCGCTTGGGACGGGCATGCACGGGACTACGTTTGGCGGGGGCCCGCTGGTTTGCCGGGTGGCGCTGGAGTTCTTCGATATCCTCGACGATTTGTTGCCACAGATGGTTCGCGTGGGTGAGTACTTCCGCGAGGAACTGCGTGGCTTGCAGACCAAGCATGGGTTTATTAAGGAAGTTCGCGGGGCAGGGCTGATGATCGGTGTCGAGTTGGACATCGTGGGTAAGCAGATGGTGAACGACGGCTTCGAGAACGGCCTGTTGTTCAACTGCACGCATGAGACGGTTTTGCGCTTTTTGCCGGCTTACATCCTGAAGGAAAAGCATGTCGACAAGGCGATCAAGGGTCTGAAAAAGATCTTCAGCAAATATTAGAAGCTTTTGCCGGGCACTGCAAATTGTGCTACTGGATTCCGCAGATATCTATTAGAGCCGCAATAGCGGTCGTATAGAAATCCGAGGACAAAACAGCAATGGCAAGAGGAATCGTTACGCAAGACGGCAGATTTTGCTGGACAGTAGAAGCACATGTCGGCCCGGGATGCCCCAATAAGACTGATGATGTGCATCTTGTTCAGTTTGGCTACTGGTGTATGGGAAATAACCCGAAGACACCTGCAAGCCCCGCAGATCGAGCTCTGTTCGCCGCTGTGACGCCCGGGGCACCGTATTCGGGGATGGCGGGTGACCCACTCACACTTGCCATCAAGCGGCATCAGGCTCTGCGGGGCGGGACGCAGGATGGCAGGATCAGCCCGGCGCAAACGAACCAAAACTACGACTGGATGATCAAATCGCTGAGCAACAATATCAGCAACTACCTGTCTTCGCTTTGGCCGCACATTGATAAGCACCCCAAGTGTCCAGCTACGCTGAAGCCCATTGTTCAATTCTGTGTAGGTCCGCACCCCGGATAAATCGGAGGTCTGGAATTGAATAGGTTACAATAAAAAAGTTGATAGTCGGGGCGTAGCGCAGCCTGGTAGCGCACCTGCCTTGGGCGCAGGGGGTCGCGAGTTCGAATCCCGCCGCCCCGACCATTTCCTTCCACTTCTTCCCCTTCGTTTTTAGCTGATACGGGTGTCGGAGTGTGTCTATTTTTCAATTTTCAAAGAGCTTACGGCTGTTGGGCCTTGTTTGTGGGTGATTGTCAGGCGGCTAGCTTCGATTCGCGGTGTTTGTCCACGATTTCGCGGGCTTCTGGCAGAAGGGCCATGAGCTTCAGCGTGAGCAGGCCAGCGGTAGTCTTAGAGAGGTCGGTTTTGCGGACCTCAAACATGGGGAAGGGTGCGGGGATGTCGAGGGTTTTATCCAGGAGATAGAGTTCTGTGTGGATATCCATGGCGAGGATGCGGTCTCGCTGGAGTTTGGTGAGTTCTTTGAGGGCTTTGTCGGCGCGGCGTTCCTGAGCGGCACCGAGTTTGAGGATACGCTCCATTTGGTTGAAGAGGATTTCGTTACTGGGTTCGTTTGACCAGCGGTCCTGGGCGTCGATTTCCATCTGTCTTGCTCGGTCTGCCTGGAAGAGTGCGAAGGTGTAGCGCTCGAAGGC
>JBIPMY010000526.1:0-3850 GCA_044376335.1 Bryobacter sp.
TCGCATGTATGACCCGTCTATTGTCTACAATAAGGGTTTCCCATGAGAAACGCACTGCTTTGCATCCTGACCGGGATGCTTTTGCTGGGGACCGGCTGCAATCGCAAGCCTTCTCCAGACTTCGCCGCTACGGTAAATGACAAACCGATCACCTACGCTGACCTCGACAAGCAGTTTGCTTTTCAGTTTGGCGGCAACAATGAACGGGTCACCGACGACCAGGTAACCATCCAGAAGCTCGAGTTCCTCCGTGTTCTCATCGACAACGAAATCATGCTCCAGAAGGCCGAAAAGCTTGGCCTCCTTGCCACAGACGCCGATGTCGACGCCAAACTCAATGAGATGAAAGCTCCCTACACCCAGGAAGAATTTCAGAAGCAGCTTGGTGCCCGCAAAATGACTGTCGATGATCTCAAAGGCCAGATCCGTCGCGAACTCTCAATTGAAAAACTCTTCAACAAAGAGATCCGCAGCCTGATCAACATCACAGACCAGGACATCAAGGATTACTACAACGCAAACAAAGCGAACTTCAACCTGCCCGAGCCGCAAGTCCACATGGCCCAGATCCTGGTCACTCCCGTCGATGACCCAAGCGTCCGTAACCTCAAGAACGACAAGGCGAAAAACGACGCTCAGGCTCAGGCCAAAATCCGCATGATCGAGCAGCGCATCAAGAGTGGTGAAGACTTCGCCGCCCTGGCCACTAATTTTTCAGAAGACCCCCAAACCGCCGCCAACGGTGGCGACCTCGGCTTCATGGGTGAGAGCACTCTCGACAAAGCCAACCCCGAACTCAAGAAGCTCATCATGAGCCTCGGCGCAGGTGCAGTCTCCAACATCATCAAGACTCAGGAAGGCTACCGCATACTCAAGGTCTTGAGCAAAGAGCCCGCCGGGCAGCGCGATCTCAACGACCCCCGTGTGCAACAGGGCATCCGCGAAGGCCTGATCACTCGTAAAGACCAGCTAGCCAAGGCCGCCTTCTACGAAGCAGCCCGCAACGACGCAAAGGTCACCAACAACTTCGCGCAGAAGATCATGGGCAACCTGGCCGCAAAGAAGTAGTTCTTACCTCTTCGCAAGTAAACAGGCGCTGCCCCCGGCCGCAGCCAGCACGTCACTCTCCTCGACGATTTCGACATGCACTTGATTGCGTTTTGCAAGCAAGACCGCCTCATCGTGAAAAGTGAAGATATCGGAATCCTGCCGGATCCATCGCAGTGCCAGATCCTTTGGCGTACGAGCCTGCAGCACCAACGCCCTGGCGCTCTTTGCAGACAGCGCCTCAAGCACAGGCTGCGGCCCAAGCGGAACCACCTGGCCTCGCTTGCTTCGCTCAATCAAAGATTTCGCGAAATGGCGAGATTGCAACTCCTCGCGCTTCCTGAAGTGCTCGATCGCAAGCTCATGCACCAGCGTTTCATCGGCAGCGGAATCAACCTCAAGACAATCCACCGGGCGTCGCAACAGGCGCCGGCAGTCTTCCAGAATCTCGACAGGCGCAGCAATGAGCCACGCAGAATTCGGTGAGCCAGCATTACGATCGGCAAAGCGCCTCATGCATTCCACGAGACATTCCTTCCAAATCTGCGATTGAAACGAAGCCCTGAAGCCCAACTTGAAATCAAGCCGGCCAAGTTCAAAATGCGACAAATTCGTCGCATCGTTGCCAATATGCAACAAGCTGAACCGGTCATAGTTATCACGAATTTCCGACAGTCCGTAGAGGGACGGTATCTTGGCTTCCGTCACTCGATTCACCACTCGCCTTGCCAGAGGAGCCTGATAAAAATACATCCGACGGCCCCCTCTCGCAAAGATCGCAATCGCCGGGTTCGTATCTTGTTTCGATCTCCAAAAATGCCGGGCAGCATGAACACTTTCATCGAAGCTGATTCTCTGCGTGGGGCTAATGCAATTGCGCAGTTGGCTCACTCTTTGTTCAAAGTATTGCCTCCCCTCAACATCGAGGTTGAGATAGCAACTCAGTACAGGCTCTTGCGTCGTTTCTTGAATGGCAATCTGGTGCATCAACGCATCCAGAGAGTGGGCAGTCCACATGTTTCTAATTCCTTTCACAAATGGACGAAAGCAAAGTTAAAAGAGGTTCAGAAATCGGATCACCCCACGAATTTGTAATCTGCCGCAGCCATCCCATTTGATTCGCGTTATTGAGCAACCGCCACACCGCTTTATGACTGGGCTCAAGGCGTTCTCGCTACAATAATCAGATCCTCGTGGTCAAAACCAGCTACACCGCCCCCACTCAAGAATTCCTAGATCAACGCAAACTAAAACGCCATGCCGGAGTCTGGCAACTCTGGGCGCTCGGCGTCGGAGCCGTCATTTCAGGCGACTTCTTCGGCTGGAATTTCGGCCTCGCCGCCGGTGGCTTCGGCGGCATGATTGTCGCCCTCTCTCTGGTCACGCTCATGTACGTTGGCCTCTGTCTTTCGATCGCTGAAATGGCAGCAGCGCTCCCCCACACAGGTGGCGCCTACTCCTTCGCCCGCAGCGCCATGGGCCCCTGGGGCGGCTACGTCACCGGGCTTGCCGAAAACATGGAGTACATCCTCACCCCCGCAGTCATCGTCGTCGGCATCGGCGGCTATCTCGGCGCTATCTTCGGCACAGACAAATCCATGGAACCCCTCTGGTGGCTCGCCTGCTACGCAGTCTTTGTCGCCCTCAACATCTGGGGTGTCGAACTCAGCTTCCGCTTCTCACTCATCATCACCATCGCCGCCCTCATCGCACTCGTCATCTACTGGATCTCGGTCGCTCCTCAATTCGACCTCGCCCGCTTCGCCACCCCCTACTTCCCCAAAGGCCTCAACGGCTTCTGGGCCTGCCTCCCCTTTGCTCTGTGGTTCTATCTCGCAATCGAACAATTGCCCCTCGCCGCCGAAGAAAGTCACGACCCCGTAGTCGACATTCCCAGAGGCCTCATCTGGGGCCTCGCCACCCTGGTCTTCTGCGCCTTCATGACGGTCACCCTCGGCGCTGGCAGTGCCCCGGGGGCCGCAGCAGTCGCCGCATCCAACGAGCCGCTCTTCCTCGGCTTCGTAGCCGCCTATGGCAACTCCGCCAGCAGCAAAGTCCTCGCCGTCGTAGCCTGCATCGGCCTCATCGCCAGCTTCCACACCATCCTCTTCGCCTACGGCCGCCAAATCTACTCACTCTCCCGAGCCGGCTACTTCCCCGTCTGGCTCTCCAAAACACACAGCGAACGCAAGACCCCCCACCGCGCCCTCATCGCCGGAGCAGTCATGGGCTTCTCCGCCGCCCTCGGCATCCACTACGCCCCCCACGATAGCCCTGTCGGCGCAATCCTCCTCAATATGGCCGTCTTCGGCGCAGTCATCGCCTACATCCTTCAGATGACGTCTTACCTCCTGCTACGCCGCAACCTCCCGACTCTTCCCCGCCCCTACAAAAGCCCGCTTGGGCAAACAGGAGCCATCGTCAGCGGCCTCATCGCAACCCTCACCCTCCTCACCCTCTTCTTCAATGCCGAATACGTCAAAGGTGTCTACGGCGCTGTCGTCTGGTTCATCCTCGGGCTGATCTGGTTTGCCTTCCATGCCCGCCATCGCCTCATCCTCTCGCCAGAAGAGGAGTTCGCCCAATCTCAGCGAGGTGAGTTGTGAACCTCAAACAACTCCTCGCCCACGCAAGCCCGCTCCGCTCAGGAGACGTCCTCGCTGGCCTGGCCGCAACCTCGCAAGAGCAGCGCGTACGCGCCCGCATGCAACTCGCAGATCTTCCTCTGCGGCAATTCCTCAACCAGCCACTCATCCCCTACGAGCAGGATGAAGTCACCCGCCTCATCTGCGATTCACATGAC
>JBIPMY010000167.1:0-12017 GCA_044376335.1 Bryobacter sp.
ACGAAACAGCCTTCCAGCCAATATCTTCACTCTGCGTCGGAGACTTCCGCGATTGGCTCCTCTCAGCAACAGAAGCCCAACTCAAGGCCGTAGCCCCAGGCATCACGCCAGAGATGGCCGCCGCCGTCTCCAAGCTAATGCGCAACCAGGACCTCATCCTCGTCGCCTCCCGCTGCCGTGTCGTCACCCGCTTCCGCACCACCATCGGCCTCCCCGGTCGCCTCTCCACACGCCTGCAACCCAACCACCCCAGCGACGACCTGCGCGGCATCGCAGCCAGCACCCTCGACGGCCTCAGCCTCGCTAGCGGCGACGCCTGCATCGGCGTCAACCCAGCCTCCGACAGCGTAGGCACCGTAGTATCAATCCTGCGCATGCTCGACGATCTGCGCCTCAAACTAGCCATCCCAACCCAGTCCTGCGTCCTCGCACACATCACCACACTGATGGAAGTCATCCGCCAGGGCGCGCCCGTCGATCTCGTCTTCCAATCCATTGCCGGCACCGAAGCCGCTAACCAAAGCTTCGGCATCAACCTCGCCCTTCTAGACGAAGCCTGGCAAGCCACCAAAGAGCTAGGCCGAGGCGAAAACGTAATGTACTTCGAAACAGGCCAGGGCTCAGCACTATCGGCCAACGCCCATCACGGCCTCGATCAGCAAACCTGCGAAGCCAGAGCCTACGCCGTCGCCCGCCGTTACTCACCCCTCCTCGTCAACACCGTCGTCGGCTTCATCGGCCCCGAGTATTTGTACGACGGCAAGCAGATCCTCCGTGCCGGCCTCGAAGATCATTTCTGCGGCAAGCTCATGGGGGTCCCCATGGGCTGCGACATCTGCTACACCAACCACGCCGAAGCCGACCAGGACGACATGGACAATCTCCTCACCCTTCTTGGCACAGCAGGCTGCAACTACATCATGGGCGTCCCCGGCGCAGACGACATCATGCTCCACTACCAGAGCACCAGCTTCCACGACGCTCTCTACCTCCGCTCTCTCCTCGGCCTCAAGCCAGCTCCTGAATTTGAAGCCTGGCTCGAAACCCGGCCCCCAGTATTGGATCAGACATGGCTATTGACTTAAGATCCTTCACCGCCGCAAGAGTCGGCCTCCAGCGGCAAGGCTCCTCACTCAGCACCAGCGAACTCCTCCGCTTCGACCTGGACCACGCCAGAGCCCGCGACGCTGTCCATCTCGAACTCGACCCCACCTCCCTCGGCTTCGATCACATTCTCGTCAAGTCAGAAGCCAAAGACCGCCGCACCTACCTGCTCCGTCCAGATCTCGGTCGCCGTCTTCAAAACAAGCTTCAACCCGAACCCTGCGACGCCGCCATCATCATCGCCGACGGCCTCTCAGCCCTGGCCGTCCACAGGCACGCCAAAGAACTGCTAACCCGCTTGCTCCCACTCCTCGACTCCTGGAAGCTCGCACCCCTCATCGTCGCAACCCAGGCCCGCGTCGCCATCGGTGATGACATCGGCGAGCAACTTGGCGCAAAGCTCGCTCTAGTGTTGATCGGCGAGCGCCCCGGCCTCACCTCACCAGACAGCCTCGGCGCCTATCTCACCTACAACCCCAAAACAGGCCGCAACGATGCAGAACGAAACTGCGTCTCAAACATCCGGCCTGAAGGACTCACCTACGATGCCGCAGCGCACTTGATTCACTTTCTGATGACCGAATCCCGCGCCCGCAAGATCAGCGGAGTTACTCTGAAAAGTGATGCAACTCCTAACCCTCTTCTTGACGCTGGCTCAAATCCCTGAGATCGCAGGCACTCCCACAGATTTCATCCGCATGCGCTTCACCGAAATTGAAGTGGGCTCGGGAGTTGCCGCCAAACCCGGCCAGGAGTTCACCGTCCACTACACCGGCTGGCTCACTGACGGCAAGAAATTCGATTCCTCTCGCGACCGCGATCAGCCGCTGAAATTCATCCAGGGCCGCAGGCGAGTCATCGCCGGTTGGGAAGCAGGCTTTGAAGGCATGAAAGTAGGCGGCAAGCGTCGCCTCTTCATTCCCTATCAGATGGCCTACGGCGAGCAGGGCCGCGGAGCTATCCCACCAAAGTCGGAATTGATCTTCGATGTAGAGCTGTTAGGCGTAGAGGACGTCAAACCAGCCGTCGCAGCAATCGATCTGATGAACCCCTTCGAAGCGGCTGCTTCAAAAACGCTCGATTTGGCAAAGGCACTTCCAGAGGACAAACTTGACTGGCGCCCAGCACCCGGTGTGCGCAGCTTTCGCGAAATCCTACTGCACGTAGCCTACGACACAAAGCTTTTCTTATGGGTGGCCAGCGACAACCCGCCAATGGATCTAATGATGCAACGCTTCAAAGATCAGGCAAAAAAAGAATCAGAACCGCTTGCGAAAGAAAAAGTTGTTGAGCTCTTGTCCGAGAGCTTTGAAGCGGTAAGAAAAGTACTCCCAACCCTTCGCCCCGCCGTCCTCGACCGCGAGATGCCAGTCTTCGGCCAGCCCTCCACCATGCGCGGAATCTACGTAATTATAGACACGCACATGGCAGAGCACCTGGGCCAGTTAATTGCCTACGCACGCACCAACGGCATCACCCCGCCGTGGTCGCAGAAGCAACAATAAATCACCGCGGACGCCGCAACCACTTGTCGAAGAAGCCTGTCGTTCGGGCCCACGCATCAATTGCAGCAGCCGCATTGTAAGCAGCGCCGGTATCGTTGTGGAAGGCATGCCCAACCCCTTCGTATATGTGCAGCCCGTAGGTCTTGCTCGCAGCGCTCAACAGGCCTGCTGAGATCTGCATGTTCCGGGTAAAGTTCCGGTCCGTCTCGCCATAAATCCCAAGGACAGGAGTGCGAATCTTCGCAACATCTTCTGCCACCAAAGGAGGCGTGCCATAAAACGGAACCGCAGCGGCAACTTCGCTCACATTGACAATCAAATCCCAAACCATGCCACCACCGGCACAAAATCCAACTGCACCGATGCGATCGTGGATCACATAGTTCTCTTGCCGCTTCAGATAGTCAAGCGAGCTAATCAGATCAGAACGCCGGTCAATCGCATTCGTTCGGTTGTAGGCAGCTGCCAGTTGCGTTGGGTCTGTAAACTGCCCAGTCCCACCCTGGCGGCTCAGCATATCTACACCCAGTGCCACATACCCGGCCTTGGCAACCCGGCGCGTCACATCGCGAATGTGCTCCACAAGCCCGCGATTCTCATGGATTACAAGCACTCCCGGCTGCGGCTCAATCTTCGCCCGCTTCGGGATCACCAGATATCCAAACATCGATGAAGCTTCACCAGCAAACGTCACATCGCGAGCTTCGATGTCAGGATCGTTTTCAGCAACACGAATCCCCGGGGGCACAGGTGTCGCTTGAGCATTCATTTCCTCATAGCCACTGAGAGCAACCATGGCCGCAGCCATGTTCCCTGTAACTTTGAGTACGCGTTCGATCAGCTCTCGCCGCCCAAACGCCCCGTCCACATAAAGGTGGACCAACTCTCCAATTGGACTGTTGTCTTCGTTCATAAGTGAAACCTCGTTACAACAGATTCTTCCACATCTCACACCCACTCCGCACGCCCGGCTAGGCTACGAACTAAGGATCCGAAAAGCAAGAACGGCGAGATGTAGTCTTGGACATGCCGCCGTTCAGCGAAGTAGAGATAAGTTAAAAAAGTAGTTTCAAACCAAACTGCAATTGGCGAGGTTGATTGGCCTGAGCGGTCACCCGGCCGAAAGCGGCGCCCCCGTTCACGTTGTTGTTGGGTGCAGAAAACTGAACGCGATTGGAAGTATTGAAGCTCTCCGCCCGGAACTGCAGGCGGAACTTCTCACTGAGGCTGAACTGCTTGAACAACGAGAAGTCCAGGTTGTTCGTGTGATGGGCGCGTAGATCGGGAACGAGAGTACCGACGTTGCCCAGTGTAAAGGCAGCGGGCTGCGAGAAGACGCTCGTGTTGAACCACTGGTCGAGGCGCGCCTTGGCATCGACGTTGATAACTGCAGAGGTGCCATTGTTGTTTGCGCGGCTCTCCATACCGAAGATCCCTGCGGTGTTAGCGGCACCGATACCGATCAGTGAGCCCGACTGCAGCGTATAGATGCCGTTTACTTGCCATCCGCCCAGAAGAAGTTCCGGTACACGGGACATGCCACTCAGGAATTGACGGCCTTTACCAAACGGGATATCGTATACACCGCTGAAGACCATCCGGTGACGAAAGTCCTGTCCCGTAACACTCCGGCCCAGCCGTAAGTTGTAGCTGTCCTGGGCGCTCGTACCGTCATCAATCGACTTCGCCCAAACATAGTTACCGTCAAAGACGATGCCGCGGGAGTAACGCTTTGAAAATGACACTTGCAGAGCATCGTAATCAGAGTTTGATCCCGCCGAGAAGAGCGGCAAAACGTTCAGGAATTGGGGATAGGGCCGGAGGAGTTGAGCACGGCTCACTTGACGGTTGGCAAGCACGCCGCCCAGTCCCTGGCCGAAGAAGGGGTTTGCTACGAGTTGATTCAATTGCGAGCCGAGCGCCAGGAATTGTGGATCCACCTGGTTCAGCGTAAAGCCGCCCTCCCCACCCCGCGAAAGCTGCCGTCCCCGGTTACCAACGTAGGCGACTTCAAGCGATACGCGACCGGGAAGCTCACGTTGGATCGTCAGATTGTACTGGATCGTATAGGGTATTGGGGTTTCGCGAAGAGGCCCCTCCACATTTCCACCTACAGCCGTAAGAAGACCCTCTCGGGAACCCGGCACCGGCTGAAAGCCTGCCGGAAAAGGATTGCGAAGATAGTTCAACGGCGTAACACTATCGAGAGAAGAAACCCAGGGAGTCTCCACCCGGAAGCCATAAGGTCCAACCGTGCCTTGGGCGCCAAGCGTCGAGCTGGCATACATCACGCCCCAGCCGCCACGCACAACCGTCTTTTCGTTAACCTGGTAAGCCAAGCCCAACCGGGGAGCAAAGTTGTTGTAGTCACCGTCGTATTGGACGCGCGGATTGCCGTCGACACCCACAAAACGAAGCCCTCCAACAATGTTGGATTGGGTCGATGCCAGCGGGGAGCGTACGGAGGGGTCAAACCAGCTCATGCGGTTGTAGCGCTCAGTTCGCGGTGTATCGAAGTCGTAGCGTAGGCCGAGGTTGAGGGTTAACTTGCGGTTCACACGGATGTCGTCCTGAAAGTAGAAGGCGTGGTAGTAACTTGCAGATGCAACGTTCTTCCAATTCTGAAAGAAGTTGCCACCAGATCCAGCACCTAGCAGGAAAGAGGCCAAGCCATAGCCGGCTGTTGCACTCGCCGTATTGGGGTTTGGCCCTTGTGTGAATCCAGACGTGAAGTTGAAGGTGCCAGCCGCGCGGGCTTCCCAGACATTGATCCGGAGTTGACGGCCTTCGTAGCCCGTCTTGATGTTGTGCTTGCCAATTGTTTTGGTGTAGCTGCCGGCAAACCCGTATTGGTTAAAGCCACTGCGCCGGTGATCGTTTCCGCCAAGCGCCGTTTGGCCGCCAACGGCAAAGCGGGGAAACATGGGTAGATCAACAGCGGCGTCGAGATCGCGAGGAAGCCCCAGCGTAGATGGCGCAAATCCGAGCCCCTGATTGTCAAAAAGGAATAGGTTGCGAGCGAAAGAGAGGCGCAGATTCAGGATAGAAGTCGAGTTCAGGGTGTTGGTGTAATCAGTAACGATGTTGGTACCCCAATCGTTCAGATTGATACGGCCTTCGGCCACTCCGGTTTCACCGGGAAAAAGCTGAGGTGGGCCATCGAAGGAATAGCGGCGGGACACCCGGGCAAACATCTTCTGCCGGTCATTGATGTTGTGATCCACCCGGAAGTCGTAATTGTTGGTGTCAACCGAAGCGGAACCGGCATTGTAGAAATTCTGCTGCCGCGAACCTTCGATGCCGGGTTGGTTCGGGTTCGGGAAGAAGCGCATAACATTCACGGCAACCGGATCGAAACGATTCGCCGGGATCCGGTTACCAGGGAATGCAGTGCGGACAACCGAATTGCCCGACGGCGTAGTGGACAGAGGATCAAAAATGGTGATCGGGCGGCCAACACCGGCTAGCGTCTGCGAAAAGTCGCCAAGCCGCTGCTCAGAGGTCGGCATGGTGGAAAGGGTTTCGCGGAAAGACCGCTGCCGCAGGCTTTCATACGACACCAGAAAGAAAGTGCGATTCTTACGGATTGGCCCGGAAAGGGTTCCACCGAACTGATTCCGCTTAAAACTCGCCAGCGGCACTCCACGCTGATTATTGAAGTAGTTGTTCGCATCGAGAATGGAGTTGCGCAGAAACTCATAAGCCGAACCGTGGAACTCATTGGTTCCGGACTTGTAAACCAGATTCAAAACGCTGCCGTTGGACCTTCCAAATTCCGCCGAGTAATTCGAAGCCTGCACCTTGAACTCAGCTACCGCATCGACAGAGGGGAAAACTGAAATTCCGTGAAATCCGTTAACCGTAGGAAAAGCGGCTGAAGAACCATCAATCAGCGTGTCGAATAGACCACCACGGACGCCGTTGACGGAATAGCCAACCTGGTTATGAGAATTGCCAATTCCACCCGAAACACCAGGTGTCAGATAAATCAGGCTGTAAACGTTGCGCGTATTGAGCGGCAAATCCAGGATTCGTTTGTTGTCGACCACTTTACCGATCGAGGACGAAGTGGTTTCCAGTAGCGAAGCGTCCGCAGTCACACTGACGCTCTCAGCCACATCGCCGACCGTAAGTTGCACGTCGACACGGCCCTGCTGTTGAACCTGAAGTACGATGCCTGCCTGTAAGTACTTCTTAAATCCAGGGGCCGAAACCTCTACCTGGTAAGTGCCGGGCTTGAGCAATGGAGCCAGATAATTCCCAGCCGCATTCGACACCGTTCGATACGGTTCATTTGTTGCCGTGTTGGTAATGATGATGCTGGCCGCAGGGACGGATGCACCCGCCGGATCCGTTACAGTTCCCACCAGCGACCCTGTCGATGTTTGCGCCTCGACAGCAAACGCAAACAGCATGAAGCAAGCTAAGCTACGCAGAATTGAAGACATTACCATGGGTTAACATTTCCACATGTCAATCCAGTTGCAGACCGGTCAATTCTCTTTGACAACATCGCCACAGGCATCTGGATTTCTTCCACCTCTCTCACGCCAGCTCCGCTATCCTTCAGGTGATGACAAGAATCGACGACGTTAGCTTTGACCTCCTCTTCGGAGAAGCCCGCACTTTCCCCGCATACCAGAACACTCCGGTAGATCCAGCGCTGCTGGTCCAGATCTACAACCAGATGAAGATGGGCCCCACCTCGATGAACTGCTGCCCCCTCCGCGTGATCTTCGTCAGCACCCCCGAAGCAAAAGAAAAACTCAAATCCTGCCTCATGCCAGGCAACGTGAACCAAACCATGCAAGCCCCGGTCACCGCCATCTTCGCCGACGATCAGGAATTCTACAAAAAGATGGATCGTCTCTGGCCACACTCAAACGTCCAATCCATGTTCGAAGGCAAACCCGAATTCACCGAGCGCTTCGCCTTCCGCAACAGCACCCTCCAGGCCGCCTACTTCATGATTGCCGCCCGTGGCTACGGCCTCGATTGCGGCCCCATGTCCGGCTTCGACAATGCCGCCGTCGACCAAGCCTTCCTCGCAGGCACCAGCTACAAATCCAACTTCCTCTGCAACCTCGGTTACGGCGAAAAATCCAAACTCCGTCCCCGCGGCCCCAGACTTCCCTTCGACGAAGTCGCTAAGATCGTCTAGTGCTTCTACCTGCATTGATGATGTCGATCGGCTGGGCCCTCCGCGGCTCAATCGGTGGAGGCCCCTTGGGCGCAATGATCCCCGGTGCCCTCTGGGCCATGGCCATTGCCTACCAAAAGAAATGGAACGCCAGCCAGGCCAGCCTCTTCATCGGCCTCTGCACCCTCGGCATCGGCCTTGGCGGCCAGATGACATACGGCCAAACCATCGGCCTCTTTCGCGAACCAGACACCCGCCTCTGGGGCCTCCTCGGGCTCACCCTTAAAGGTGCAATCTGGGGCTTCCTCGGCGGCGTCATCATCAGCCTCGCCTGGCTCATGCCCAAACGCCCCGTCCGCGTCTCGCTCTTCCTCGTTGCAGCAACCCAGGCCGGCTGGATGCTCATCAATCAACCCAAGCTCATCTATTTCTCCAACCGCCTCATCCGCCCGCGAGAAGAAATCTGGGCCGGCCTCGCCTTCTCCGCCCTCGCCGTCTTGCTGCTGGTCCGCAACCCAATCGCCTACCGCTTCGCCCTCTGGGGCACCCTCGGCGGAGCACTCGGCTTCGGCGGAGGCACCTTCTTCAACCTCGTCCCCGTCACAGACTTCCCCGGCTGGAAGATGATGGAATTCACCTTCGGCCTGATCCTCGGCGCACTACTCACCAAAGCAGTGCCAGACACAACACCAATCGAAGCCCGCCCCTGGAAAGCCTGGCATCAGGTCAGCTACCCCTTGCTCGCACTCTTCACCATCGGCGTCGATCTCACGCTCCAAATCCGCTTCGCCTTCACCGCAGTCACCGCCGTCCTCATACTGATCCTCGCCCTCGCCCCACAACTCGGCTGGACTCTCGGCCTCAGCGTCACCCTCGCCGCCGCCTGCTGGGAGCTCTACCAAACCCACGCCAATTGGGCCATCGCTCTCGCCATCGCTCCGCCAGCGATCCTCGCCTGGTGGCAATCAAGAGAAGAAAACTTCCAACTAAAAGCAATGCTCCTGCTTCTCGTCACTTGCTGCTGGATCTACTGCCTCGAATACTTCCCAATTTTTCGATAGACTCGTCTACCGATGACTCCTCGTCTGCTTTGCCTCCTTTCCTCTGCCACGATTCTCTTCGCACAAGGCCCCGTACTGAAGGTCGATTCTCCCATGCCCCCACCCGCTTGGGCACTCATGGAACGCGCCCTCCTCAAAGCAAACTCCGACGCTGCACGCGCCTTCTACAAACGCTACGTTGACGAAAAAGGCTATCTCCTCCACACCCCTCGCTGGGGCACCCTCGACGGCCCCGACGACGCCATCGAAACCTTCCACAACTGGACCCTTCTCCACGCCCTCGGCGGTGACGACGACCTGATGACCATGTTCAACAAGGCGCAGGAAGGCCATCTCAAGCAATACAGCGAGCTCCGCACCAAACAAACCAAACTCGCCGAAAACGGTGCCTACTACAAAGAGTTCATCACCATGTCCGATTGGTTCCACACCGGCGAAGGCATGCGCGCCTTCCTCCTCGCCGGTCTCAGTCAACCCAACGACACGCTCTACAAAAACCGCATGCAACGCTTCGCTGGCCTTTACATGAACGAAGACCCCGAAGCCCCCAACTACGACCCCAAACACAAAATCATTCGCAGCATCTGGACCGGCTCCAAGGGCCCTATGCTCGATCGCGCCACCGTCTACGACTGGGTTGGCGACGCCGTCCCCGGCAGCTTCCACCTCCTCCACAACGCAGCCTCAAAGTCTCAAATGCTCGACATGGCCAAGTATTATCCGAAGATGCTGGCCCACTGCACCGAGTATCTAGACTCAGCGGGCGACACCCACTTGAACCTCGCCTCGTCCATCCTCCACCTCAACGCCTTCATGCTTACGGGCGACAAAAAGTATCGCGACTGGACGCTCGAATATCTCAACGCCTGGAAAGAGCGCGCAGCAGCCACCGGCGGCATGATCCCGTCCAACATCGGTCTCGACGGCAAACTCGGCGGCGAGCACAACGGCCAATGGTGGAAGGGCACCTATGGCTGGAACTTCACTATCTTCGACGGCGAACTCGAAAAGATCGCCCACCGCAATTACTTCATGCACGGTGCCTGGCCCGGCTTCAGCAATGCTTTCCTTCTCAGCGGAGACACCAGCTACATTGCCGTCCTCCGCAAGCAAATGGAATTGCTCTACGCCAATCGCAAAACTGAAAACGGCAAAACCCTCTACCCGCAAATGTACGGCGACCCACGCGGCTACAAATTCAACGGCAAGCCCGAGTGGTATCACTTCACCGACAACTCCTTCTCAGACCGCATGACCGAAATCTACCTCTGGTCGATGGATCGCGAAGATTTCAAGCGCATCCCAACCAAACCAGCCTGGCTCAATTACGTCGAAGGCAATGATCCAACCTACCCGGAGAAAGCGCTGGCGAAAGCCTTCAGCAACATCCGCACTGACGTGCAGAAGATGAATGAAGACCCCACCACGCCTGACACGCGTCTGGCAGACTACCTCCTCGACTCAATGCCCGTCACCACCGACGATCTGCTCAACCTCACCACCGGCGGCTATTTCGCAAACGGCCGCATCTGGGTCCTGCATTCCCGCTTCCGCTACTTCGACCCCGAAAAACGTCGTGCAGGCCTGCCAGAAGATGTCGCAGCACTAGTCGATCAACTCGGCAACGACACCGCCAGCGTCACCCTCGTCAACACCAACCCGGTTGAGCCCCGAACAGTTACAATTCAGGCCGGAGGCTATGCCGAGCACCAATTCAACAGCGTCACCGCCAACGGCAAGACCACCCAAATCAACGGCCGCCACCTCACGCTCCATCTGGCACCCGGCACCGGTACCAAGCTCAACTTCTCCATGCGCCGCTATCAGAACGCACCAACATTCCACTTCCCTTGGAATCAATAGCCAGACTGCGCTAGACTGCGCGGAGTATGAGATTTGGATCTTTTCTAGTTCTTCTTGCCGCCCTCACAGCAGCAGCCGATGACGTACCCTTCGCGAAGGAACTAAAGTTCCGCTCAATCGGCCCTTACAGAGGCGGTCGCGTCGTAACAGCAACCGGCGTTCCTTCTCAACCGAATGTCTATTACTTCGGCGGCACCGGCGGCGGCATCTGGAAGACCATCGACGGCGGCAATCGCTGGGCACCCGTCAGCGACGGCCAACTCAAGACAGGCTCCGTCGGCTCCATCGCCGTCTCCGATTCAGATCCCAACATCGTCTACGCAGGCATGGGCGAACAAGCCCTCCGTGGCAACGCTTCCCACGGCGACGGCGTCTACAAATCCCTCGACGCGGGCAAAACCTGGAAGCACGTCGGCCTCACAGAAACCCGCCAGATCGGCCGCGTCCGCATCCATCCCAAAAATCCAGACATCGTCTACGTCTGCGCCATCGGCCACATGTCCGGCCCCAACCCCGAGCGTGGCATCTTCAAAACCACCGATGGCGGCACCACCTGGAAGCAGCTCTACACCCGAGGAGAAAAATCCGGCTGCGTCGATCTCATCTTCGAACCCGGCAACCCCAGCGTAATGTACGCAAGCTTCTGGCAAGTCCAGCGCACTCCCTACAGCTTCGATTCCGGCGGCCCAGGCAGCGGCCTCTTCAAGTCCACAGATGCTGGCGCAACCTGGACAGAGATCGGCCACAACACCGGCGCCCCCAAAGGCGTCCAGGGCAAGATCGGCGTTACTGTCTCACCCGTAAATCCAGAACGCGTCTGGGCCATCATTGAAGCCGAAGACGGCGGCGTCTTCCGCTCCGACAACGGCGGCAGAACCTGGACCCGCGTCAACGAAGATCGCAACCTTCGCCAGCGCGCCTGGTATTATTCCCGCATCTACGCTGACCCCACCCGCATCGACACCGTTTACGTCTGCAACGTCAGCTTCCATCGCTCAGACGACGGCGGCCGCACCTTCACCGCCATCCCCACTCCCCACGGCGACAACCACGATCTCTGGATCGCCCCGAACGACTCCCAGCGCATGATCCAGGCCAACGACGGTGGCGCCAACGTCAGCTTCAACGGCGGCCAAACCTGGACCAATCAGGCCCACCCCACCGCACAGTTCTACCGCGTCACCCTCGACGAAGACTTCCCCTATGGCATCTACGGTGCCCAGCAGGACAACACCACAATTAAGATCAAATCGAGAGGCAACAACGGCGTAATCTCCGACCGAGAATGGCACCCCGTCGGCGGCGGCGAAAGCGGTTGGATCGCCCCAGACCCCAAAAACCTCA
>JBIPMY010000442.1:0-5032 GCA_044376335.1 Bryobacter sp.
GCCAAACTTCGAAGATTCCGCCGTCATCTACTCTAGCTACCAATCGAACCTCGTCATCCAATACTCCCAGTTCAATATAGTCCCCTGTTCTCTGACCTAGACTCAAACGATAACCTGCTGAGTCGAATACGGCTTCGAATGGACCAAATACGTCAAGAAGAGACGAATGCATGTCAATAGGCACCAATGGGGTCGACCTAACGATCGCTCGATAGTGATTCGGATCAGCCAATAACTCTGCGCATTTCAGTTTCGCTTGATCGAAACTTAAGGAATCGATTGATTGCTGGAAACGCTTATTATTTGTTTGTGCTGAGGCTAGCAGAATCTTCATAGTGGTCCAAGAGGCTGCACCAACAGCTACAAATACGCAAGCAAAGGCCAAGCCGAATCGAATCGAGAAGATCTTGGGCTCGATCCAGTAGGCAATCATGGCGGACACAACCATCCACAATTGAAATAATCGAAACTTTTCGTTTAGCGGCATTGTCGCCAGTCCTGCAGGAACGGTAGGGAAATCGTGTGCTGCCTCCTCTGCTGGTGGGCCAATTCGATCAGCCGCGCATTCTGCTCAGCCGGCAGGGAAGGGAAGCCCTCGCGTAACTCCTCAAGTGTCTCGCCAAGATCATAGCTGTCCACAAGGGCGTCCGGAAGAATGCGCGTACCTCGAACAATCGGTTGCCCCGATACTTTGCCCGGGATTTGCTCAATTAGTTCGCAAGCAAGCCAATCAAGATTGTTCTCGGTGTGCCTCATCTCAGTTCCCTAACTTCATACCAAGCTTCTGGGCCATCTCCAACGTGCACCCCTCCCGGTCCAATTCTCCCGCCTCAGAATCCGGAAATTATTTCGGCCTCGAGCCGATTACGACCCCGTTCTTTAACCGCCGACAACAGAGCCCCGATCTCGTTCAATTCGTATTCTGAAAATTCACCTTGCCCTACTTCAGCAAATCCAGCGCAGACCTCCCTGCGCAGCAACTCTAGATCTTCGTCTGGATCCTTCATGACTTCCAGCCCATCTTGAATTGCTTCACCAGTCGCTCCATAAAGTTCGGTCTTTTTCTTATGGTTCATAATTTCCCTAGCTTCCAGAATCTGAAGATTCACCCAACCGGAACCACCTCATCACGAAACAGTCGCATCCGGACTCTCTCCGGCCCAACACCATCAAAGTAGAAGGCACCAACAACCTCCCGGACATTTGCCCGTAGCTCATCCCAAGTGTCTCCTTGCGTGAAGATACTCTCGGTCAAGCACTCGGCACAAAATCCACCGTCCGCTTCCTGCGTTACCTCAAAAACAAGCTCGGTCATTCGATCCCATACTACTTCAATCACTTGACCCGACCACTTCCGCACCCCTGTGGATTTGCCCCCGGTCCAACCCCATGCGTAATCGTGGGGATTCCGGAAACCTGCAAGGCCGGCGCCTCCAACCTGGCTTTTGAGCTAAGCACTTGTAGGTACTCATGGAAAGCGTTCACAGAAAAATTCGCCTCTATTTCCCCCGGAATCAACAAGATCCAAAAACCACAGTTCGTTTCCGCCCCCTCGCCTGATAGCTTCTCAATCGGAGGGGTACTCATGCGCCCCTCTTTTCTATTTCAATTCAGAATCGAGGATCTCCATGTCTACTCAAGCTCAAATCAATGCCAACAGGCAAAACGCAAAAAAGTCCACCGGCCCCAAAACCGCCGAAGGCCGCGCCACCTCGGCCGCCAACAGCACCCGTCACGGCCTCACCGCCAACCCCACCACCATCTTCGAAAACAATCCGCACGAACGAAGCCAATACGATGCCCTCAAGGCCAAAATCCTCAAGCAATGCCTCCCCGAAGGCGAACTCGAACTTCAGGCCTTCGAGCGCTACGTCTTCGCCCTCTTCCAGGTAGACCGTGCTCGCCAGCTTGAAATCGACGCCCAAACCCGCTGGTCAAACGAACCCAATAACGAAACCCTCTTCCATCAAATGGAACGCATCCTCAAACTCGGTGCCGCCCAGGAACGCCGCGCCGACAAAGCCCTCCGCGAACTCAAAAAACTCCAAACAGACCGAATTCTCGCCATGGACATCCACACAGAGCTCTACCTTCTAGACAAAACAATGGATATCCCGGCCACCTTCCCCATGCTCGAAATCCGCAAAACAGACCTCACAAAAACCTCCGCCGGCATCCTCGCCTTCCGCCTGATGGCCCTCCTTCCAGAAGCCCGCGCCATCATGGAGAACAGAACAAACCCAATCCAGGAACAAAACCCGGTTTCCCGCGAAGAAATCCAGCGCTTTCTCCAATCCGTCATGCCTTCAGCCAGATGATTAAAATCAACAACTTGCAGAAAGTGAAGGAAGTCCTGGTGTCACGTCTTTGACACAGGCTTAAATAAAGCGCTAAACTAGTGAAGTTGACTTTTTTTATGAGGGAGACCCGAAACGTATGAAAACTTACGTACCCTCCGGAAAAGACGTCAGTCGTAATTGGCACATCATCGATGCAGAAGGCGCCACCCTTGGCCGCCTGGCTACCAAAGCCGCCCGCATCCTGATGGGTAAACACAAACCGACCTATACGCCTTATCTGGATCAAGGCGATCACGTGATCGTCATTAATGCTGCAAAAGTGCGCCTCACCGGTAACAAAACCGAGCAGAAGGTTTACTACTACCACACTGGTTATCCAGGTGGCTTGAAGTCTACCGGCGCAAAAAAGATGCAAGACACCAAACCCACTCGCATGATCGAGCTGGCTGTTAAGGGCATGCTGCCCAAAAACACCCTCGGCAAGCATATGGGCAAGAAACTGAAAGTGTATGCGACAGATCGCCATCCGCACCAGGCTCAGAAGCCTGAAGCACTGGCCCTGGTCGCGTCCTAAGGACTAAGAAAGGTATTCAGTGGCTGCTTTAACTCAATTTATTGGAACCGGACGCCGCAAGCGCTCAACGGCTCGCGTATTCTTGCGTCCTGGTAAGGGCGACATTACCGTCAACCACCGCGCCCTCGAGCAATACTTCCATACGGAAACCGCCCGTGCCACGGTGCGGCAACCCTTGCTTGCCACCGAGACGGCCGACAAGTTTGATGCTCTCATCCTTGCCGACGGCGGTGGCTTTACGGGTCAAGCTGAGGCCTGCCGGCTAGGTGTGGCGCGCGCGTTGCTCGAATTCGACCTCGAACTCCGTCCCAAGCTCAAAGAACTTGGTATGCTCACTCGCGATCCTCGCGAACATGAGCGTAAAAAGTACGGCCAAAAAGGTGCTCGCAAGCGCTTCCAGTTCTCCAAGCGTTAATTCGCTCTGGTTTTCTGAACCATTTAAAGATTGCATCATTGCTGTTTAATTACAGAGCAAAGGACTTGTCATGCCCTCGATTTCCATGAAAGAACTGCTCGAAGCAGGCGTTCACTTCGGGCACCAGACCAAACGCTGGAATCCAAAGATGAAAGAGTATATCTTTGGCGAACGCAACGGAATTTACATCATCGACCTACAGAAGACCCTCAAGCTCTTCAAGGACGCCATGCGCTTTGTAGGCGAAATGGCTGCCCAGGGTAAGAACGTCATGTTCGTCGGTACCAAGCGTCAGGCTCAGGAAGCTATCGCTGAAGAAGCCACCCGCTGCGGGATGTACTACATCAATAACCGCTGGCTCGGTGGCCTCCTCACCAACTTCCTCACTGTCAAAGGTTCGATCAAGCGCTTGCGCGAACTCGAAACCATGTCGACAGAAGGAACCTGGGGTAGCCGCTCGAAGAAGGAAATTTCCCGCCTCGAGCGCGAGCGTAAGCACTTGTCGCAGAACCTCGCCGGTATCAAGGACATGCCCGGTCTCCCGGACCTGATCTTTGTCGTCGACTCCTCCAAAGAGTCGATCGCCGTCAAGGAAGCCAAGCGCCTCGGTATCCCCGTCGTTGGTGTCGTCGACACCAATTGCGATCCTGACGAAGTCGATTACGTCATCCCCGGCAACGACGACGCCCTCCGTGCCATCAAGCTCTTCACCTCGAAGATCGCTGATGCCGTCATCGAAGGTCGCGCCCTCGCCACCGAACACGACTTCACCGCCGTCGTTCAGGACAACACCGAAGAAGAGTCTTCAACTTCGATTGACATGAGCAGCTATGCACAGTACGTCGACCCCAAGTATTCAGAAGAACTGATGAGCGAAACGCTGATCAACGATCTGGATCTGCCCTCGATGTCTCTGCCCAAGAAGGCTCCTGAAGTCGAAGAAGCCCCTGCCGCAGAAGCCCCGGTCGCCAAGGCTGAGTAAGCCCAAACGACTAACAGTTCTGTAACTGAACCACGAAAGGGATAAGTGTAACTATATGGCAGAAGTAACTGCACAACTCGTAAAAACTCTGCGCGAGCGCACCGGCGCAGGCATGATGGAATGCCGCAACGCGCTCGTCGAAGCCAACGCTAATCTGGACGACGCTGAAGTAGTGCTCCGCAAGCGCGGCGCTGCCGCTGCCGCCAAGAAGTCCTCCCGCTCGGCCAAACAGGGTCTGATCGTAATCGACATCGCTGCCAACGGTCTATCGGCCGTTGTCATCGAAGTCAACTGCGAATCCGACTTCGTCGCCCGCACCGATGACTTCCAGGCCTTCGCTGCAGACCTCGCCGCTCACGTGGCAGCTTCCTCGGCAACCACCGTCGACGCCATCATGGCCGAAGCCTTCTCGAAGGACCCCAGCCAGACCGTCAACGACCTCGTCAAGAGCAAGATCGCCAAGCTCGGTGAGAACATCGTTCTCGCCCGCTTCGAGCGCGTCTCTGTTGCTTCTGGTGCGATCTCAAGCTACATCCACCCGGGCAGCCAGCTCGCTGTCGCCGTCGTGCTCACCAGCCCGGCCGGCTCAAGCGAAGAACTCGTTGCTCTCGGTAAGGATCTCGCCATGCAGATTGCTGCCGCAGACCCCAAGTACATCCGTCGCGATCAGGTCGATCCTGCCCACCTTGCCAAAGAAGCAGACATCGCCCGCGACCGTGCCAAGAACGAAGGCAAGCCCGAAAAGATCCTCGACAAGATCG
>JBIPMY010000443.1:0-5020 GCA_044376335.1 Bryobacter sp.
CACGACGAGTGCGATTACGACAGTGATGCCGAAGTTGATGGGGATGCCGGTGTTCTGGATGTAGTACCAGATGGTTTCCCAGCCGAATTCATTGCCGGTGAGGGCTTTGAGGCCAGTGGTTTTGGTGATGCGCTGATTGAGTTCTGACTCGCTGGTGCCCTTGGTGGCTTTGGCGAGTACGAAGGACATCTGGTTGCGCTCACGGCCAACGAAACTGATGGCCTGGCTGTACTTTGTGTAGAAGACCGGCAGGTTGACGAAGGGCGCGTTGGAATCGACAACGGCGACGATTCTTACCGTGTGGTCGTTGAGGTCGAGGGTTCTGCCGAGGGTGACGGGCTGGTCTGGGAAGAAGAACTTGTAGCCTACCTGATCGACGGCAATCGTTTCTGGCTCCCGCAGGTCTTCGATATTGCCGAGGACGATGCGGCGGGGAATGCCCACGAGAGTAGAGTCGTCAAGGCCCATCAGGATGACACCGCGGAACTTGCCGTCCGGGCCTTTAGCGCGTGAGGTGCCTTTGAAAAGAGGGACAGCCCAATCTACACCCTGGACTCCCCGGATTCGATAAAGATCCTGGTCTGTGAGCGCCTTTACTTCATCCAGATATTGGGTCTTGGCGTCCATCACCCAGATGTTGGCGTCGGCGACATCGTCGATCTGGGAGGCGGTTCGATTCATCAGGCCGCAGAAGATGGAGACCTGGTGAGACATGAGAAATGTTGAGAAGGCGATTGCGAATATGAGTCCGAGGTATTTGGCTTTGTCTCCGGTGAGCATTTGCCAGGCGATAAATTTCATCCATTCACTCCTTGGTTGAACATACGTTGATAGATTGAACGCAGTTCAATAATGATGCAAAAAAAAGGCATTACGATTTCATAGTTCCTGTCATTAGAATGTCCACGAGACGGTCTACCAATCTTGAGCGCTCAATCCAGGGGAAGAGCTCGCAAGCGATCTGGATTGAGACCATGCCGTGGATTGCGACCCACAGGGATTGGGCGAGTTCTTCGGGGTCTGAGATCTCTGCCCGCACTATGCCAGCCTGGATCGCTTCTGTTGACATCGCTCGCAGGCAGCCGAAGGTGCGGGTGCCATCTTCCTGAAAGGCGGCAAAGATCTTCTCGTTGCCTTCGGGTGACATTGGTCTCATAAATAGCAATGAGTAATGATGAGGGTGTTCCAGGCCAAATTCGATGTAAGCGCGCAAGCCTCGCCTCATGCGGGCGGAGACGGTGTCGTTGTCTTCACGAATTGCGTTGAGGCGGGTGCTGAGTTTGGCGAAAGTTTCTCGCACCAGCAGTGCCATGATGTCCTGCTTGTCGGCGAAGTAATGGTAGAGAATGCCAGGCGAACAGTCGACCTTGGTGGCGATGGCTCGCATAGAGGTGGCTTCGTAGCCGTGGATGGCGAAGAGCTGACGGGCGGCGGAGAGAATTTCTTCCCGCAGCGATTCCCGGTAAATTTCACGCCGTCGGCTCACCATATTGAACAGTGTTCAATCTATCACGGCTCGGTGATAAAGTAAAGAGCCATGGCGCCTCCACGCGGGTCGCGGCCGCGGATGGCTTTGCGATTGAGGTAGTCCTGGAGAGTTTTCTGTTTGCCGGTGGATTCGCAAACGTCGACGAGTTCGCCGCTGGGGCTGGTGCGGGCGGCCAGGGCTTTGGCTGCGCGGTCGATTAGAGGTTGGAATGTCGCCGGTTTGAGCCAGCCGTTGCGGACTCCTTTACGCATCGCTGCGCCGATCATGGCCGTGGCACTGAATTCTTCGTAAGCGGTGGGGTGATCGATGACCTGCCGCCAGAGGCCATTGGGGGTTTGGTACTTGGCGAGAGTGGTGAGGAGCCGCTGGAATTGGGGCAGCAGGCGGGGAGTGGATTCGAGGGTGAGCGCGAGACCAAGGGCAGGGAAAGCGTTGCCTCTGCCCCAGGCAGCGTCACAAAGAGGCGAATGCCGCCAGAGGCCGTCTGAGCGGAGACAAAGCTTTTGCATTTGCTCGTAATGCTCGACAGCCGTTTCGATCTGCCCGGCACGTGTGAGGATCGGGCAGCCCATAAAAACGCCGTCACTCATCTCGTTGTAGATGGAGAATTCTGCTCGTGAAGCAGCGGCCAGTACTCTTTCCCGATAGATTCCTTTACGGGTGGACTTGTAAAGTTCATCAAAGAGAAGGTGGCCCGAGAGATGACTTGGCGTCAGTTTTGCGAGGCTATCCTTCTCGCCGTTGACGAAGGGCAGAACCAGCCGCTCGACATCGACGAGCGAACCGAGCCTCAGACGTGCGATCAGGGCTGTGGCTTCGATATATACCACCTGCGTGAGCTCCTGACCGTAGATGCGGGCGAGCGGTTCGTCTCTGAGCTGGGCTAGCATTTAGGGCTCGTCGTCGGTGGCAGCAGGGCGATTGGGGCCGTTTGGTTCGCGCTCGAGGAAGGGGCGGCCCTTTTCCATCCACTCGGGCTTGGGAGTGTCTTTGAGGAAATACTCAAAGAACTCGAACATGCGGGCCGAGAAGTGGCGCTGGTTGGCGCGGATGCGCAGGTTGTGCGGCTCACCGTTGTAGTTAAAGAGGTAGATCTCTTTGTTAAGGCGGCGCAGGGAGAGATAGAACTCGATTCCCTGATACCAGGGCACGGCGTCGTCTGCGTCATTGTGCATGGTGAGGATGGGAGTCTTCACCTGATCGGCACGGAAGAGCGGCGAGTTTTCGAGGAAGCGCAGGGGGTATTGCCAGGGAGTGCCACCGATGCGGCTTTGCGTGCGTTCATATTGGAACTGGCGAGGAATGCCAGGGCCCCAGCGGATGCCGTTGTAGGCGCTGAACATGTTGGTTACAACCGCACCGGCTTCGGCTGCGCGAAAGATGTTGGTGCGGGTGAGCATGTAGGCGATCTGGTAGCCGCCCCAGGAGTGGCCCTGGATAGCGATGCGCTTTTCGTCGACAAAGCCCTGTTCGATCAGCTTTTGTACTGCCGGCATCACGCAGGCCATTGCGCTATCGCCAGGGTAGCCTTCGCGGTAGGCGATGTCCGGGGTGACGACGATGTAGCCATTGGAAACATAGATCGGGATGTTGATCGAATTGGTGGGGCGCGGTTCGTTGAAGGTATTGACGTTCTGGCTGAGCCGCTCGTAGATGTAGACCATGAGCGGGTACTTCTTTGTGGGATCGAAGCCTTCCGGTTTGTAGACGGCTGCTTTGAGGGGCTGACCTTCGGTGGAGCGGAAGTTCATCAGCTCTGAGGTGCCCCAGGAGAAGCCGGCCATCTGCGGATTGGCGTCAGTGACTTTGGCGAAGGACTTCATCTCGGAATTGGTGATCAGCACGTCGGGGTATTCGCGGAAGGTGCTGGCGGTGAGCATGAATACGTCTGCGGACTTGGCCTTGACGGGAGCGGTGAAGTTTTTGTTGGACCAGATGAGCTGGCGGGGCTCGGCAGAGCCATCGACGGTGTCGACGAAGAAGCCGGTTTCACGGGAATCGAGGGATTCTGCGCGAAGGAGGATAGGCCGGGTTTGATCGAGGCCGTCCTGACGTTCTTCTGGATCGGTGCGAACGACGCGGAACTGGATGCCGCGTTTGCGACCGGTGCCATCGGTGAGGTTCTTGGCAAGACGGCCGTCGGGTGAGATCTGCCAGACGTCGAAGCGGTCGTGGAGGAGGATCGACTTGCCGTCGCGAGTCCAGAAGGCACCGGCATAGGCGCCTGCGCGGCCGGGGGAATCGTAGTCTTCGTTGGCGAAGGCGACGTTCAGGCCGCTGGTGAGATTGGTTTCTGTGCCGGTTGCGATGTTCAGGCAGAGCCAGTCTTTGGTGTCGAAGCGGAGACCGAATTTACCGTCTGGAGACCAGGCGTAATTGCTGAAGCGTTGTTTGCCGAGGAGTTTGCGCTCGCCGGTGAGTGTGTTGACGAGGTAGTGGTCTGCAGCGCGGGTGCCTTCATAATCGCCGCTGATGCGGTAGGGACGATCATCGAGGCCGAAGGCGAAAAGGCCGCTTTCGTTTGGGGCGACCTCAGGGAGTTCGGGGCTGGCGAGCTGGACAATTTTGGCATCGGCGATGTGAAGAACGGCGCGGTAGCTGCGGTTGCGTTCCTGGGCGGCGCGGACTTTCTGCATGGGCTGGATTGCGTCGTCCTTCCAGTGCCAGAGATCGTAATTTACCTTGGGGCCATCTTCTTTTTTCGCAGCTGGTTTCTCGGGTGCGGTGGGGAAGAAGAGCCGGGCTCCGTCACGGGAGAAGCTGAGAGTGCCACGGTCGGTAATGCCTTTGGTGACGACGGCGCGGGCTGCGGTGGGCTTGCGGTCCCAATGGTAGACGGTGTTGGCCGAGAGGAAGGCCATCTGGGTTTGCTTTTCGTCCCAGGTGAACTTGGAGTATTTTCCCTTTGCCGCTACTAGCGCTTGCGGGGTGCCGTCCCAGTTGGCTGTGTTGATGGCCATGACTCCGTCGGCGGTTGCGTAGACCAGCGCGAGGCCGTCTTTGCTGAGGGTGTAGTCTGTGACACCGGGTAGAGTCTTTTCTGTTGCATCGCTCAGGCGGCGCAGCACGAGGGTCTTGTCTTTATCGTCTTTGAGGTAAGCGATGACGGAAGTTGCTTCGGCCGGGAGCAGATAGGATTTGACGTCATCGATGCGGGTGACCTTTGAAGAGGAGAGGTCCACCAGGACGAGGCCGGTCTTGCCTTTGTCGACGCCTTTCTTTGGGAAGGTTGAGAAGGCAACGTATTTGGCGTCTGGCGTAAAGCCGATGAGGCTGGTGCGTTGAGTGGGAGGGCCTTCGCGCTCCGGGTCTGGAGGGGGAGGAGGCGGGCGCAAACCTGCTGGCTCGCGGATTTCGGCGTTGGTGGCGAGGTTGCGAATGACGACTTCACCGTCTGCGTCCTGTGGGAAAAGTGCATAGCCGAGGTAGGTACCGGCGGGGGAGAGTTTTTGACCTGAGATGGATCGCCAGGAGTCGGTATCAGCGTAGCTCATGGGGCGCTTGGATTGGGCGCACAGAACCGGGATCAGC
>JBIPMY010000444.1:0-4990 GCA_044376335.1 Bryobacter sp.
TGGAGGCGGTTTTTTACTTTCTCCCTTTGTGGCCAAAATTTTCCGAGTGGTTCAGAAAGTTGTACCGGCCGATGCAGGCGGGGTTGATCTGGGTGAGTGGTGTTGCGCCAATGCTGCTACTGCACTGGGCGCAGGGAAAGACACCGGATGAGTTTCCGCTTTTTGCTGTAGCGCTTGGGATCGTTTGTGTCTGGTATCTCGTGCTGCCCAAAAAGCCAATGGCGGACATTCTGCTGTTGGGTCTGCTCGCGGCATTTATTCTGTTGCCCTGGTTCAAGGACATGTTCCCTTCTCCTCCAGGAAGTACAAAGCTGGGCTTTCTCAACAAACAGCTCTGGTTGCGAGTGGGCATCGGAGTTTTTCTCTATCTGCGGGGGATGAAGGTGCCGGGATTCGGGCTGATGCCTACGAGTCAGGACTGGTGGGTGGGGACTCGGCAGTTTTTATATTTCCTCGCCATCCTGTTGCCAGTGGGCTTCTATTTCAACATCCTGCGGATCCAGTTTCCAAAGCTCAGCACCTGGGTAATCCCCTTTGCTGCCGTGGGAACTTTTGTAGGCGTGTATTTATTCCTGGCATTGCTGGAGGAGTTCATGTTTCGTGGCGTCTTGCAGCAGGTGTTGATCCAGGGTCTTGGGAGCAAATGGACGGGCCTCATTTTAGCGAGCCTTTGCTTTGGGTCGGTGCATTTGCCGTTTCGTGAATTTCCCAACTGGCGCTTTGCGCTGCTATCGACTGTTGCAGGCGTTTTTTACGGGCTTGCCTATGAAAAAGCAAATTCGTTACGCGCTGCGATGATCACGCATTCGCTGGTGGTCACGCTTTGGACGATCGTGTTTTCGCGCTCGCTCTAGCGGGGATCGTCGAGGGAGACGAGGCCTTGAGAAAGTGCCTGCTTGCCGACGGCCTCGAGGGCGTTGAGCCAGTCTGAGAGGTTGGGTGGCTCGCTAGTAAAGGGGAATTCGAGGGTGGCGAATGCCTGTTTGGCGTTGTTGTCACTCTGAGCCGCCCAGCGAGTATCCAGAAGGAGGGACGCGGTTCTGGTGCTTATGGCACCGGCCCCGGAGAGTGATTTCAATTGCCATTTTTCAGCCTCCTGCTCGGCCGTAACCAGGCGCATATTGGGGAAGAGTGCCTCCAGGCGCTGCCAGACGGCAGGCTCGGTTTTCTTGAGGTTTCCGAGACGGCCGGCAATGGCGAAGTGAGAAGGGACGCCGCTTCGATCAAATAGCGGCCACCAGAACTGGCCTGCGAGATTGGCATTAAAGACGACCACTCTGGGAGTTGGAGTGTAGTCGAGTTCTTCTTTTTGGAGAATCTCAAGCAGGGCGAGGTAGTTTTTGCGGCGCAGATCGGCGCTGGCCTGTACGGACTGATTGACCTTGTGGAAGTAGTCGTCGAGCGGTTTTTCGAGGCGAAAGCCGGAGCGAAGATCAGTCAGTACCTGCCGGGCAACTTCAGCTTCGAGAACGCTGCGCTCCCCGAGCAGCAGGGCCTGGATCAGCGATTCGCGGTCTACCATCACCATGACGGCGGCACCGAGTTTGCCTGGTATGAGTTCGGCCTCAAAAGTGGATAGATTCTTTGAAACCTGACGGGATTTCCATTCCAGGCGAAGCGGTGTGCTCCAGCGCGGATCTGAAGAGTAGCGCACGGAGGCCTCATAGTAGCGTTGAGCTGAGGCGAAAGATTGTGTGTTTGCCACCCGGCTCACGACGAGCATGGCGGGCAAGACTGGCAGGCCTGCCGGCGTGCGGGTTTCGCGAAAGGCAAAGGCATGGGTGACGGCCCAGAAGTTCTGGTCTGTCGGCTCGCCGGCAACGTCACCGAGGAAGTCGAACCCAAGCTGTGGGCGGATTGCGGCAACAGGCTGCTGGATGGGAAGAAACTGGGCAGGCAGACGCAGTGATGCTATGCCGCTGAGCTTTACTTCGGAATAGCCGCCGGCCTCAACCAGCTTGCTGGTGCAGGAGCCCAGCAGGCAGGTGAGGGCCAAAATGAAAAAAACACGCATCTGAAACCGCACCCCTCATGGTATGACATCGGTCGATGTTAGAATAATTTCTGAAGTAGTTGTTTCGGGCGCGTAGCTCAGTTGGTTAGAGCACCTCGTTTACACCGAGGGGGTCCGGGGTTCGAGTCCCTGCGCGCCCACCATCCTCAGAATTGTGGTCTTCCATGTATTGTGGACGATTCGCTCCTTCCCCCACCGGTCCCCTTCACTTTGGTTCCCTGATTGCAGCTCTAGCCAGCTATCTCGAAGCACGCCGTCATGGCGGGCAGTGGCTGTTGCGGATGGAGGATACCGATACGCCTCGCTGTAGTGCATTAGCGGCTGATGCTATTTTGCGCGTATTGTTTGAGCTGGGGTTTCGCTGGGATGGAGAAGTGGCATATCAGAGCCAGCGGACAGAGCTTTACCGGAGGGAGCTGCAAAGGCTGGGGGAGTTTGTCTATCCCTGTTGCTGCAGCCGGAAGGAAATCAGCGAGAGCGCTGAAGGGCGATACCCGGGTACTTGCCGCGGTGGAATCGAAGCAGGAAAGCCGGTTCGCGCGCTGCGGTTGCGTGTTGCTAATGAGGCAATCGAATTCCGGGATTTGTTGCAGGGGCCGTACCGGGCGAATCTGGAAACCGATCCGGGAGACTTTGTTTTGTTGCGCCCGGGCTCCGGGATTTTTTCATACCAATTGGCTGTGGTGGTGGATGATCAGGCGCAAGGGGTAACGCACGTTGTGCGTGGCGCGGATTTGCTAGATTCGACGCCAAGACAAATCTATCTGCAGCAACTGCTGGGCTACCGGCGGTTGGAGTACATGCATATTCCGGTTGCGACTGGCCCGGGTGGAGAGAAGCTATCAAAGCAGACGCTGGCCCCGGCGCTGGATGCGGGAGAGCCACAAAGGCTGCTGGATCAGGCGTTGCGCTTTTTGGGCCATGAGCCGCCCGAAGGCTTGCGGTTAGAGGCGCTTTGGGGCTGGGCTAATTCAAACTGGGACGCGGTGAGAATTCCGCCCGGGCTGGCGCACCCAGCGCCTTGAGGCCCTGCTCGATGGCGAGAAGGTCTTCTTTCATCGCGGCATTGCCACGATTGGAGCGGATAATCGCCTCAAGCATTTCCTGGGCGGTTTGATACTCAGAGCGGGCTTTGTCGGGCTGACGCAGAGCCGCGTAGACATTGCCCAGCGCGGCATGAGCCTCAGCTACCTCGCCCTGAACGCCGGCGCTGGCGCGGTTGAGGGCCGCCAGTTTTTGGCGGCCGCTGAGCGCAGTCTGGACAAAGCCGAGAGCTTCTCTATTGCGGCCAAGACTGAGTAAAGCCTGTGCTGTGCGAATGCGGCAGGATTCGAGCAGGGTTTTGCTTCTTACGTCGCGATCATCGGCAAAAGACACGGATTCGTAGAGCTTGCGGGCTTTAGCGAAATAGCCGAGGGCCTCATCGGCTCGCCCCAGCTTGACCAGGATCACGCCGTAGTTGTTATAAGACCAGCCTGAGCTGAGCAGGTAAGGAACGTGGGTGGGATTGCGTTCGAGAATGCCAAGGTCGATGTCGAGGGCGCGCTTGTAGTGTTCGAGGCTTTCTTTGAGTTGATTTTCATGCATCTCGATCGAACCCAGACGGGCGAGGGCCAAGGCGAGGCTGCGAAGATCGGAGGCTTCTTTCGGATTGCTGGCAACGATCTCTTCGTGCATTTTGAGGGCTTCCCGACGGGTTTCCATGACGCCGGGATAATCGCCGACCTGGGATAGACTGCCGCTCAAAGTGGTGAGGCTAGAGGCGAGGGCGCGCTTGAAGGTGAGATTGTCCGGGGCACCTTCAAAGAGAGCCTGCCGGATGCCGAGTGCTTTGCGCTCATAGGCAAGCCCGCCCTCAATGTCGCCCACGTCACGCAGGGCTCCGCTGATGCGGGCATAGATCCGTGCCAAATTGTTGCTTGCAGCAAGAAAGCTGGGGGCTGCCTGAGCCTCTTTGCGAATCGCCTCACGCAGAGCCTCGCTCTTGCGAAAGCTGGCCAGGGCTTCATTGGTTTGGCCGAGATTGAGGAATCCGTTTCCGCCCTGGATCTCGCCAATCTTCTCGTAGGCAGCGGCAAGATCTTCTTTGAGTTGCGGATCGGTTGTGTCCTGCTTGGCCAGCTCATCGAGGTATCCAAGTGAGCTACGCACCAGACGCATACGCACCTTGGTGGCACCTTGCAGGCCTACGAGCGCTTCGTCGGTTTCAAAGATCAGCGAGTTGGCCAGAGCTCTGAGTTGCTCAAATCGTTGGCGGGAGTTGTCGTAGCTGAGGCGTGCCTGCCGGGCCTGATAGAGTGCAGCGCCAATGGAGAGAATGAGCGCGATGCTGGCGACACTGGCCATGCTAACCAGACCTTTGTTGCGCAGAAAGAACTTCTGGAGACGATAGCCTCTGGTTTGACGGCGGGCCAAAACAGGCCGCAGGGCAAGATGGCGTTCAATGTCGTCGGCGAGTGCGTCGACGCTGCGGTAGCGATGGCCGAGTTCATACTCAAGCGCTTTGAGGGTGATGTTGTCGAGGTCACCGGCAAGCCGGGCATCGCCGGTGATGGTGCTGGGCTTGGGTGGCTGTTCGCGCTTCAGTTTGTCGAGAATTTGTTGCGAGCCGAGGCCGGCGAAGTCGAAGGGCTTCTGGTCTGTCAGTAAAAAGAAGAGGATACGGCCGAGTTCGTAGCAATCGCTCTCGATGGTGAGCGGCTCGCCGCGCAATTGTTCGGGGCTGGCCCACCAGGGTGTTAGCGCCGGGGTCATTGTGATGGTGAGTTGGCCGCCTTCGGGGTCGCTATCCTCCTGCTTGGAGAGAAGGCGGGCGATGCCGAAGTCTACGAGTTTTGGCACACCATCTCGAGTGATGAGGATGTTGCTGGGCTTGATGTCGCCGTGAACGATCAGATTGCGATGGGCGTAGGCGACGCCATCGCAGATGCCCTGGAAGACCTTGAGACGCATGGAGAGAGTAGGCTGTGTGGATAG
>JBIPMY010000445.1:0-4959 GCA_044376335.1 Bryobacter sp.
GGATACTCCAGATGGTGCCTCCGGCGCTGACGTAGAGGGTACGCATATCGGCGCCGCCGAAGGCGACATTGGTTACCTCGTCGAGTGGGACGGGGATGAACTCGAGGAGTTTCCCTTCGGGTGAGAGGACGTAGACGCCGCCCTTCTTTTTGTCTGTCTCGTGGGGAGGATGGGGTTGATTCAATCCTCCGGCCACGAAGAGACGGCCTTTGGCATCCATCTCCAAACCATCAGGGCCGCGGCTGTCGCCCCAATCGTGGATGAGTTTGCGGCTGAGGGGGTCGGCTGAGCCGTCTGGACGCAGTGTGAAGCGCCAGAGTTTTCTCGCCGCACCTGGGTTGTTGTTATTGTTATCGGCGACATAGAGATATCGATCGCCTGGAGAGACGAGGATGCCGTTGGGACGATCTACAAGATCGCGGCCTAGAACCCGGCTCACTTGACCGGGGGCATCGATTCGATAGACACCTTCGACGGTCATCTCCATGTTGTCGCGATTGCCGTAGCGCGGGTCGGTAAAGTAGATGCGGCCTTTGCTGTCGATCGTGAGGTCGTTGGGGGAGTTGAATTTCTTACCTTCGAAGGAATCTGCCAGGACGGTGATGCTACCGTCGGCCTCTGTTCTGGTAACGCGGCGGTTGGCGGCTTCGCAGACGATGAGGCGGCCCTGCCTGTCGAAGAGCAGGCCGTTGGCACCACCGGAGGCTTCACGAAAGATCTCAGTCTGACCATTGGCGTTGAGCTTGAAGATGCGGCCTTTGCCGGTGAAGTAGAGGTTTGCTTTGCCGTCCCAGACGGGACCTTCGCTTCCACCGGCTTCACTGGCCTTTAGCAGCTTTGCGTTGTCTTCAGTGATAACGCCTGCGATAGCAATTGCGGCAATGAGGAAGAACATGGTTCGATCATTGACCTCGTTTCAAGAGCGCCAAAAGGTAGGCCTGAACTTCCGCTACTTGCTCGGGAACATTGTTGTGGCCTGTTTCAAGAGCGAGGAGGAGTTTCTTTTGCGCCGGGATTACGTTGTAGGCGGAATACATCGAAGTTGGCGGGCAGGTCTCGTCGTTGTAGCCCCATGAGTAGAGGCCAGGCACCTTGAGGCGGCGGGCGAAATTTACGACGTCGTAGTAGCGGGAGGTTTCGATCTTCTCGGATGTGCGGTGCGCGAGAGGACCTTCCGTCATGCGGAACATATGAGGCCAGCCGCCCGCTCGATTCTGCAGGTAGCCGGTGACATCGGCGAGTGCAGGGTAGTAGGCGGCGAGGCCTTTGACTCGCGGGTCGAGTGCTGCAGTGACGATGGAGAGTGCTCCTCCCTGACTGCCGCCGGTGACAACGAGATTGGCACCGTCCCACTTGGGGTGGCTTGTGAGAAAGTCGTTGGCTCGTACACAGCCGAGATACACACGTCGGTAGTAGTAACGGTCTTTGTTGTCGAGGCCAAAGGCGTTGTAGCTTGAAAGTGCTCCAGTACCGAGAGAGTCATAAACGGATTGATCCATCGTGACAGGGATGCCGTGGATACCGACCTGAAGAGTGATGATGCCCTTGGCTGCCATTTCAGCCATACCTCTGTAGGGACGAACACCAGCACCGGGAACGCTGAGTAGAGCGGGATACTTGCCTGGTGCTTTGGGTTCACAAAGAACTCCGTAGAAACGCGAGGGAAGCGTATTCATGCCGACGTTTTGCAGATTGAGGTGGAAGCAGTCTGCCGCTGCGTTGCCGTATTCAGGAAGTGGCGTTAGTTTGGCGTCGATGGGCAACTTGGCAAGGGCTGCTTTGCCGGCGGCCCAGAACTGATCGAAGTCAGCAGGGTCCGTTTGAGTCGGCTTGATGGCTTCAGGCTGGAAGGCGGCAGTAGCCAGCCCACGGTAGGTCTTGCCGTTCAACTCAACAGTGGCGATGCAGCGGAGAAAGCCGGGTTCGGTCATGGTGCCGGCGTCGACGGTGATGCCATCAGCGGTAGATAGTGCCGATTGGTCGATCTTGGGCGACATCATCTCGGGGCCGATTTTGTAGGTGACTTTGAGCCCGCTAATGGGCTGGCCGTCCTGGACGGCAACGATGCGGAAGCGGACGGGCTGACCGGGCTGGTAGCGCCAATCGGCATGATCGGTGGAGACACGCACCTGGACGGTACCGATACGTTCCTGGGCGACGAGTGGAAGCGCAAGAAGAGAGAGGATGAGGAATTGAAGCATGAGTTGAATCTCTACAATATCGCGAGTTGAAGATAAGATAGGAGTGAATTGGAGGCCTCTTGATGAGATTCCTGCTTGTTTTTGCTACGGTTTTGGCGGCTTGTGCGCAAGAGATTGTTTTTGAGCATGTGAACCTGATCCCGATGACGCGGGAGGTGGTGCTGAAGGATTACTCGGTTCGCTCGAAAGACGGGCGCTTTGTCGAGGTGGGGCCTGCTGGCAAGTTGAAGGTTCCTGCCGGAGCTACACGAATTGACGGACGAGGGAAGTATCTGATGCCGGGCTTGAGTGAGATGCATGGGCACATCCCACCGCCGACGGCACCACAGGCTTATATCGACGATGTCCTGTACCTGTATGTTGCCAATGGCATCACAACAGTTCGCGGGATGCTGGGTCACGCAGGGCAACTTGATTTTCGCGAGAAGGCCAAGAGGAACGAGATTGTAGCGCCGACACTGTATCTGGCGGGCCCAAGCTTTAGTGGGGCAACGGTGAAGAATCCTGTGCAGGCAGCGGAGAGGGTGAGGCAACAAAAGGCTGAGGGGTGGGATTTATTGAAGATCCATCCCGGAGTGTCCCGCGAGAGTTACGATGCGCTAGCGAAGACGGCTCGGGAGGTGGGAATCACGTTTTCTGGGCATGTGCCTGCGGAGGTGGGAATCCTGCATGCACTGGAGCAGAGGCAGGAAACGATAGACCACCTTGATGGATACATTGAGTATCTAGACAAGTTGGGGTTGTCGATCACCGATGCGCAGTTGGTGGAGATCGCGAAGAAGACGAAAGAGGCAGGGGCTTGGGTGGTACCGACGATGGTGCTCTGGGAAACGATTATTGGAGCGCCAGATGCAGCAACTTTGCAGGCGTTTCCCGAGTTGAAGTTTATGCCTCGTGACATTGTGAAGCAATGGACAGAGGCCTTTGACGGGCGGCAATCGACTCCGCAGTTTTCACGCGCAAAGGCACAGCGGATTGCGGCCGACCGCAAGAGATTACTGAAGGTGATGGATACGCAGGGCGTGAAGATTTTGCTGGGCACAGATTCGCCGCAGCAGTTTAGTGTTCCCGGGTTTTCGATTCATCGGGAGATGAAGTCGATGGCCGAGGCGGGGATAAAGCCGTATGAGATCTTGCGGTCTGGGACGGCAAGGGTTGGTGAGTATTTGAAATCGAAGGATTCGTTTGGGACGATCGCGGTGGGGCAGCGTGGGGATGCGGTGCTGCTGGAGGCAAACCCGCTGGAGGACTTGGGAAATTATTCGCGGATCGCGGGAGTGCTGGTGCGAGGGAAGTGGATGCCTGGTAGTGAAATTCAGGCGGGCCTGGCGAAGATTTCGGCACACAACCTTCGCTGATACGATTGCACGTAATGGTGATGCATCGACTGGCTCTTCTGTTGTTCACTCTTGTTGGTCTTTTAGACGGACAGGAGCATAGCTACACGCAAGGCGATATTGCGGCAGGCGGGCAGTTCTATCGAATGAATTGTGTGGGGTGTCATGGTGGAGATGGTGCGACCGTATCCGGGATTGATCTTGGGCGCGGGAAGTTCAAGATTGCCAAGAATGACGAGGATCTGGTGAGGATCATCGTAACCGGTATACCAGGAACCGGAATGCCTTCTACCAATACTTCGAGTGCCCGGGCAACCATGATTGTGGCTTATTTGCGCACGATGAATGAGGTGAAGGGGCGCAAATCCATTGCTGCAGCAAGTGGGAATGCTGAGCGGGGCCAAGCGCTTTTTGAAGGCAAAGGCGGTTGTGCCGGATGTCATCGCATTCTTGGCAAAGGGGGACGTTCGGGACCAGACCTGAGCGATGTAGGGCATCTGCTGCGGCCCATTGATATTGAAACGGCGATCCTCGATGTAGATGAGCAGTATCCACTGGGGACTCGACCGGTGCGGGTGGTTCGCAAGTCTGGAGCGGCATTGTCAGGGCTGCTGGTGAATCAGGATACGTACAGTTTGCAGTTGGTAGATCAGGAAGGTTCTTTACGATCGATCAACCGGAGCGATGTGAAAGAAGAGAGCCCGACGCAGTCCTGGATGCCTGCTTATCGAGGAAAGTTTGATTCCCAGGAACTGGCAGACCTGATCGCTTACCTGGCAAAACAGAAGGGTGTGCAATGAGATCGAGACTGTTATTACTCGTAGTGAGTGCTTGTGTTGTTGAGGCTCAGGTGAGTTGGGATCGGCTGAAGAATGCAGAGCGCGAGCCGCAGAACTGGCTGACCCATTCGGGAACCAATCTAAGCCAGCGACACAGCGCGCTCAGCTCAATTCACCCCGGCAATGTCAGAGATCTTGAGTTGAAGTGGGTATTTCAGGCGGCTTCGTTCGAGAAGTTTGAAGCTACGCCGCTGGTTGTCGAGGGAGTCCTCTATACCGTGCAGGCACCAAACGATATCGTGGCCATAGATGCAGCTACAGGACGTATTTTCTGGACTTACAATTACACGCCTTCGAAGGAAAGCAGGGTGTGTTGTGGCAGGGTGAACCGGGGCTTGGCGATTCTCGGCGATCTGCTCTTTATGGGGACAATCGATGGGCATCTGATTGCGGTTGATTCCAAGAGCGGGAAGCCGGTTTGGAACATCGCTGTAGATCGGCCGGAAGCTGGTTACTCGCTGACTCATGCGCCTTTGATTGTGAAGGACAAGGTGATTGTGGGTGTTGCTGGCGGGGAGTATGGAATTCGTGGTTACATCGCCGCCTATGATGCGAAGACGGGCAAGGAAGCATGGCGATTCT
>JBIPMY010000112.1:0-15639 GCA_044376335.1 Bryobacter sp.
GTGTGTTTGAACAAAACAACCAGCAGACAAGCATCGACCTGGTGGCGGTTCGCAACGAAAACAAACTGACGGCACCCGCTCATACATCACTCAATCTGAAGCCCGATTTAACCGGTTTGTCGGCAACAGCCTATGACTGGGAGCTTTCGGGAATCGACGGCAAAGTTCAATCCAGCGGCAAGCTGGATTTGAGTTCGGGCAGACTTGTGATCTCCGGTCTTGATGCCGGCCAGTATTGGCTGAGGCTCAAAACCGCCGGACAACAGGAAATCCTGCGGGAATTCAGTCTTTTGGTGAAGTGATCTGAACCAGCTCATCGGCTGGTTTTCTCCCCAGCGGCCGCGCCTGTTTTTGCGGCCGCAACAACTGTACCGGCAGACGGCTCCAATAAGCCAGCTTTTCAACCCAGGGCAACAACTTTCGTACCGTCTTGCCATGGAAAATCAGGCTGCCCGCAACCAGAACCGGATGCGGAATCGCTGTGCGGCACCTGGAGCAGATATCCACCTCACCCGCCCTTCCAGTGGTGTGGAGGGTACGCATACGTTCCATCTCCGGTGAATTCCAGATCTGTACCAGCGGCGCCTCGCCGATCTTGCCCACCGGCTTGCCATCGAGCATATAGCTTTGGCAGCAAGGGTATACATCGCCGTTTTGCTTGATGTACATCGGCCCACGCCAAAGATAGTGGCAGGGGTGTGAGAAGTCACCCGGTGCATGGCCCCCGTCAGGGCTCATCAAATCGGTTTCGTCTGCCTTGACGCGAGTCTGATCGACACCCGGAATGGCCTTCCAGAACCGTTCAAAGTCGTCGACTTCATCCCAGTTCTTCTCCATCCGCACCATCTGGACAACCACCTGCACCTTGGCCTTCATCGCGTCTTTCATGTTGGCGAAGCGGACGAAATTTTCGCGCACCCGGTCAAACTTGGCACCCTTGCGGTAGAACTCGAAGCTTTCTTTCGTAGCCCCGTCAAAGCTCAGGGTGATGTGCTCTACAGGAGTGGCCAGCAAGCGCTCAGCGGCTTTCTCGTCTAGCAGTGTGCCATTGGTAGAGAGCAGTGTCGAGATCTTGTGACGGTCGCAGAACTCAATCCGCTCAAAGATCTTGTTGTCGAGCAACGGCTCTCCCAGGCCAATCAGCATCATATGCTCGGCGCTCTCGCTGCTTTCTCGCACCAACCCTTCAAAGACCTCGTCACTCATGTCTTCTTTGGGCTGCTTGTGCGTCTCGCGAGGACACATCGGGCAATAGATGTTGCACTTGGCCGTGGTTTCGACGATATACTCGACCGGCAGAGCGCTAAGCCGGGATTTGCGGCGAAGGTAGCCCCACAGGAGTCGAGCGCGATTCCAGGCACGCATTACAAACTTATATTGTACCGTCTGCAGAAATTGGATCATCCTGAAACTGCCGTGAATTCTCCTGCTGAAGACCGTATCCGAAGCCTGAATGAAGCCCCTCTTCAGCCCAAGGCCAAATACGTTTTGTACTGGAGCCAGATGAACCGTCGTGTAGACGGTAATCATGCCCTGGCCCACGCTATCTTTTTGGCCAATCAACTGAAGCTTCCCGTTTTGTTTTACGAGGCGCTCACATGCACCTACCGCCAGGCAAATCGCCGTATCCATACGTTCATCCTCGAGGGCGTACCAGAAACTGCCCTACGGCTCGAAAAACTTGGAGTCGGCTACACTTTTTACCTGCGCGCTAGAAAATCGGATGCAAATGACATTCTCTACCGGCTTGCCGAAGACGCAGCGGCTCTTGTAACCGATGACTACCCAACCTTTATCGCCTCAGCACACAACCAGAGCGTTCCCGCAAAGCTGAAAATCCCCTACCTCGCAGTGGATTCCAGTTGCGTTGTACCCATGAACAAGTTTGAAAAACGCGAGTATGCCGCCTATACGATTCGGCCAAAAATCCAGCGCATGTTGCCCTCATATATGAAGCCGCTGGACATGCCTCAGCCAATCCAGCGCTGGACACTCCCCATCCCTTCTTTTCACACTCATGTTTCCAATGACAACATTGCCAGCCTCGTTGCTGGGTGTGAGATCGATCACCATGTACCTGTCTCGACGACATTCCATGGCGGGGCTCTTGAAGCCGAGCGGCGGCTGAAGCTTTTTCTCGACAAAAATCTGAAGCGTTACGCCTCTGATCGCAACCAGCCAGCCGCCCACGCAACATCCAACATGAGTCCTTATCTGCATTTTGGGATGATCAGTGCTCTTGATGTCGCTCTCAAGGTGCAGTCCCACGGGCTGGAGAACAACCTCTCCAGCGCGGAATACATCGAAGAGATGGTAGTGCGCCGGGAGTTAGCCTTCAACTTCGCCCGCTATGCCGGGCCGCAGGTGGAATGCCTTTCTGCGCTGCCAGAGTGGGCTCGCAAAACTCTCCTCGCACACGCCCCGGATGAACGCAAACCCTGCTACACACGGGAGCAATTCGAGACGGCAGATACACACGACGACATCTGGAATGCAACCCAGAAAGAGCTCCTCTTCCGTGGCAAGATGCACGGCTACTACAGGATGTATTGGGGCAAAAAGATCATTGAATGGTCGCCCACTTGCCAGGACGCTCTCGAAACCATGATTTACCTGCACGACAAGTACGCCCTCGACGGCCGGGACCCGAATACCTATACGGGCATCCTGTGGTGCTTCGGCCTGCATGATCGCCCCTGGGTAGAACGTTCGATATTTGGGCAGATCCGCTGGATGTCTTATGACGGCATGAAGCGCAAGACAGATTCCGCCTCCTACCTGCGTGAGATTGCCTACATCGAAAGCACGGGCAAAGACCCCTTTGCCGTACAATAGGCGCTGAATGCGGATCGTACTCAGTGGCGCAACCGGCTTTCTGGGCCAACACCTGGTAAAGCGGCTCTGCGAAGACGGTCATTCCATCGTTCTTCTGGCTCGCCGCCCGGTAACCGGGCTCCCGACAACAGTTGAGACTTACCTTTGGAATCCACCAAAAGCAGAAGCACCGCCACAGGCCTTTGAGGGTGCTGACGCCGTAATTCATCTTGCCGGGGCAACGGTAAACCAGCGCTGGACCAATGAGAGTAAAGCTCTGCTCAGAAGCAGCCGCATCGATTCTACCCGGAGCCTGGTGCAATCCTTCTCAACGCTTTCCCGAAGACCCTCTTTGTTTCTGAGTGCATCGGCAACAGGGTTTTATGGTGAACGAGGAGATGAAGTACTGACAGAATCCTCTGCTGCCGGCGACAATTTTCTAGCCGCACTCTCAGTGGACTGGGAGAAGGAAGCCAACCTTGCCCGTGCCCTCGGAATGAGGGTGCAATTGCTGAGAACTGGTGTGGTGCTGGGGCTTAAGGGCGGTGCCCTGCCCAGCATGTTGCCCGTTTTCCGTCTAGGCATTGGGGGAAAACTGGGCAGCGGCCAACAATGGATGAGCTGGATTCATGTAGAGGACTGGGTTGCTTCTGTCCTCAAGCTACTCAACGAAGAACTCCCCTCAGGGCCCTACAATCTCACCGCTCCCGAACCGTGCCGCAACGAAGAATTCACTCGTTTGCTGGGCAAAGTGCTACATCGGCCCGCTTTTCTGCCTGTGCCGGAATTTGCCCTCAAGCTGCTCTTTGGCGAAATGAGCACGGTAATTTTGGGTAGCCAGCGAGTGATTCCAGAGGCTCTTTTGAAATCAGGTTACGAGTTCCGGTACCCGGCACTGGAGTCTGGCCTCCGCTCCTTGCTACAATAAAAGAGTTATGGCAATCCCGAATGTAAAGCGCTATCGCATTTCGAATGCAGATGGCACTCAGACCGCCACCATCATGGCCGTGCTCCCCAAGGATGCCGACGTGACTGCTTACCTCTCAGACGCTGCCAAGCGTTTTGACTGGAAGGCTTACGGCGATGCTCAGGCAAAGCAGTTCAAGGTCCGCGTCGGTCAGCAGAAACAGAAGAAAGCGAAGTAAATTCGCTCTCGCAAAACTCCGGAAGCTTAAGGCAGCCGCGCACTCAGTTTTTATTGCTAAGTGCGCGCGCTGCCTTTATTCCTTCTTCGGCTACGGCAGCATCGCGATCATGGGCCAAAGAGTCCACTGCTTCGCGGTCGGAGGCTTTGCCTTCCCGGGCCAAAATCCTCGCCAGTCCCAACTTCTCTGAGCGTGTAGCTGCCCCCAGCTTCGCCCGAAGCATCGCTCTCACCTCGTCCTCACGGCTCAACTCCCCAAGATAAACCTCTGCATAGTCATGCCAGGCAGCCGAATTCATCAGGTTAAAGAGGTAGGTAAACGGGCTGAATTCACTAGTATCCCGCTGCCCCAGTCTGACAAGAGCGAATGCTTGGCCCATGCGGGCACGAGAATTACCTTCGGCCTTGAAGAGCTCTTCCAGCTTGGTCTTTAGTTCTGGAATCCGCAGCCGTCCGATGCCCTCAGCGGCAAAGCCACGCAGCTTCTCGTCGCGGTTATCCAGATTCTGTTCAAAGAGCCCGCGGCTCTCAGGTGCTGCAATCATGGCTATCGCCTCAAGCGCAGCAGCCCGGCTCTGGGGTGACCGACCCCTCGCAAATACCTCTGCCAGGTCTGGCAGCGCGGCTTCGTTGCGAAAAACACCGTTGATCGAAATTGCGCGTGCCTGGATACGATCGTTCAAGTCGCGAAGAAGAAAAATCGTCTCAGAGGCAGCCGCCTTGTCGCCAGTAAGCTCGATGGCCCGCAACGCTGCCATCATCATCGGATCGTCCTTGGACTTCAGCAGAGGATACAGATCCACCAGTGCAGACTTTGCGCGCAAACTACCTAGCGCCTGCGCTGCCTGCAGCTTTGCGGCTGGGCTTGCGCCATTAGCCAGCACCTTGCGCACTGCTGCGATATCTTCTGGCCGCACCTGAACGTAGCTATCCACCACGGCTTCATTGGGTGTTTTGGTGATTTTGTCGCCAACGGCTCCCAGCTTGGCCCTGATGCCCTTCTTCACGTATCCGGGTTTGTAGAAATTAACGATTCCTGCAACCGCGATCCGCTGCACCTCGGCAGCTCCGTCTTCAGAGCTCACGCGCAGAGCGTCTACAGATTCGACACCCCCTGCTTCAATCAGAGCTTCGGCTGCGGCGAATCTCACCGTCGCGTCAGCGTCCCGCTGATAAGCGGCAATTGAAGGCACGGCATTTTTGCCTTGCTTCGAAAGCGACTCAAGATTCTTGATCTTGTCCTTCGGACGGTCTTGTGCACTGAGCATTAGAACGCTCAGTGCAGCGGCGAAAATTGGTTTAGCGAACAAATTCCAGTTCAACACGGTTTGGAATCAATCCTAGCTCATGACCCATGTCGAGAAGTTTTTGGGCAGCCCGCGGAATCACCTCACCACAATCCACGGTGTAGTGATTGACGTACATTCCAACAAACTTTTCAGCCAGCGGCTGCTCCATATCGCGAGCAAACTGCATGGCGTAGTTGAGTGCTTCTTCCTGATGATCGAGGGCGTACTGGATGCTGTCGTGCATCAGGCGGCAACATTCGCTCTTGATGTTGGCAGGCAGGTCGCGAAGGATTGCATTGGCACCCAGGGGAAGCGGCAAATCGTAGGTCTTTTTCCACCAGGCCCCAAGGTCGACAATCTTGTGAAAGCCGCCGCGCCCATAGGTCAATTGGGCTTCGTGGATCACCAGCCCCGCATCGGCTGAACCTTCGGTAACTGCATCGAGGATCTTGTCGAAAGGCACCACCACAGCTTCAAAATCAGGCTGCATGATGCGCATCGTGAGGTAAGCGGTGGTCATCTTGCCAGGCACAGCAATGCGCTTGCCTTTGAGCTCTTCTACAGAGATGGGTGTTGTTGTAACCACCATCGGGCCGTAGCCATCGCCGATGCTCGATCCGGACGCCATCAGTTGGTACTTGTCAGCAACGTAAGGATAGGCGTGATAAGAAATCGCCGTCAGGTCATACTCGCCAACCATCGCTTTTTGATTCAGGATCTGGATATCGGAAAGCTGATGGACGAAATTCACCAGTGGGCTGCGTAATTTCCGGGTCGCCAGTGCGTAGAACATATAGGCGTCGTCAGAGTCTGGGCTGTGAGCGCAGACGATATCCCGGACTGAAGTTTCTTCCATGTCTTTATGGATTCAGTTTAACAAAGGGGGATTTATAGAAGCCGAAATTGAATGACCAGAAATGGATTATGCGTGTTCTGCAATGGGTCGCAGTTCGTAATCCAGCTTGCGGATCACTTCATGCAGGCGATGGAGATTCTCACCGGCATGCGAAAGATCTCCCGATCGGCCCTGCCGCTCTAGCTCGAACGCTTCTTTCACTACTGCATCCGCACCAAAGTTGGCAACAGCGCCTTTCAGGGTGTGTGCAGCACGTTCAAGCAGTGGAGAATCCTGACGGGCAACTGCGTCTTCAATGGCGTTCATGCTGTTGGGATAATCGTCAAGGAAAATTTTGACAAGCTCGGTCAACAATTCCTCGTCGTCACCAACGCGGGCCAATGCAGCTTCACGGTCGAATAAAAGTTCTTGCACGTCTTGATGTCTCTGTTTATAAAGAATCGACCAAACCGGATCGAGTCTTTAATGCAATTATGCGACTACTTAGATTTTAGTAGATGCTGTACGCCCAGTACTAGGGTTTTTGGAGAAAAAGGCTTCTGCAGTGCAAGATCATCTCCACCGGGCGCATCTTGCAAGTATCCAGAGATAAACATGACGCGAAGGTCTGGATGTAGTAGACGTACCATGCTGGCTACATTCTTCCCCTGCCCGCCCTTGATTTCAAGGTCTGTGATCAACAAATCGATCTTTGGTTCTTTGCGTGCCACCTCGATGGCACCGTCTTCGGAAGCAGACTCAAGAACCCGGTAATGCCGTTGCTCAAGGACACGGCGAATCAGCGAGCGCACACCGTCTTCGTCTTCTACAACCAGAATCACGCCTTCGCTGCCGGCATCAACCGCTTCATCGGATTGCAGCGCGTGCCGTGGCAGGTCAAGAACAAAGTGAGCACCCTTGCCTTGCGTCGAAGACAACTCAATCCGCCCCCCCCATTCGGCAACAGTCTCGGCCACCAGAGCGAGGCCGATACCCGTACCTTTACCTTCCGGCTTGGTGGTGAAGAAAGGTTCAAAGATGCGCGGCTGCAATTCAGCAGGAATGCCGGCCCCGTTGTCTTCAAAGTCGAGATAGACTCGCTCGCCACTAAGCCGTGTACGAACCACGATTCTGCCGCCAACTGGCATGGCATCACGGGCATTCACAATCAGATTCAGTAGCACCTGCTCTACCTGGCTCAAGTGCGCGAGAATCAACGCCGGCTCTTCAGACAACTCGTAATCCAGCAGGACTGTTTCGCCCAGCAGCCTCATCAGCATCGGGCGCATCCGCGACAGCTCGCGATTGAGATCCACTGGCACAACCTCAAGACTCTTGCCTCTCGAGAAAGCAAGCAGTTGTTGCGTAAGTGCCGCAGCACGGCCCGAGGCCTTCAGAATTTCTTCAGCGCTTTCTTTTGCAGACCCGCTCAATTGCGGCTCTTCCAGAAGAATGCGTGCATACCCGTCGATTACCATCAACAGGTTGTTGAAGTCGTGAACGACGTTGCCTGCAAGACGACCAAGCGTCTCGAGGCGTCGCCGCTGCTGGGCGATTTCGATGGTGTCAGGGGGCTGTTCGTCGAGAGCCATCTTGAGATACAATCATAGCTTCAGGGAGGTGCATCTTCGCGACAACTCTGTTTCGCGATCTGATAGATGCGATTAAACCTCGTGGCAAGACGCCAAAAGCGACTCCCCGAGGTAGACTTACGGCGGCGCACGAGATAGTCACAAAAGCCGCCGAGGGTGTTCTTGCGCTCACTTTTCCCGACGATTGTAGAATCTGCAACACCCGCCTTTCTGGTTTCCCTCCCTACCCTGTCTGTCCGTCCTGCCTTTCTCTTCCTGACCCTCTCTCCGCCGACGCTTTCTGTATCCAGTGTCATGCTCCCTTTCACTCTGAAGCCGCGCTCGATATCGATGGCCGTTGCCGCCTCTGCCGCAGTGGCTTAACTCACTTTGATGCCATGTATTGCGTAGGCGCCTATGAAGGCCGCCTGCGTCTGCTGATTCAGTTGTTCAAATACGAATCGATGGAGCGGCTAGGCAAGCCGCTGGGAACGCTCTTGCGCTCGGGCTATCCGCGTGAGCTTAGTTTTGATTGCCTGGTTCCCATGCCCATCCACCGTCGCCGCCGCCGCGAGCGCGGCTTCAATCAGGCCGAAGTGCTGGCGCTTGAACTCACCCAGATCTCGCAGCTCCCTGTCGAGAAGCTGGTAGTGCGCCGCAGGCATACCGCCAAACAGGCTGGCCTTTCGGGCAAGGAGCGTCGCAAGAATGTCAGCGACGCCTTCGGAGTGCCCAACCCCGACCGGGTTCGGGGCAAACGAATTTTGCTGATAGACGACGTGCTCACCACAGGCGCGTCGGCTAATGCTTGCGCTCTCACCCTGAAAAGGGCAGGAGCGTCGTTTGTCGCAATCTTGGCTCTGGCTCGTGCCGATCGCCGGATCGGTGCAGGACCGGAGGCTGCAATCGCCCTTTCGCAGTTTGTCTAAGGAGCCCCGATGACTGAACGAATGCTCGATCGACACGGCCTCGATCGTCTCCACAAGCCCGTGCTGGTGCTCAACGCCAGCTTCGAGCCCATCAATGTGTGTGCCGCGCGGCGTGCCCTGGTGCTGATTCTCAAAGGTGCCGCCAGCGCCGAAGAGCATTCCCAGGCGCACGTTCATTCTTCCCGCAAGGACATGCGCCTGCCCAGCGTCATCCGTCTGCACGACTACCGCCGGATTCCGCAACAGACTCGCTCGCTATCACGCAAGAACATCCTCATGCGCGACAAGTACACCTGCCAGTACTGCCAGAAAATTATGCCGGCCGGCGAGCTCACCCTCGATCACGTGATGCCCCGCTCCCGCGGCGGCCCGTCCAGTTGGGAGAATCTCGTCGCCTGCTGCCACCCTTGCAACAACCGCAAAGGCAACCGCACCCCCGACGAAGCGGCCTTCCGGCTACTCAAGCCACCCAAGCCCTTCAGCCTGCATACTTCGCGTCATCTGATGCGATTGCTGGCAAGAAGTGATGAGCAGTGGCGCAAGTACCTGTTTTATTAGACGGGTTGCGGTGGATCGATGCCAGCCTCTGCCGCATATTTGCAAAGTACTTCGTAGGAGGACCGCCGCAAAGACACACCCTCACGAAGGCTCTGCCCTCTTGCTCGTAGCTCCTGCTCGCCTGGCAACAGGATTTCATCAACGCCGCTGGCTCGCTTGCCGCTTTTGGTTTGAAGGATCAGCCGGTCCACGCGCGAGCGAAATTCGGCCGCAGGCATAAAGATCGCTGGGTCTATCACGATAAAGAGATGCCCCAGATCCAGGCCGCCCGGCTTTGGCGTACCCCGATGCCCCTCGTGATCCCAACAGAAGCCAGCTCCCGTTAATGCCCCTGATAAAGCCTCCATAGCCAACGCAAGCCCATAGCCTTTATGCCCGCCAATCGGCATCCCAAGACCTGCAGCAAGATCGGCAAGATCCTGCGAAGGCCTCCCTTCGCTATCCATGATCCAGCCCGCTTCAAGCGGCCTGCCCTCGGCCAGATGCAGGCCAATCCTACCTCTCGGTGCCGTACTCATAGCGATATCGAGAACAACCGGCAATCGCTCTCCCGCAGGCAATCCAACAGCAATAGGGTTGTTGCCAAAGGTCGGCTGGATGCCACCTGTTGGGGCCAGAATCAGTGGGCCATTGGTAGTACAGAACCCGATCATGCCAGCCTCGGCCGCTTGCCAGGCATATTGTCCCGCAGCACCAAAGTGGTTGGAGTGCAGCGCCCCTACAATCGCGATGCCCGCCTGGCGGGCTTTGGCGATGGCAGTTTCCATCACGACGGTTGCAACCCATTGTCCAGGGCCATTGTCTCCATCGACAAGTGCGCTCACCGCGCTCTCACGCACAACACGAATCTGTGGCCGGGCGTTGATCACCCCTTTGGCAATGCGTTTGGCATAACGTGGTATGTCTGCGATATTGTGCGTCGGCTGCCCGCGCAGGCTCGATTCCAGTTGTACTTCAGTGACAATGGCAGCGCCTTCCGGGTCCAGCCCTGCCTGCTCTAGCGCCTTGCGCCCAAAATTGCGCAAGCTCTCGACATTCACGCGGACGTGGCTGCTTTCAAGATCCGCCTTGCGCTCCTTCGATTCGATCACACGAGCCAGAGAACGAATCGTCTGGTTCTGAAACAGATCTTTCAGCGTGAACTCAAGCCCTGCCTTTTGTGCCTCGGCCACAATCTGAACGCTGCGAATGGAGTCTCCCCCAAGATCGAAGAAGTTGTCATCAAGCCCGGCATTGTCGATCTGAAGTACATCCCGCCACACCTGAGCAAGGGTGGATTCCGTACCGGATTGAGATGCTGGCTGACCGCTCGCCGATGAAACACTGGCAGCAAGAACAGCTCGGTCCAGTTTGCCGCTGGAGGTCCGTGGCAGTACCTCAAGCACTGCGATCCGCGCTGGCACCATATACGAAGGCAAGCGCTGCTGCAGGAAGCTTTTGCATTTCTCCGCCAGATTCTGGGTGTCGACACCCGGCCGCCCTACCACTGCCGCAGCAAGCAGAAAGTCCCCATGGCTCGGAATCGCAACCACAGCAGCCTCCTGCAAGTCCGTATGCAAACCAAGCGCAAATTCTACTTCTGTTGGCTCCACCCGGTAACCACGGATTTTCACCTGTTGATCGAGCCGCCCAAAGACCTCGATCACCCCGTCGGCGCGATAGCGGGCGCGATCCCCGGTGCGGTAAACCGGACGGCTTGCTGCTGGGGTGAAGGGGTCTTGAATAAAGCGCTCTGCCGTGAGACCCGGTTGATCCAGATACCCAAGCCCCACATTCGCCCCTCCAATGTAGAGTTCTCCCCAAACACCCGCAGGAACGATGCAAGCGTTGGAATCCAGCACCCAGGCGGCAGTGCCAGCGATCGGGCGGCCGATTGCAATCCACTCCTCTCCGTCCGCACCTGCCCCAGTGACCTCGTGCCTCATCACAATCCCGGTCGTCTCGGTTTGCCCGTACATATTCACAATTTGAGCCGGATGCCCAAGCGCAGCCCATTGCCGCACTGTGCTTGCAGGCAGCACCTCACTCGCAGATAGCAGCAGTCGCAGACGATTGTCGAGCAGCATCTCAAGCCGTTCGGCTTCGAGGGTTTCAAAGAGCCTGAGACAGCTCAACCAGTAGGACGGCACGATATCGATTACCGTCACTTCTTTGCTCTTGATCCACTCAAAAAGGACTTCCTGGTTTTGCCGCTGCGCTTGAGAAGCGATCACAATCGTTGCGCCAGCGGCCAGAGGAATTGCGATTTGCCGAACCGAAGAAGAAAAAGAGAGTGAGGCCGTATGCAGGTAGCGGTCCGTCGCGGCGATACCCAGTTCCGCAGGCAGCACCTGCGCATAAGCTCCCAGATTGGCGTGTGTCACTACGACACCTTTGGGCTTTCCCGTCGTGCCTGAAGTGTAGATCACATAAGCGGGATCAGAAAGCCGCACAGCGCGGGCGAGATTCCCGGCAGGCTCTTGCTGTATTTTGGGGTCACTCTTGTCCAAACAGATCAGCGTGGGGGAGGGCTCTATAGATTCCAGTAGCTCTTGTAGCCTGGGCAACAAACTCCGACAACTGAGAATCACGGAAACATGAGCATCCTCCACGATACTCTTGAGCCGTTCCACGGGATAACAGGTATCCAGCGGAACATAAGCGAGCCCGGCTTTCCAGACACCCAATGCTCCGGCCACCATGGCGCAGGTTCTCGGCAGAAATAGCCCAATCCTCGATGCGCCCGTTGCAATCAAAGCCCTTGCAACCTGGTTCGCCCACTCGTTCAGCTCCCGGTAGCTACAGCTGCCCTCACTATCCTCAATCGCCGGGTGCTCTGCACGCAGACTGGCGTGCGCTTCAAACAACTCTGTAATTGGACAAGGCGCTGGGGCTTCGCTTCTTCGATCTGCACTCAGCAATGCCGATTCAGATGCTGCCAAAAATGGCAATCGCGAAACGAGGCAATGGGGGTCGGCAGCCACTGCAGCCAGCATCGTTTGGTAGCGTGCATCGAGCCGCTCTATGGTCGAGCGGTCAAACAAATCCTCGTTGTATAGCCACACAGCCTCAAGGCCTTCTGAAGACTCGGTCAAGTACAGCGTGATGTCGAACTTCGATGCCTCAGATCCTGTTTCAAAGCGCTCTACACTTAGGCCAGAAAAGATGTTGCTTGCGGCAGGTAGATTCTGAAAGGCAAACATCACCTGGAAGAGCGGTGTCCGGCTAGGGTCACGTTCCAGCCCCAGCAGGTCGACCAGTTGGTCGAACGGCAGATCCTGGTGGTCGAGGGCCGCCAGACTATCCTGCCTGACACGCTCAAGCAGGCTAATAAAACTGGCCTCGGCATCCACCCGTGTGCGCATGGGCAGGGTATTTGCAAAGAAGCCGATGAGCGGCTCTAAATCCGCCAGCCTGCGGTTGGCTATGGGTGATCCAACAACCACATCAGACTGGCCAGAGCAGCGGGCCAACAGGATTTGAAACGCGCTGAGTGCAATCGCATAAAGTGTCGCACCGGTATTCAAACTCAGTTGACGAAGGGGTTCTACAATGTCCGGCCCAAGAGTCTTGCGGTAGCGTGCGCCACGATGTGTCAGGAAACCCGGGCGCGGCCGGTTCGCCGGAAATTCAGACCTCGGCGGGGCCCCCTCAAGCTGCCTTATCCAATAGGCAAGATTTTTGGCCTGCAACTGCACTGCTGCCGGACGCGACTCGAGCTTTACAAAGTCCCTGAACTGAAGCGGCAAAGCAGCGAGCTTAGACTTTCTGCCTTCAACCTGCGCGCTGTATGCCTCGGCAACTTCATTCCTGAAAACACCCATCGACCAGCCATCAGAGACAATGTGGTGCACCGTTACTAACAACACGTGATCGTGCTCATGCAGGCGCAGAACCTTTGCACGCAACAAAGGGCCATCCTCGAGCCGGAAGGGCAAAGCCGCCTCACGATCTCGAATGCCAATTGCCGCAGCCAGGTCTTCTACTGCCGCAACGCTCAACTCAATCGCGCCAACATCGTGGATGACATGAACAGGCTCGCCCTCAACAATCCGAATGGACGCCCGAAGCGTTTCATGGCGAAGGCAGACTTCATTCACGGCATGCCTTAGCGCTGAAAGATCCAGCGGACCCAGCAGGCGAATGCCGGTCTGCATGTTGTAGGCAGCACTGCCGCTATCCAGCTGATCGAGAAACCAAAGCCGGCGCTGGCCTGACGAAAGCGGAAAACTCCGCTGATCAACCCTCGCAGCTTGCATCTCAAGCTGGAGAGATTCGATTGCGCTGGCCATAGCGGCAACCGTAGGGCGGTCAAAGAACCGCTCCATGGGCAGGCTCACTCCGAAGTCTCGCTCAATACGGCTGGCCGCGCGCGTAGCCGCCAGCGAGTGCCCGCCAAGGCTAAAGAAATTGTCCTGCCGGCCCGGACAAGCACAGCCTAGAACCTCCATCCAGATTGCGGCCAGACGCAATTCTGCCGGAGAAGCAAAGACTTCATGAGAAACCTTCACCTCGGTTGGGAAGAGCTCTTCTGCCACTTGTCTTCGATTCAATTTGGCCGTACTTCCCTGTGGCATCTGCTTCACAATTTTGATGTGTTGCGGGATCTTGAAGCTAGCCAGTCTTCCCGCCGCAAAGCTTCGAATCGAATCGAGCACCCCCTCCTCGTCCACAGGGCTCTCTTCTCGCAGCACGATTGCTGCGCCCACGTTTTCTCCCAGCACCGGGTGCGGAACCGCAAAGACTGCAGCCTCGCTTACGAGTGGGTGCTGAAGCAAAACCGCTTCAATTTCGCGCGGTGAGAACTTCTCCCCACCCCGGTTGATCACCTCTTTGCGGCGCCCTGTGACAAAGAGATAGCCTTCTTCGTCGAGGTAGCCCAGATCACCCGTCCGCAGCCACTCTCCTTCGCCGCGTGTCGGCGCACCCGCGTAACGGCCTACGGTGAAACCTCGAATCGCAATCTCTCCATCGAGGATGGTGATCTCAGGGCCAGCCGCCTGGCCAACAGACCCCGACTTTCTACGAAACGGGGGCAATCGATTGGTGGCTACCAGAGGTGCCCCTTCGGTTAGGCCATAAGCTTCAAGAAATGGTGCGGCAAAGCAATCTTCCATTTCTGCGATCAGCCCCGGGGGCATTGCGGCAGAAGCTGAGCGCAAGAGCCGCAATCGGGCTTGCTGCCGGAATTCGGGATTCTTCCTGGCATGGTCGAGGATCATCCGGTGAACGGCGGGCGCAGCCGAATACCAGGTGGGTGAAAACTCAGCGAAAAGCGCTGGCAATTGTTCGAGAACAGAACCTTCTGCGCAAACTACACTCCCACCGGCCAGCAGTGAAGCAAACACTGTACTGAGCCCGTGAATATGGAATAAGGGCATAACGGTCGACGACCGGTCTGCCGCTGTCAATTCGAGCGAGAGGCGTATATTCTCTGCTGCAAAAGCCAGATTTCGCTGCGACAACAACACCAGCCTTGGATGAGCTTCGGTGCCGGAAGTAAACAGTGCGAGCGACTCATCATTTGGCGAGTGGAATCCTGCTTCGCTGCGAGCTCCGATGGCGGGTCCCATAATGTGAAAACACCCAGCAACACCCACTTCAGGTCGAATCTCGAAGATCGCAAGCCCAAGCGAAATTGCTGCATCCCGCAGCGGAGAAGCTTCGCCCAACCGCACCACAAGAGCCCGCGCCTTGAGATCCCGCAAAGCTCGAGTTGCTTCTTCCTCAGGCAAGGCCGGATTGAGCGGGGCGCACAGAGCGACAGCAGATACAGCAATCACTGCAACTGCAAGTTCAGCACCCTCTGGAAGTGCCAGGGCCAGACAATCCTCAGCCTCTACGCCCAGTTCGCGAACTTGTGTGAGCACCAGATTCATTTGCATCCACAAATCTGCATAGGTCAGCGCTTTGCTGCCAGGGCTTAGGATCGCCGAGGAATCGGGGCTTTGGCTTGCTCTCCGTTCTATAGCGATATGTATGCTTTGTTCAGGTTCCAATCATTTAGTCCAGTTCGGGCCTGTTCTCTGGTCGGCGCATCAGAACTTCCCAGGGCACCCAAAACACATACGCGGCTAGCCACGGAAATGTGGGTAGTGTCTTGAAGACAACTGCAAGCACCAATTGCATTGCAAAGAGTCCACCAATCATGATTCCACGAATACACATCCATCGACGAGGAATCGCCAGAGGACTGCCAAATTCACAAATCACCACAACTATCGCCGACAACGTTAACAGCCAGTGATTCTCCGCAATCGTCAAAACGTATTGCGGCAAGACATCTACTTTTTCGTTTACTTGAGCATAGAACTTGTACATGATGAACGATTTCATGCACCCAGCCGGATTGGCTAACCAGTCGCCTTGAATTTTGCGCAGGCCGGCAGTACACATCAGCGCGACCAGGACGATTTGAGCAAGGCGAATTGGCCAATAGTAATCGACTCGATTCCGCTGTATAGGCTTCTGGCGCAACCAGCTATCTGCAGAAAAGGCATCACCAATGGGAGCAACGGCC
>JBIPMY010000446.1:0-4946 GCA_044376335.1 Bryobacter sp.
TAAGTGTGGCATTGCCACTTTCACCTCCGACATTCTTGCTGCTGTTGCCACCGCCTACCCGCAAAGCCAATGCCTCTGTGTCTCGGTAAACGACCTCAAGAGCGGTTATGAATATCCGGAAGTCGTTCGCTTCGAGATCGAAGAGCAAGATCTTTCCTCCTATCTGCGCGCCGCCGATTTCCTCAACATCAGCGAAGTAGACATCGTCTGCCTGCAACATGAATTCGGCATCTTCGGCGGCCCTGCTGGCGGCTACATCCTTGCCTTCCTGCGTGCTTTGAGAATGCCTGTAGTGACGACGCTCCACACCGTTCTCCTCGACCCCCGCCCAGACCAGCGCCGCGTCATGCAGGAGATCATCTCCCTCTCGGCAAGAGTCGTCGTAATGGCCGAACGCGGCAGAAAGATGCTCCAGGAAGTCTATGAAGCCCCACCGGACAAAATCGACCTCATCGCTCACGGAATCCCAGACGTTGGCTTTGTCGATCCCACTTACTTCAAAGATCAGTTTGGCGTAGAAGGCAAAACAGTCTTACTGACCTTTGGTCTTCTCTCGCCAAACAAAGGCATCGAGTATGTACTCAATGCCCTCCCGCACATACTCGAATCATTCCCGAACGTAGTCTACATCGTCCTCGGAGCAACCCACCCCAACGAACTCCGCGAGCATGGCGAGGCCTATCGCCTGAGCCTCGAAATCCTCGCCAAAAAACTCAAGATCGAGAAGAGCGTCATCTTCTACAACCAGTTTGTCGAGATGGAAACACTCACGGAATTCATCGGCGCTGCCGACCTGTACGTCACTCCCTACCTCAACGAGGCTCAGATCACCTCAGGCACACTCGCCTACACATTCGGTTCCGGCAAAGCCGTTGTCTCCACCCCCTACTGGCACGCTGCTGAACTGCTGGCCGACGATCGGGGCGTCCTCGTCCCCTTTGCCGATTCTGCCGCCATGGGCCGCGAAATTGTCGCCCTCCTGTCTGATGATTCCCGGCGCCACTCCATCCGCAAGAACGCCTATCGCATGGGCCGCGAAATGGTCTGGAGCCACGTAGCGCAACTCTACATGCGTTCCTTTGAATCGTCCCGATCGAGTGAGGCGGTTCTCTCCAGAAAATCCCTCGTAACCAAGACCTTCGACCAACGCCCAAGACACCTGCCCGAACTCAAGCTCGATCATCTCTTCCGCATGACAGACTCGACAGGCGTCTTCCAGCATGCCATCTTCACCGTCCCGAATTTCTCCGAGGGCTATTGCATCGACGACAACGCGAGAGCCTTCATCCTTGCCGTCCTGCTCGAAGATCTCGGTCAGGATGCCAGCACCCTCAACGGCCTGGCCACCACCTGCATCGCCTTCATGCAATACGCCTTCGACCCTGCCACCAAACGCTTTCATAACCACATGAGTTTCGACCGGCGCTGGCTCGATCCGCAAGGCTCAGAAGACAGCCAGGGCAGGGCACTGTGGGCTCTCGGCATCGGCGTCGGCCGCTCCCCTTACCGGGGCTTTCAAATGATCTCAGGCCAACTCTTTGCCCAGGCCTTACCCAGCTTGCTCGACTTCACCTCCCCACGCGCCTGGGCCTTCGGCCTCATCGGCATTCACGAATATCTGCGCCGCCTCAGCGGCGATAGTCAGGTAAACCAGACTCGCGAACTTCTAACCCGGCGATTGATGGAACTTTACCGCGAACACAACCACCAGGATTGGCGCTGGTTTGAAGCCGAGTTGTCTTACGACAACGCCAAGCTGGCTCATGCTCTCATCGTCAGCGGCAAGGGCATGGGCGAGCCGGCAATTCTCGAAACCGGCCTTGAAGCTCTCCGCTGGCTTGTCGAGATGCAAGTCTCAGAGCAGGGCCATTTCCGTCCCATCGGCAGCAATGGCTTCTATCGAAAAGGCAGCGAACGAGCCCACTTCGATCAACAACCGATCGAGGCCCAGGCCACCATCTCCGCCTGCCTCGCCGCCTATAGAGCCACCGCCGATCTCTGGTGGTACGAACAAGCCCAGCGCGCCTTCGACTGGTTCATCGGCTGGAACGATCTCGGCCTCGAACTCTATTCCGCCGAAAGTGGCGGCTGCGGCGATGGTCTTCACGTCGATCGTGTCAACGGCAATCAGGGCGCTGAATCCACCCTTGCCTTCCTCCTGTCTCTCGCCGAGATGCGACTGGCTCAGAACATGCTTACCAGCTTCAAGGTACCGATTGCGAATGGAGTTTAGTGCCCACCATACAGACGGTCAATGTCCGGCGAACCGCAACGGTTCTGCTGCCCGATCCAACCCGGGTCTTGCTACGCGCCTTCATCCCCGGCGACGCCGAGCGTATCAGCGGAATCATCGTCCGTATTCTGAATCTCGATGAAGCCACTGTAGAGACGCTACTCGCCTCCACCATTGCCGCCTTTGCTTCCCGCCACAAAGACCTGCAACGGCTCTTCAAAGAGCGTTTTCTCGAGGTCTGGGATTCCAAGCCTCCTGGCGATGAAATCACAGATTCACGCAAGTCCCTCATTGGCTCTTACTTCCTCTCGGAGTATTCGATTGAATCCGCTGCTCTATTCAATCCTTCGATCGTTCCTCATCCAGACCAAAGCCTCGTACCCGCTGGCTGTCTCCGCTTCATCCTCAGTCTGCGCGCCACCGGCGAAGGTCACATCTCCTCCATCACCTTCCGCACCGGCATTCTTCAGGCCGATCAGCGCATCGAAATTGTTACCCCCACCGGGCTCCTCACCGAGCCCAAGCAAATCCCCAACGCCCTTTACGAAACCCCGCTCTTCACCAGAAAACTCGCCGAGCTCGGCATCGACTGCAGCTTCACTCAGGCCGTGATGCGCCGCCTCGGTGCCTGGTTCACCCTGAAGGAAATTCGCCACAGCCTCGATACGCAGTTGCACGTCCAGGACGACCTTCCCACCGCCAGCGGCATCTGGAGCCTCGTCAGATCCAATCACGAAGTGCAGTTCCAGCACGACCAGGAGCTCTCCGAGCGCATTCTCTTTCCCGCAACTCCCTCCCAGCGCAATGGCATCGAAGACGCCCGTTTCGTCCGCTTCGTCAACGACGATGGCACCGTCAAATACTTTGCCACCTTCACCGCCTATGACGGCAAAGTGGTCATGCCCGAGCTTGTAGAAACCGAAGACTTCCTCCGCTTCCGCTTCACCACTCTCAACGGCCCGGCCGCGATCAACAAAGGCATGGCGCTCTTCCCACGCAAGATCCGCGGGCACTTTGCAATGCTCGGCCGCCAGGACAGCGAAAGCATCTCCCTCATGTATTCAGACAACGTCCATTTCTGGGATCTCCAGCAGCCCCTCCTCCTGCCTCGTTTCCCCTGGGAACTCGTACAACTGGGCAACTGCGGCTCCCCGCTCGAAACTGAAGCCGGCTGGCTGGTCTTGAGTCATGGTGTCGGCCCGATGCGCGAATATGCAATCGGCGCCTTCCTGCTCGATCTTGAAGATCCCTCCAAAGTCATCGGCCGTCTCAGCCAACCCCTCCTCACTCCCAATCAGAATGAGCGTGAAGGCTACGTCCCCAACGTGGTCTACAGTTGCGGCGGCATCATCCACGGAGAAGATCTAATACTCCCCTACGGCATGTCCGATCGCGCCACCGGCTTTGCCCTCATCCCGGTCAAAGAAATCCTCGCCGCCATGGAACATTGTGCTTGATGAGAGTTTGCTGACAACTTCCTTACCATCGCGAGAGGTATTCACCAGCCGTATACCGCTTAATAAAACTTGAAGAGGTTCTCTATGCTCGAACAACGATTTTCCAAATGGCTGATTTTATGTCTGGCTCCCGCACTCACAGTACTTTTTACTGTCGGCATCCGGTCTACCAGCGTCGGTGCGCAAGAGGTCTTGCGTTTCTCCGGTTCCACTAACTCCCAGACGCTAGCGCTCAGTGCAGATGACAACCTGCTGGCGGTAGCCAATCCAGACAACAACAGCGTCACACTTTTTGACACGCGCGCAGGGGCAAACACCTTGCTCGCCGAAGTCCGCGTCGGCCAGGAACCGAACGGCGTTGCCGTCTCCCCCGATGGCACCCGCGTCTATGTCGCCAACACCATCAGCGGCACTGTCAGCGTAATCGCCGTCAACCGCACGGCCAACAGTTACGACTCGATCCTTGCCACCATCCCCGTTGGCACAGAGCCCTACGCCCTCGCCCTCACCCCGCGCGGCCGCAAGCTCTACGTAGCCAACTCCCGCTCAAACAATGTCTCGGTCATCGATACCGCAACCAATCGTGTCGTCAAGACCATCGACGGTGTCGGCTTTGAACCGCGCGGCATTGCCATCACCAACACCGGAGTCGAAGACAATCAGGAAACCGTCTACGTCACCCAGTTTCTCGCCCTCCCCGTCCCCGGCAAAATCGATGGTTTTGACGATTCCAAAACAGGCCGTGTCACCGTAATCTCAGCCTCTACCGATACCGTCGTCAGCGAGGTCGTCCTCCAGCCGATGCCCGACACAGGCTTCAAAGCTGCTGGCGACGCTCTCAAGAAAATCGCCCCGCCCGCCACCATCACCGAAGCAGACCTCAAATTCGTCACCGGTGCCTATCCCAACCAGTTGAACAACATCGCCATCCGTGGCCGCTTCGCCTTCGTACCCAATACAGGCGCTTCCCCCAACGGTCCGGTTCGCTTTGACGTCAACACCCAAAGCCTGGTCAGCGTGATCGATCTCGACCTCCGTCAGGACGCAGGGCAAACCATCAACATGCACCGCGCAGTCGCCCTTCAGAGCGCAACCCCCAAACGCTTTCTCACCGTCCCCTGGGCCATGGCCCTCAAGAAAACCGCCAACGAAGGCTACGTCGTAAGCGCAGCCTCAAACGTCGTAGTGAAGCTGAAGTTCAATCCCAGCACCGGAGCCACCACTGTTGAGAACGATCCCACCAGCCCCACTCGCGT
>JBIPMY010000447.1:0-4940 GCA_044376335.1 Bryobacter sp.
CATTCAATCGATAGTAAAGATCCTCTCGAAAACGCCCGCCCTCCAGCGCCGCCCGCAAATCCACATTGGTCGCCGCAATCACCCGCACATCAATCTGCCGCGTCCGATTCGACCCCAACCGCTCATACTCCCTCTCCTGCAAAATCCGCAACAACTTCACCTGCACCGCCATCGGCACATCGCCAATTTCATCGAGAAACACCGTCCCCTGATCGGCCTGCTCAAACTTACCCGGCTTGGCAATCGAAGCGCCCGTAAACGCCCCCTTCTCATAGCCAAACAACTCGCTCTCCATCAGATTCTCAGGCAGCGCACTGCAGTTGATCTTCACCAGCGGCTGCGTCCGCCGTGGCGAGTGAAAGTGGATCGCCCGCGCCACCATATCCTTACCCACACCACTCTCGCCACAAAGCAACACCGTCGTCCGGCTCGGCGCAACCTTCTCCACCAGCCGAAACACCTCCTGCATCCCCGGGCTGCGCCCAATCAGATTGCCAAAGGTGTAGCGAGTCTCAAGCTCTTCCTTCAGCCGCTGATTCTCAGTCCGCAGACGCCGCACCTCCAGCGCCTTGGCAACCACAGTTGTCAGGTGATCCAGCGAAAACGGCTTCTGCAGAAAATCCACCGCCCCCCGCTTCATCGCCTCCACTGCCGTCTCTACATTCCCAAACGCAGTCATCACAATCACCGGGATCGAGGGCGATTCATGCGTGATCTTCTCAAGCAGCGTCAGCCCATCCATGCCCGGCATCTTCAGATCCGTCAGCACCAGATCCGCACCCTCAAGCTTGCGCACTGCTTCCTCGGCGCTCCCCACCGGCACCACTTCATACTCCTCACCCAGCAATTGCAGTTCAATTACCCGGCGCAGTTTCTCTTCATCTTCAACGACAAGAATTCTCATCAATAATTACTCTGGCATCTCCTGGCGATCCGGCAGCCAGATTCGAAATGTACTTCCTTCTCCCGGTACGCTCTCCACATGAATGCGCCCCCGGTGTTCATCCACAATCTTTGAGACGATGGCCAGCCCCAGGCCGGTTCCATCTGCTTTTGTCGTAAAAAACGGATTAAACACATTCGCGATATTCTCAGGCGCAATCCCCACCCCACGATCCACCACAGCCAGCTCCGCCCCACCCTCTACGGGCCGGGTCAGAATCGTCACGGCCGCACCCTCAGGGCTGGCATCAATCGCATTCCCCAAAAGATTCGCCACCAACTGCTCCACCCACTGCGCGTCAATCGGCAGCGGGCCAACATCGGGTGAATCATTACGAATGATCGTCACCTTGTGTTGTGCCGCGCGCATCTCCACCTGTTGAATCGCCCGGTCAATCACCTCGCTCAACTCAGCCGCTTCCACCCGCAATCGAAACGGCCGCGCAAAATCAAGAAACCGCTTCACCAGCCCATTTGTACGATCCACCTCGGTAGAAATGTAGCCGGACAATTCACGCGCAATCGGGTCCGCCGCAGGCAACCGCTTCGCCAGCATCTCCGCCGAGTTCTTGATTGTCCCCAGCGGATTCCTCAACTCATGCGCAAGCCCTGCCGTCAGTTGTCCCAGCGCCGCCAGCCGCTCACTGCGCTGCACCTCAGATTGCGCCGCCTTCAGGTTCGCGTTCGCATCAGCAAATTCACTCGCCAGCGTCTGATACCGCACTGCCTGCTCGCGATTGGTCCGCGCCAACTGATACGTAAGGTACGAGGCCAGAAACAGAAACAGAATGCGGAAGCTGATTTCCTGTTGCTGATCCAAGGGAATCACCTGTGTCGCAAAATCCAGATAGAGCAAAAACGAAAGATAAGAAAGAGCAGCCACCAGTGTTGCCATCAGCGACACAAGCGGCCCAAACAGCGTCGCCGCCCGCACCACAGGCAGCAGCAGAATCAGGTAATAGCTTGAGGTGATTCCGCCCGTCACACCCATCAACAGATAAGCCAGCAATAGTCGAATCGCTACCCCAAGAAAGCGCCCCTGCCCAGTCTGATGAAAATAGGCGAATCGAGGTTCAACGAGCTCAAAGATCGCAAACGCAGCCAGCATCTCCGCCTCGGCATCGTTAACGATCCGCGAAGAAAAATGCAGCGCTAGAAATAGCAGAACCCAAACAGCATCGCGAGAGGTTGGGATCCAGGACATTACTCATAAGCTCTCATAGTTGGCCCGCCAACTGAAAGCGTCCGGGTTATGTTCTACTCGCAACACCGGCTCAAACACCACCGAAACCGTGTCAAAACGCACCAGCCCCTCTTCGACATTTTTCCGCCTGCAAAACTCCCGCGCCGCAATCCGCACTGCTGTTTCCTTGCCACGGTTGATATTCCGGTCTGGTGCCGCAATCGATTCACTCCGCCTGGCTTTCACCTCAACCACCACCAACCGGTCCGGCTCACCACGCTGCCACGCCACCAGGTCAATCTCGTTCAAACCCATCCGGCTCCGCCAATTCCGCGCAATCACCGCATAGCCCAGCCCCTCCAGATAGCGATGCGCCACATCCTCGCCACGCCTGCCAAGGGCATGCGCTGGCTCCATCGTTCGCCCGTCATGCCATTGCCGCAGCTTGTCAAAAATCCGCCAGACTGGTTTCGTAAAAAACACTACTTCAATACTTCAAACTCAAATTCCATCACCTTGCCCCGCACGATGTAGCAGAGATAATATTCCCACTGCCGTCTCAGCCGGGGCGAAGCATTGATCAGAAATTCAAATCCAAGGTACCTCCACAAGGCAAGTAGCTTGACGTAAACTTTTTTCTCCCGGAACTTTGCCTGCGTGTAATACCCAAACCCGGCATCATCATCCCCGAAGTACCGGAAGCTGAAGCTGTTCAGGTGCGACTTATGCGTCGGGTCGCAGAAGCTGGAAAAATCCGTATAGTGAGGCGTCTCAAGCCGCACCGTCCCCCCAGCGCGAACCACCCGGTGAAACTCCTCCATCGTCTTGATCACGTCGTCGACATGTTCAATCACATGGATCGCCCGCAACTCATCAAAACTCGAGTCGCGAAATGGATACGGATGATGATCGAGATCAGCGATGACATCAGCCGCCGTACGTGGATTATTATCGAGCCCAACCGACCCGGGATACTTCCGTATCCCGCAACCTACGTCGAGGACTCTTGGCTTTGTTCGAGACAAGCTTCTAGTGTATCGATCAAAGCGTCTTCAGGAATGCGATCAGGGCAGCCTTGTCTTCTGGCTTGAGCCTGAGACCAAACTCATGGCCAGTCACCGCCCGCTTCGGAGTCATGCCCCGGTAGCCTGTCGGCACATAGTCCGGCTTCAATCGATTTTCGTCAAACCAGTCTTCAAGCGTCGCGACTGAACCGGAGTGTTCAAACGGGCCGCGATACCAGACGCCTTTAAGCGAAGGCACACGATAGTATCCAGTTCCACGCCGTGTCTTCATCGCCAGTTCCGGATCTGTCCCCACCGGCACATCCAGCACGTCATAGATTTTGCGATGCTCTGCAGGCACCTTGAACCCTTTGGCCGGGGTCAACTTGTTGTTCGTATAAAGCGGTGCCGGATGGCACACCGGACAACCCTGGCTGGCAAACACCTTTTTGCCCAACTTCGCCCTGGCATCCTTCAGATTCGGATTCTTTGGTGGCTTGAGTGAATAGATATAGAGTGCAAGCGCATAGAGGTGGGCATCGCTCGACCGCAATTCAGTGTCAGGCGGCGGCAACTCGTCCGGCTTTGAGGAATGGATGATACTGATCGGGCGGAAGTCTCCATAAAGCGTCAATTCATCCACAAAACCATTGATCGCCGCATATCGCATAAGGTCTTCGATCGTTCGATGTAGCTGCAGCCCCGTGTTATCAAGATACTTCCGGTCGGCGATTCCAATCAGATCCGGTGGATGCGCTGGCGCTCTCAGCGAAGTTCCCTGCCGCGCTCCCACTCCATGTGGAATGCTCGCCAGATGCGCAGCCACATCCTCCATCGTCATCGACGCAAATTCGGCCAGTGGGTCGGGCCGAATCCAAGGCGCACCGAAGAACAGCTTCAATAGCCCGGCGGCCGGCTCTGTGGGTTTACTATCCTTTCGGATTTGGTAGGCCCAATGCTTTCCAAACGCGATCGAGCCTGCTGCGCCCCATATCACCTGGCCATCATCCATCACCCGGCTATGGCAACTGGCACACGAGTCAAAGCTAACCTCCACCGTGCCCTTCTTGCGAATGACATAGCGGTAGTAAGGCAATGTTCCGTCTTTAGCCAGCTTCGCTTCCGTCGCCTTCCACCACTCCGGATTGCGAACCTCCGTAAATGGGAAAGTGGTCGGAGTAAATGCGTTGGCGGAATGGAAGACCTCCTCTCCAGCGCGAATCCAGTCGGCCTTGGTCTTTAACTTCGATACATCAAATGCAAGTTCTGGCTCGAGAGTCTTTAGGTGTTCGAAATAGCCAGCCGGCTCGCGGCCCGGAGGATATATAGGATACGATTTCCAAACCTTCCGCTCTGGAATCTTGTAGTAGTAATCCGCTGGTACATGCTTTGGCTTCAAGCCCGAGGCAAGTGGAACCTCCAGCGCCTCCATCGTCTTGTCATCCCAGATCTTGCGAATTTCAGGCCGAAATTCTTGACTCCGAGCGACGCACGCCAATGAGAGCAAGAGGATCCATCTCATCGCATCAGCCTACCAAAGCTTCAAGACAAGCTTCGAGCGTATCGAGGCTGAACTCTGCCTGGTCACGCGTAAACACCAGCGGCGGACAAAGCCGTATCGAATTCGGCCCGCAGCCGAGAATCAGCAAGCCCCGCTCAAACGCCATCGTCTCGATCCGGTCACGCAATTCCGGGAAGCGCTCCTTCGACGCCTGATCACGCACCAGCTCAAAGCCAATCATCAATCCCAGGCCCTGCACGCGGCCAACATGCTTGAAGCGCTTCGGCCACTCAATCATCCGGCCCAACAT
>JBIPMY010000448.1:0-4937 GCA_044376335.1 Bryobacter sp.
CCTGCCTACTTCAAGGAATCCTTCAAGATGTCGCTCAACGATAGCGGTGTCTTCACTGCGGCCAGCTTCATGTGTATGGCCGTTGTCGCCACGCTGGCCGGCTTTGCTGCCGACGCGTTGATTGGAAAAGGTTATGACGCGGTGACCGTTCGCAAGAGCTTTACCGTTGGCGGCTTTCTCACGGCAGGTGCGGGCCTGGTAGCAGCGCTCAACACTCCACCCGAGATCGCCATGTGGATGGTGATTGCCTCCCTCGGCGGGCTTGGCCTCACCACCGCAAACTATTGGGCACTAACCCAAACCCTGATTCCCGGCGCGGCCGTTGGCCGCATAGTCGGTGTACAGAACTGTGCGGCCAACGTGCCGGGCATTGTGGCTCCGATCCTGACGGGTTGGTTGATCCAGACCACGGGAGGTTACCAGGGTGCCATCATGGCCGTGCTCTTCTTCCTCGGCCTTGGCGTCACCATGTACCTCACCGTGATCAAGCGCAAGTACGCGCCCAAAGCTGCCTAGCTTCTACTTCGCTTCGGGTATGTAGTTCAGGTTAGGCAAACCGCGGTAGATTGTCGCCTCGTTATGTGTGACCATCGCTGCGCGCTTAGCCATGGCTGCATCGTAAGCCGGCTTGCCCATCGACTTCAAGAGTGGCAGCGGCTCATCAAAACTGGCCATGCTGTCCATACCGATGGCGCTGATGTACATGTTTGCGGTTGCCCCGTAGCGGACGCGGCTATTGAGAAAGAGCTTCACGCCAGACTTCTTCACCGCAGGCCCAATCTCCTTCTCCACCCAAGCGGCGTATTCCAGCATCTTCTCGGGCTTGACCTCGCTGCGCAGCGTTCGAATGTACTTCGGCATTGCGTTGCGATCTGCGATCACACTGGCCTCTGGAATGAGTTCGTCGATCACGGTCTCAGTTGAATTCGCACACTTCATGACACGTGCGCGAGCCAGAGAAACTTGTGAACTCAACTGCAAACCAGACTCATCCATGTCCGCGTAATTCTTGTAGTAGCGAACGAGCAGGATTTCAGTGGGGCCACTCGTCGACTGCCACCAGGTTTGCCGCCGCGGGTGCCCCATCTTCTTCATCGCTTCCTTATCTGCTTCTACCGCCGCCATAAACTCGCTCACCATATCGGGCTTCAGATGAAAGCGCAGGATGCGGCGGAAATTGCCCTCCTGGCTCATCCCCGGCACTGCACTCAAAACCAGCGCGGCCGTCATCATCATCCACTTCATTCGTGTGTACATAAGCAATCTCCTCAAAGAATCCGGTCTTCAGGAACAACCTGCCCGAAGATCCGTTCACTGTCTAAGCGCGAGGACACGCAGGAATCCGCCAAAATCTTCTATACTGTAAATACTTACAGTACTCATGCGCAGCATCATCCATTGGGACGGGGACGGTTTTTTTGCTTCGATCGAACAGGCCGCCGATAAACGCCTGCGCGGTCGTGCCGTAGCGGTGGGTGGTGCCAAGCGAGGTGTTGTACTTTCGGCCAGTCTTGAGGCAAAGCGCTACGGTATCCGGCCCGGTACGCCAATGCAGAAGGCCCGGCGGATGTGCCCTCCCCTGCTAACCTTGCCAGCGCACTTCGATCTTTATGAACGCTTCAGCGAGCAGATCCTGATGCTGTGCGAAGAACGTACGCCGCTGGTAGAAGCTTCTGGAGCTGGTGCTGCCTGGCTCGACCTGACAGGCACCGAAACGCACAATGGCCCGGCACTGGGTTATGCCCATGAGCTCAGACAAACCGTCAGCAACTGGTTGCATGTGCCCTTGAGTTTTGGCCTTGCCTCGAACAAAACCGTCGCACGTATTGCGGCTCGCATCCGCAAGCCACATGCACCCTACGAAATCATGGCTGGCGGAGAATCTGCTTTTCTCGCGCCACTATCGCTGCGCTGGCTGCCGGGGATCACAAGCGAACATGCCGATACGCTGGAGGTAGCCGGGCTCAAGAGGATTGGCGATCTGGCCCGGGCACCGCTCGATGCCACCGCAATGATCCTCGGCCGCAACGCACTGAAGCTGCAGCGCCGCGCACAGGGGATCGACGAATCTCCGGTTGGAAAAACAAAAACAGCCACAGAGACATCCTGGAAAGAGAGCATCGAGTTTGCCGAAGACGTCTGGGAGAATGCAAAGCTGCTGGCGGCGCTGAGGTCTTTACTCGAAACCCTGATGCAATCAGTTCGAGCCGACGGGATGGAGGTACGCAAGTTGAGTCTGGGGCTACGCTACACCGACCGTGAAGAGAACGAACGCAGCGTTACAATTCCAGAGCCAAGCGCGGTTGAGGCAGACTTCTACAGCCATCTGCCAGGGCTGCTACAACAGACCTGGGAACGGCGCGTGCGCTTGCGTGCGCTTTGGCTACGCGCAGCACGCGCACACGCCCCGAGTCCGCAGATGAGTCTCTTTGACACAAGCCCGGTGGGCCAGAATCGCGAAAAGGAGCAGCGCCTGGCCGTCGCGATGGATCAACTCAAGAAGAGCTTCGGCAACAAGGCTGTGCGGCGCGGCATGCTGGCAGCTAAGCCGTAACCGATAGCTGCGACGATTTGAAGCTGTAATTGGAGGATTGCTGGTAGGCAAAGCTGTAGTTCTGAATCGTGCCGAGATTGCCGGTAGAAGCAACCTGCTTCTGCGCTGCGTCAAAGTCGCCACTGCGGGCGCTCTCAAGACCACTCGACAACTTCGACACCAGATCGGTGATGTCTTTCAGTTCTGCTTCGCTGAGTTCGCCTTCGAGACTGACAGACAACTGTGAAGTCTCCTTCGAACGGGTGCGCGTTGCCTCAAAGCTGCCATTGGGGCCATAGAGCTTGGCCTGATCCACCTTGGTGCTCTGCTTGTTGCTGAATGAGATGGTCACCTTGTCGCCTTCAGCGGTGGTGAGGGTGAGCGAGCCTTCTTCGCTCTGGCGCGTGCGCAACTTCGTGCGTTCGGCACCGCGGGTTCCAGAACTGGACTGGCTTTCTTTTGCCTTATCCGGGCGAGATCGCTCGCCGGATCGTTCTACTGTCCGTTCTGTATTACGTGGGCGGACGGGGTTAATCCCATCCACTCGGGAAATCGACAAGTTGCCGAGAGCCATGAGTCACATCCTTCAAAAAGCGTATCGGTTCAAAATGGAACGGCACGAGAAAAATGTTTCATTTTGGCTATACTGAACGGATCATGAGACGGCATTTTCTCCTTCTGCTCAGTTCCCTGCTTCTGGCCCAACCCGCAGTTGCGCCTTTTGTCCCGGCTGATTTTCAGGTCCCCGAACTTTATACATCCTTTCAGGGCACATTCAAACTGAAGCCCCTTGGCCCGAAGTACGCCAATCACGACTATGCCGCCTATATGAGTTCGATTGAGCACCTGCAGAAGACGTTCACGTTCTCAACCTCCTGGCCACATGCGGGTCTAAGTATGGCCGATGCCATCAAGGATGTCGAAGGCGAAGAGGCGGGCTTTAAAGCACGCCGCAAGTTTACCTACGCGGTGTTGAATCCGGGCGAGTCCCGCGAGCTCGGCTGTGTCTACATCAGCCCGAGCAACAAGCAGGGCTACGATGCAACCGTCCGCATGTGGGTAACCGAGAACCAGTTTGTAATCGGCTTTGAGGACCGCCTCTATTCTGAAGTCAAGACCTGGATCAAGGCCAAATGGCCCTTCCAGAAGGTTGCCTTCATTGGCCGCGAGATCTCGCGCGAGGAATTCCGCAAGCTACCGGACAAGCCGAAGCCGTAGCTCTGGCCACTCGTCTTCAGTAATCGAATAGAAGACACTCGATCGCTGGTAGCCATCAGCGTATATAAAATCCTTGCGCAAGACGCCCTCTCGCACTGCGCCCAGTTGCTCAATGGCACGCTGCGAGCGCAGGTTGCGCAGATCGGTGCGAAACTGCACCCGCACCACGCCCATTTCTTCAAACGCATAACGCAGCATCAGATACTTGGCGTGGCGGTTGATTCCTGTCCCGCGAAACGGAGCGCCAAGCCAGGTTCCACCAATCTCCACCGAGCGATTGGCCGAATCCATCAGCCGAAACCGCGTTGAACCAGCCACCTGCCCGCTTTGCCGGTCTACCGTCACAAAGGGGTAGTCAATTCCCTTCCCTCGGGCCTCAATCGCCTCATCAATCCAGGCTTTCATTCGTTCAGCTGAGCGAAGACTCCCCGTTCTGAAAAACTGCCACATTTCATCTTCCTGCGCCTGAGCCAGCAAGCCCTCCAGATCGCCTGTTGCCAGTGGCCGCAACACCACGATTTCATCTTCCAGCTGTGTCGGATGTGGGATCAAAATCCAGAATATTACGCTCCGGGGCGAACAGAAAGCGAATTATCCCTGCTAAGTGCTTTACCTTAGATTTTTTCTCAGGAAAAATATTGACGCTTAGACTGGACCTGAGCATAATTAAGGTGTCCGCCTTAGTGCGGGAGTTCTATTCGTAGAACTGAAGTTCTAAAGTATTTTGCTGGAGGCAAATTAAAAATGTTCATTATCCCGATCGTTCTTCCTGACGTTGACATTATCCCGATCGTCCTGCCCGACGTTGACTAGTAACCATCCTGTTCTGTTTTTGGAACAAATTTTCAAGAGCCACCACACTCCCCTTGGCAAATGCGCTTAAGATGGAGTGATCGGTGGCTCTTCAACATTTCCTCATCGAAGTATTGAGCGAATATGGCCCAGTGATTGCACTTCTGGTGCAAGCTCTGGTCTTGTCCCGTTTCTTAAACCCACGCAACCGTGATTACCCCCTTGCCATTGTTTTTTCTCTAGTTCTCTTTCTCCTTACCTCAGCAGCTTATTTTTTTGGCAAATTTCGTGAACTGCTTCCCCGCGACGCCAACACTTCTGTAGACCAAACATTCATCCTTGTATACTCTGCGGCTGATTTGTTTATGCACGTGCTTTTGTTGGCATTGATGCT
>JBIPMY010000449.1:0-4917 GCA_044376335.1 Bryobacter sp.
CAGCTTCTGAAGCATCTCACGCAAAATAGCGAGAAGCGCATCTCGATCGAATCCATTTTGAAAGCAGTTGCAGATCGCTTTGACCTGCTGCCCGGGCAACTGAAGCAGAAGTCGAATGAGCGGCGCATTGCCTATCCGCGGCAGATTGCAATGTATCTGGCTAAGGAACTCACCACCGCTTCCCTGCTTGAAATCGGCCGGACACTCGGAAATAAGCATCACACCACCGTGCTTCACTCCATCCACAAAATTGATGATTTGAGGCACAAGGACCAGGATTTGAACAGACTTCTCCACAGCCTAATCGACTCATTCCATTCGTGATAGCGCGTTTTCCACAGTTTCGCTCTCTATTCGCTCACACTAAGGAATAGGAAATCGGACCGTGGGCGGGTTTTCCGAAGGAATCGTAAACAGGGTTTTCGTCAACAGGCATAGCGGGAAGCATTTTTGTTTTGTATAATTTAGAGAGATATCCACATTTCGACAGGACCGACTATTACGGTTCTAAGAACATATATATAAATATCTTGTCTTCTTGTAGTAGGTAAGGACCACCAACGAATGGAATTCAGCGTAAAGCAATCAGACCTGGTCAGAGAACTAAATCTGTCTCAAGGTGTAGTCGAGAAGAAGACAACCATCCCGATCCTGTCGAACGTCCTGATCGAGACGGGCGATGGCATGATCCATCTCACAGCGACAGACCTGGAGTTGGGCGTACGCTGCTCCTGCCCTGCCCGGATCATCAAAGCAGGCTCAGGCACGCTGCCAGCACGCCGTTTGCTGGACTATATCCGGTTGCTCCCCGATGCCGAAGTGAACTTCAAGGTGATGGACAACCAGTGGGCCAACATTGTGTGTGGCCGCTCACGTTCACGCATTGCCGGCATGTCCCGTGAAAGCTATCCGGAATTGCCGCAGATGCCGCCTTCGCTGGGAGAGATTCCAGCGTCTGTTTTGTCGTCGATGATCCAGAAGACCATCTTCGCCATCTCAAGCGAAGAGAGCCGCTTTACGCTCAACGGAGCACAGCTTCTGATGACCGACAAGGCCCTCACTATGGTGGCTACCGACGGTCATCGTCTGGCCCTGGTAGAAAACAAAGTTTCTAACCCCGCCGTGGAAGGCGTTTACAAGACACTGTTGCCGAAGAAGGCCATGCAGGAACTGCTCAAACTTTCAGCCGATGCTGAAGACGGTGCTGTGTTCCTGTTTAGCGGTGATGACAATCATCTGTTCTTCCAGCTTGGTGAGCGTTTGCTTTTGAGCCGCAAGCTTACCGGCAACTTCCCCGACTTTGACCGCGTACTGCCCAAGACGCAGACGCACCAGGTCTTCCTGGGTAAAGACGAAATCAAAACTACGATTCAGCGCGTGAGCCAGTTCTCTGAAGAACGCTCGAAGGCGATCCGCCTGCAGTTCGCCGATGGCGAAATGAAGGTCTTCTCTTCGATGTCCGATACGGGTGAGAGCGAAGAAACCATCGCGATTGAATACTCAGGGCCTGCGGTGGACATTGGCTTCAACGCGCAGTACCTGCTTGAATTTTTGGGCGCCAGTGCCGAGGGTGGCTTTAGCTTCCTCTTCAACGATGCACAGAGTGCCGGAGAAATGCGTCCCGCAGCAGCGGGCGAAGGCGACAAGAAAGGGGGAGAGGTAGGTTATACCTACCGCTACGTCGTGATGCCGATGCGCATCTGACAACCCACAAAATGGCTGATAACCAAGTTTACGATTCATCCAGTATCAAGATTCTCGAAGGCCTCGAGGCCGTACGCAAGCGTCCTGCCATGTACATCGGTTCCACCGGTGAAATGGGCCTTCATCACTTGGTCTATGAAGTAGTTGATAATTCTGTCGACGAAGCCCTTGCTGGACACTGTACCGAGATCAACGTAGTCATCCACACGGATAGCTCGATTTCGGTATCAGATAACGGCCGCGGCATCCCTGTGGATATTCACCAGACTGAAGGCGTGTCTGCAGCTGAAGTCGTATTGACCAAGCTGCATGCCGGCGGCAAGTTCGATTCCAACAGCTACAAGGTTTCCGGCGGTCTGCACGGCGTCGGCGTAAGCTGCGTCAACGCGCTTAGCGAATGGCTGCATGTCGAGATCTGGCGTGGTGGTCAAACCTGGGAGCAAGACTATGAGCGTGGTGTGCCCAAGGCACCGCTTAAGGCCACTGGCAAGTCTGGCAAGAAGACCGGCACCAAGATCACCTTCAAGGCCGACAACACGGTGATGGATACGATCGAATTCAATTTCGATACCATCTCCACTCGTCTGCGCGAACGCGCCTTCCTCAACAAGGGCCTCAAGATCAACATTGTTGACGAGCGCGAAGAAGGCAAGAGCCACGAGTTTCTTTATGAAGGCGGCATTGCCGAATTCATCAAGCACCTCAACAAGGGCAAACAGGTACTGCACGAGAAGCCAATCTACTTTGAAGGCGAACGCGATCTCGCGGGCGATCAGGGTAAGGTCTACATGGAAATCGGCCTGCAGTACAACGACGGTTATTCCGAAACTCTCTTTACCTTTGCCAACAACATCAACACCAAGGACGGCGGCACGCACCTGACCGGCTTCCGTACGGCTCTGACGCGTACGATCAACTGGGCTGGAGATCATGCTGGTCTGTTCAAGGATGTCAAAGAAAAGCTCAGTGGCGACGACGTACGTGAAGGCTTGACGGCCGTCATCAGCGTCAAGCTGCCGCAGCCCCAGTTTGAAGGCCAGACCAAGGGCAAGCTGAATAGCGATATCGCTGGCCAGGTTACCCAGGTGATCAACGAAAAGCTGCAGGAATACTTCGATAAGAATCCTGCCGTGATGAAGAAGATCGTGGGCAAGGCGATTGACGCAGCACGCGCGCGCGAAGCCGCTCGCAAAGCTCGCGATTTGACGCGCCGCAAGGGCGCGCTTGATGGTGTGGGTCTACCTGGTAAACTCGCTGACTGTCAGGAAAAAGATCCCACCCGTTGCGAACTCTTCCTGGTAGAAGGCGAATCGGCAGGCGGCACCGCCAAGGGCGGCCGCGATCGCCGGTATCAGGCAATTTTGCCGCTTCGCGGTAAGATCCTCAACGTCGAAAAAGCCAGGTACGACAAGATGCTCGGCCACGAAGAAATTCGTTGCATGATCACTGCAATCGGCACCGGCATCGGCAAAGATGATTTTGATATCGCCAAGCTACGCTACGGCAAAATCATCATCATGACCGACGCAGACGTCGACGGCAGCCACATCCGTACGCTTCTGTTGACCTTCTTCTACCGCCACATGCAGGCACTGATCGACCGCGGGCACGTCTTCGTCGCACAGCCGCCGCTCTACCGCATCAAGAAGGGCAAGACCGAGAAGTACATCAAGAACGAAGCAGATTTCACCAAAGAAATTCTGCGCCGGGCCAGCGACAACATCAAGATTGAAGCCAATGGCAATTTGATTGAAGGCGCAGAGATGCGCAACTTCCTGGCCTCGCTCGATGAGCTGACTCAGGTAACGAAGAAGACTGAGCGCCGCGTTCGCAGCGCAGAAGTGATCGAAGTATTGCTTTCCCAGGAATGCAATATCGACAGCAAAGACAACTTCTCAAGCGAAGAAGAACTCGTCAAGCTGCAAGGCTTGCTCGCAGCCAAGGGCATCGAGTCTCACATCGATAAAGATGAAGAGCACTCGACATTCTTCCTGCACTTCCTTGACTCAACCAAGGCACAGCGCAACATCGGTATCGAGCTGGCAGCATCGGCAGAATTCCGCCGCATGCGCGCCATCGTGAAACAGATTGCCGCGCAAAACGTGGCCCCGTTCTTCCTGGTAAGGGAAAGCGGCGGTCGCGAACAGGTAGACGACTGGCGCACCCTGCTCACTCGGGCCAAAGAAGAAGGCATGCGTGATGTAAACGTAAGCCGCTATAAAGGTCTGGGCGAGATGAACGCAGAACAGTTGTGGGAAACCACCATGAACATGGAAGGCCGCACACTGTTACGCGTCGATCTCAAGGACCTCGTGGAGACCGACGAAATCTTCTCGACGCTGATGGGCGACGACGTAGAGAATCGCCGCAAGTTCATCGAAGACAACGCGCTCGACGTACGCAACCTCGACGTCTAGATAAAGCACTCAACAGAGAAACCCCTGCACTCCTTCAACGGACTGCAGGGGTTTTTCATTTTGCGGCGAAGCACTTCACGAAGAAAATTTATTTGACCGAAGTATATTAACCGAGGCTGCTATTGGCCCTACTGAGATGTAGGAAGAAAGAAGATGAAGAGCTCCAATCGAGTTGAGAATCTGCCTTCATTTCATCCCAATATCAAAGAGGTTTTTATGCCAACTACAGCAATGATCAGCGATAACTCCGTGAGCGAAGAGCTTTACTCTCCTGCCGCCATGAGTCTTCCAGAAACAACACGATGGTCGTGGGCGTGCAGGATTCTGCCAGATCTAAAGGGTATTCAAGTACGTGAATTTCCTGCTCGACAGCCACAAGCAGGCGATTTGGCTCTGGTAGAAGTAGAATCCATCGGGAGCCATGAACGCATCACGACCAATGAAAACATTCGTATGCGAATCTATTCAGGCGACTTCATCGTAGGGGTTTATGGAAACCGCTATGCCACAGATGCCTACGAGGCGGTAATCCAAGCGGATGGCAACCTGAGCATGCTAACTGCAGGCGGAATGATTGGAACGGTAGTCTCACGCCACCGGTCCATTAGTAAGCCAACTACGCTTCGCCTGGTGGGTTACCTGACCAATTCCAAAGGAGAGATTCTGAACCTTCAGAAGCTCTCGTTTACGCCCGCCAAACCATTACATCCGGTGCGCAATCTGGTTACTGTTGTTGGCACGGGCATGAATGCAGGCAAGACAACTTCCTGTGTGCATTTGATCAAATCGCTCAGTA
>JBIPMY010000450.1:0-4916 GCA_044376335.1 Bryobacter sp.
CCTACACTCTTTACGCCTGGCGCTACAGGGATTATGTAATCGAGAGCTTTAATGCAGACAAACCTTACAACGTATTTGTGAAAGAGCAGTTGGCTGGGGACGAATTGTATGAAGACCCGGCGCAGCAGCAGGGCACTGGGTATTATTCTGTTGGGCCCAACCGGGATCTTCTTTACAAGGTGGAAGACATCAATCGTGTGGAGAGCCTCACCGACTTTACCGATACGACCTCGAGCGTGTTTTTGGGATTGACGGTGGGTTGTGCCCGCTGCCATGACCACAAGTACGATCCGATCCCGCAGAAGGATTATTACCGGCTGCAGGCTGTCTTTGCTCCGTTTCAGAAGAACAATGTGTTTCTGCACTACAACAATGCTCGCGGTTACAACCTAAGTGAAGTAACGCGCAACTTCAAGCTCTATGACATTGGCGCTGAACTTGCGACGCTGAAGAAGCCGTACTTCGACAAGATGAAGGCAGAGCGACTGTCCAAGTTGAGTGCGGAGATTCAAGCAGCGTTTGCAGTGGAAGAAGAGAAACGCAGCCCGGTGCAGAAGGCTTTGCATGACGAGCACATGAAGAGTGTGAATCCGAGCGATGACCAGATCTGGCGTGTGTTGAACGATGGCGATAAAGAGAAGCTGGACAAATTGAAGAACCGGTTGCTGGCTCTCTACGGAAACTATGGCCCTGGACCGCTGGCTCCTGGGATGACGGACGTAGGTCGCGAGTCACCAAAGACTTTTGTCCCGGGCAAGGGAACTCCTTATGGAGAAGAAGTGCAGCCTGGGTTCTTGAGTGCTTTGGGTGGGGGCAATATTCCCGCGCCTCCTCTGGATTCTTTAACTACGAGGCGGCGGGCTGCGCTGGCGGAGTGGATTGCGAACGCTGAAAATCCTCTGACGGCACGGGTGATGGTGAATCGAATCTGGCAGTTCCACTTTGGGCGCGGACTGGTTGCAACTTCAAGCGACTATGGAACCCGCGGGGCTGCTCCGAGTCATCCCGAGTTGCTGGATTATCTGGCCAAGAAGTTTGTCGATGGTGGTTGGAGCATGAAGAAGTTGCACCGTGAGATTTTGCTCTCCGCCTCGTACCGGCAATCGGCATCAGGGACGCTGGAGGGCCGCGAGAAGGACCCTGAAAACCAGTATCTTTCTTATTTCACACGCAGACGGCTTGAGGCGGAAGAGATTCGGGACGCTGTTCTTTCAGCAACCGGAACGCTGAACACCAAGATGTTTGGGCGACCGGTGGTGCCGGCTTTGGCTAAGGAAGAACTGTACGGAATGAGCCAGCCACCCGGCAATGCCTGGCCTGTGACTTCAGACTTGTCCGAGCATACTCGCAGGTCAATCTATATGCTGGTGCGCCGCACCTACCGTATGCCGATGCTGGAGGTTTTTGATCAGCCGGAAGGCGTGCTCAGTTGCTCGAGACGCGAAGCCTCGACAACATCGACACAGAGTCTGAGCTTGCTGAACAGCCGGTTTACGGTGGATCAATCGGCTGCTCTCGCCAGGAATGCGGATGTCAAAACCATCTGGTTGAAAGTTCTGCAGCGCTTGCCCGATTCAAACGAAGTTTCTATGGCGAGCGAATTCATTGCCCGCCAAACCAAACTTCTTGGCAATGAAGAAGCAGCGCGCAAAGAACTGGTGCGTGGACTGCTGAACACAAACGAATTTCTGTACATTGATTGAGGAAGCACGATGACTTACGAAAAATCTCGACGGCAGTTTTTTCTTGACGCGGGCAAAGGCTTTGGCTCGATCGCTCTTGCGAACATGGTTTCTCAAGCGGCAGAGCAGGGTAAAGCGAAGCGAGTGATTTTCCTCTTCATGCATGGTGGTGTTAGCCATGTGGATACATTTGATCCGAAGCCGTCTTTGGCCAAGTATGATGGGCAGCCGCTTCCCGGTAGCTTTGGGCAAGGCTTGATCACCAGCCGTATCGACTTCCGCAAAGCACTCATGCGAGGCAGCCCCTGGAACTTTAGCAAAGCTGGCAAGAGTGGACTCGAGATCAGCGATCTGTATCCGCAAGTTCGCCAGCATGCCGACAAGCTGGCTGTGATTCGCAGCTGTTTTGGAGATGCTTTTGATCATGCTCCTGCGATTTATTTGCGCGCCAGCGGGAGCCAGTTTCCAGGACGCCCTTCATTAGGGGCGTGGTCTGTTTACGGTCTTGGAAGTGAAAACAAGAACCTTCCATCTTTCGTGGTTATGAGTGACGGGGCAATGAAGAGTGGTGCTGGCGCTTATGGAAGCGGCTATTTGCCGGCTGTCTATCAAGGCACGGTGTTTCGTGGCGGGCAGAGTCCAGTGCTGCATTTGGCGTCTCCTGAGGGTGTCTCCAACGAAGCTCAGAAAGAGACGCTTAGCCTGATCCATCGCATGAATCGTAAGTTCTCGGCGACACGCGAAGAAGACACAACGCTTGATGCTCGCGTGGCATCGTACGAGCTTGCCTACCGGATGCAGGCGGAAGCTCCCGACGTTGTGGATTTGAGCAAAGAGAGCGAGGCAACCAAGAAGTTGTACGGCATTGGTGAAGCGATGACAGACGACTTCGGCCGCAAGTGTCTGCTTGCTCGTCGTCTGGTGGAGCGTGGTGTGCGCTTTGTACAACTCTACTCGGGCACCAATCTTGGCGATGACTGGGATGATGCTCACAACGATCTTTTAGGCAGTCATAACAAGATGGCCAAGAAGAGCGATCAACCAATAGCAGGATTGCTGGCCGATCTTGAGGGGCGTGGGCTGCTAGATTCGACGCTTGTGGTGTGGTCAACCGAGTTTGGCAGGACGCCACTTGCCGAGGGCAAGAACGGGCGCGACCATCATCCCTATGGCTTCTCGATGTGGATGGCTGGTGCCGGGATTCGTGGTGGGCGTGCTCTTGGAGCTACCGACGAATTTGGATTAAGAGCGGTAGAAGATCGCAAGGATGTGCACGACATGCACGCTACGATTTTCCGCATGCTGGGTTTGGATCACACCAAGGTGACATACCGGTTTCAGGGCCGTGATCAGCGTCTGACTGACGTCCACGGCGAGGGAGAGTTTACTTCCTGGCTGACGGAGAAGGCTTAACGGGCTTCTTCTGATTTACTGTTGGCTTGGAAGGGGATGGGCGCGCTGGAGCACGTTTGGTTGCGGTTGGCTTTGCTTTTGATCTGGTAACGCGTACCGGGGCCGAGCGTGTAGCTTTGCCCTTTACTGCCGTTGTGCGCGTAGGCTTTGGCTTGGCTACCATTTGCGGAACCACTGCATAGGCAACGTTGCCAAATTTCGGGTTGGCCTGCTCCATGGACTCGAGACCCACGTGATACTGACGCGCTACCGTTTCGAGTGTGTCGCGCTCCTGGAGGCGGTGCAGGCGCCAGGTATCGCGCTTGTCTGATGGAACCAGATCCAAGGCCGCCGAGACTTCGGCTGCTGAGTTCTTCGGGACGCGCAGGAAATAACCGGTGGGGACTATGTTGCGAAGTACAGCCGGGTTCATGTCCTGCAGCGTGGTAACCGGCACCTGGGCTGCATCGGCTGCAAGCTGAAGGCTGGTGTTGGAATAGACTTCGATGGTGTCGTAGTCCAGTGGAGTCTCCAGTTCAAGGTCGGCCAGGCCATAATCCACAGGATTCTTCATGATGATGGTGAGGGCCAGAATGATCGGGACATAGTTGGTGGTTTCGATTGGGACTGCATGGCGGTTGCGGAGTTCCCAATAGTCGGCATAGGCAGTTTTTTGAACTGCACGATCTACGCAGCCGGGGCCGCAGTTGTAAGCAGCGAGGGCCAAGTGCCAATCGCCAAATTCTTCATACAGATCGCGAAGGTGTCTTGCTGCAGCCCGGGTGGACCTTTCGGGATCGAGACGGTCGTCCGTCCATGGGCCTTGAGTGAGGCCGTAGGTTTGCCCGGTGGCCTTGATGAATTGCCACATCCCGACGGCGGCTTTATATGAGACTGCTCTTGGGAGAAATCCAGATTCGGCCTGGGCGAGATAGATCAATTCCGCCGGGACACCCTCTTCAGCAAGGATTCGGAAAATCATGGGCCGATAACGACCGGAGCGTTTGAGGGCGTATTCGAGAGTTTTGCGACCCTTGCCATTAGCGAAGTAATTGATGTAGCCCAGAACGGTATCGTTGACGACAAGGGGAAGCTGAGAAGTGGTGCTCTGAATCTCTTTCTGGACCTTGGTTTTCATGCGCGGATCGACAGGAAAGGTTAGCTCTCGAATGTCGTCGAGTGGAGATTTGTCAAAGCGAACATCGTCGAGACTGCGGGCCGCTCCGAGTGATTCCAGATCAATCGTGTAAATTTCTTCAGCAAGGTTTTGGGTGAACCGATCGATTGCATCACGATCTGGATCGTTCTCGGGGGTTTCGAGGAGGTGATCGATCGCGCGGTCAAAAAGACGCCTGGCTTCATTTGCATCGCCTGAGGTAATTGCAGCGCGGCCCTCACTGACCCATAATTCCGCTTGTTTGACGCGGGGATGGTTCGCAATGGCTGTCAGGGGGTTACGCTGCACCGACAGTATCGAACCCTGTTGGGCTTCAAGGCCTGGCAGCAATAGCAGCACAAGCCAGAGGATGGATCGTATGGCCTTCATCTGTTGGGACATCTTCAGTTTACGGGACTTCTCTTCAAGATAAGATTGTTGCAGACATGAAGCTGCTGCTGACCCTCGTATCTGCCCTGACTCTTGCGGCTGCCGAAAGAGTTGATTTTCGACGTGATGTACGGCCAATCCTGAGCGATTCCTGTTTCCATTGCCACGGCCCGGCACAGGATACACGTATGGCCGGATTGCGATTGGACGTGAAAGCCGACGCGTTCGCCAGTCGCAAGAATGGCGCCGCAATTGTTCCCGGCAGCCCCGATCAAAGTTTAATCCTCAAACGAATT
>JBIPMY010000217.1:0-9987 GCA_044376335.1 Bryobacter sp.
GAATTCCGACCAGTTCAATACCAGTCTTCAGAAGCAGTTTTTAACCGGTACGACCGCTACGGTTGCGTATGGCAGCACCGGCATCGAATCGAATTCGCCCAACAACGATTTGAACCCTTTCACCCGCAACAACATTCAGGTGAGTTTAAGTCAGCGCCTGTTGCAAGGTTTTGGCCGTGCGATCAACAACCGAAACATTCGAGTTGCCAAGAACAATTTGAAGGTTTCAGATTTGACCTTCAAATTGCAGGTAATTACGACGGTAAGCTCCACCATCAACCTCTATTGGGATCTGGTTTCTTTTAACCAGGACGTAGCCGTGAAGCAAAAGGCAGTTGATCTTGCCCAGAAGCTCTATGAGGACAACAAGAAGCAGGTGGAGATCGGAACACTTGCACCAATCGAAATCGTGCGCGCTGAAGCCGAAGTAGCTCGTACCCAACAGGACCTTACCGTTAGCCAGACCCAGTTGCTTCAACAGGAAGCAATCATCAAGAACTCGCTGAGCCGGAATGGTATTGCCAGCCCGGCCATTGCCGACGCCCGGATCATCCCAACTGACCAGATCCGAGTGCCTGCCACCGAAGAAGTAAGCCAAGTGAAAGATCTGATCGAAGAAGCGATCAACAAGAGACCCGAACTCGAACAGACGAAAATCAACATTTCGAATACCAAGATCGGTATCGCTGGTTCCAAGAGCGCGCTGTTGCCGTCTCTCGACGCCACGGCCAGCTTTACCAATAATGGTTTGGCCGGTTCGGTGAACGGTTTGCCTGCACCTGGCGGACGCGGTCGATTCGTCGATCCGTTCTTTGAAGGTAATTACGGAACTGCTCTTGCGCAATTGCTGCGCCGGAACTTCCCTGATTACGCAGTAGGCTTCAACTTGAATATCCCGATTCGGAACCGTGCGGCCCAGGCCGACTATGCAAACGACACCTTGCGCCTGCGCCAGCAGGAATTGCAGGAAGTGCGTCAGATCAACTCGATCCGTCTGGAACTAACCAATGCGGTGATTGGCTTGCAGCAGGCTCGTGCCCGTCACGAATCGGCTGTGAAAAGCCGTCGCCTGCAGGAGCAGACGCTCGAAGCCGAACAGAAGAAGTATGCACTCGGCAGTTCGACAATCTTCCTTGTGATTCAGGCTCAGCGCGATCTGGCTACAGCACAGGGTGTTGAAGTGACGGCGCTGGCCAACTATAGCCGTGCACGCAATACGCTCGACGTTTCGACCGGACGCTTGCTTGAAGTGAACTCAGTCAACCTCGAAGAAGCGAGCAAGGGTGTTGTGGCTAAGGCACCTTCACAGATTCCCTAAAAAAAGTCAACTTGTGAATCAGAGTGGCTCGGGAGGAAATCCTCCCGAGCCATTTTTTTGTTAGCGGTTAAAGAGCTTTCCTACCAAGCCCATGACGTCGTCAACGGCGCTGCCGTCCTTGTCGAAGTCGAGCATGCCGGCGATGCCTTCGAGGGGGCTTGCCGACGTTTGAGTTTGCTTGGACATCGCGCCCATAGCAAGGGATGCGACTACGGGAAGCATTTGCTTGATCAGCACATCGCTGAGGCCGGTATTGCCGGCCACGTGTGAGGCCAGGGCGCGGCTCGCGTCTTTGCTGCCGAGGAGATGGCCGAGGATGCCGTTGCCGTCGGCGATGGTTTCGGGCTGAGAGAGGGTGGTGGGGTCGTCGATGTACTGCGAATGGCGGCCGCTGGAGAGAGCTCCGAGCAAACCTTCGAGGCCACTATTCTGCTGGGCTCCCTGGGCCAGGGCAGGGAGTAATTGACCGAGGACGGATTGGGCCTGATCGCCCGAGATGCCAAACTGATTGGCAAAAGTTTCAATATTTTGGCCACCATTGGTGGCTTTGAGTACGTCCATTAGGTTCATGTGGCGAAGAATATCATGAAGGGTAGCAGCCTGTAATGAAACTACTGTTAATTGACGACGATGAAGAACTGGCGCAGTTGGTTGGAGCCTTTTTAAATGGGCATGGAATCGATGTAGAGACGGTGCAGGATGGGACGCAAGGTTTGGCGCGAGCGCTTGCATCGAGCTACGATCTGATCCTGCTGGACGGGATGTTGCCGGGACTAGACGGCCTTGAGGTGCTGAGGCAATTGAGGAGAAGATCGAGCGTGGCGGTGATCATGCTTACGGCTCGTGGGGCACCCCATGACCGCATTACAGGGCTGGATACGGGGGCTGATGACTATCTGGCCAAGCCGTTTACGCCTGATGAGTTGCTGGCGCGAATTCGGGCTGTATTGCGGCGGATGCAGCCTGGGGGGGGCAACAAGGTTGAAGTGTTGCTCGTTGGCGGGATTAAGCTGGATTCCGGGCAGAGGGAAGCCTGGCTCAACGAGAAGCCCTGTCAATTGACCAGCTTGCAATTTGAGATTCTGGAGTACCTGATGAGACATGCCGGACGAGGGGTTTCGCGGGATGAATTGACGGCTATATTGCATCAAAGGGATTCGACACCGTTTGAGCGATGGCTGGATGTGCATATCAGCCAGATGCGTAAGAAGATCGAAGCCGATGGAGTGGTGCGGATCCATACGATCCGGGGGGTGGGTTATATGTTTTCGGCTCCACAGAGTGAGGGGCAATGAGAAGCCTTTACGTCAAGCTGAGTTTGTGGTCTCTGGCGACCCTGGTCTTTTGTGTTGCTGTTTTCATTTTTACCGCCACTTCGCTGAACCGGAACCTGACGACCCGTGGCGGGCCGATGGGGAAGACATTTGACCAGCAGGCCAAGCTTGCATTCGAGGCCTATGAGCGTGGGGGCAAGGAAGAGTTGCGAGTATTGCTGGATCAACTGCATCGTTTTTTTCCAGAAGCTCACTGGATGGAGGATAGTGAAGGCCGTGATCTGGTAACTGGAGAAAAGCATCCCGAAAAATTTGGCAAGTTCCGGTTGATTCGCGATTCCAGTGATGGAAAACACCATTACGTAACGGAACTGGATCCACCTATCAATACGGAAACTTCCCTGCCCTACTTTGCCGCTGTGCTGGTTGCGATTGCGGTGTTGAGCTACGCGCTGTTTCGCTATCTTGTGCGGCCATTAAATGAGCTGGCTGAGGCAGTAAAACGGTTTGGACAGGGAGATCTTTCGGCCCGGGTGGCTGTGAAGCGGAGCGATGAGTTTGGGGAGGTGGCCCAGCAGTTCAACAGCATGGCGGAACAAATCGAATCGCTGCTTGAAGATGTGAGCCATGAGTTGCAGTCGCCACTGGCGCGAATGCAGTTTGCCCTTGAGATTCCGGATCGCGCGATGGCAACGGCGAAGGTGCGTAAGGAAATCGAGCGGCTCTCCACGCTGGTATCGCACCTGCTCGAGGTGACACGGGCACAATCGCGGGAGAAGACGAAAGTTGACTTCACCCGGCTGGCTAGTGAGGTGGTAGCAGATTGCAGAATAGAAGCCCAGGCAAAGGAGTGCCAATTGGAATGGGAGACAGCCGGAAGAGTGGAAGTGATGGGGGATGCCGAGTTGTTGAGACGTTGCGTGGAGAACGTTTTGCGCAATGCGATTCGTTATGCACCGAGTGGCACAAGTGTTAGAGCAAGTTTGCAGGAGGGGATGGGGAAAGCCGTGCTGATCGTTCGCGATCAGGGGCCCGGGGTACCTGAGGATATGCTGGAGCGGATCTTTCAGCCCTTTGTGCGGGTGGATTCCAGCAGGACAACAGCGACTGGAGGCGTGGGACTGGGGCTGGCTATCGTGAAGCGCGCTGTGGGGCTGCATCGAGGCGAAGTGAGGGCTGAGAATGCAGAGCCGGGGCTACGGGTACTCGTGGAATTGCCGCTGGACTAGAAGATAAAGCTAAGGCCGCCGCGGACTTGCTTTGGAGTGGGGATGAGCCACATTGTGCGACCGGTTGGGGTAATGACTGGAACATAGCCCTGAGCGAGCATGTTGCGCATTTCGGCGTTAAGTTCAAGACGGCCTGGGAGGCCGAGGAAGCCGGGGATGGGCTGACGAATCCCGATGTTCAAGCCCGTTTCGGCCAAGCCCTGGGTGGTTAAAGAAGTATGGAATGGGGTGAGGGCACGATAGTCAGTCCAGAGATAGCTGCCGTAGAGGCGGGTGCCGAGTGCGGGGAGCGCGCCGCTGAGTTTCATGCTGGCGAAGCTCTTCTGACTGCGATGGATGCCGGAGCGGATGGCTGCAGCCTCGTCGCTGGGAGAAGCCGAGACGTTGAGCTGGCGCTGGTCTGTACGAAGAATACCGCCGAGGCCGTAGCCTGTCGAGAGCTTCCATTTGCCAGGGAGGTTCTGAGTCCAACCGGCCATGAAACCGGTGCGATAGTAGCCACCGATGTTGAAGATACTGGCATTCGTAGCGAGGTCTGGGACAAGGTCCTGGCCGAGCATGTCTTCGGGCGCGCCGATGGTGGCGATGCCTGCGTTGGAAACGCCTTCACGGTAAGTGGAAGCGAAAACTTCGCCGATCCCGAATTTCTTGTTATAGCCGAGTTCGAAGTTCTCCACACGCTGGGCCTGGGTTGTGCCATTGCGACGGGTAATGCGAGGAAAGAGAGCAAGGCCGGAGAGTTGGCGCTGCATATCGGCCTCTTCGCCTTTGCCTGCGATGAGGAGGTCTACAGGCGGGAAACCGCTGGAGAAAGCGGCCTTTACCGTACCAAGTTCCTGGCCGTCCCAGGTGAGGCGGGCGAAGGGGCTGAGGTAGTTGAGTCGCTCAAAGAATTGAACGCTATCCATAGATGCCCCGTACTCGATGAGCATTGAATCATTGATCTGGAAGCGATCTGAGAAGGTGGCGCTGACGGTGCGGAGGAGCGGCGCACCGGTATTGGCCGCTGAAATTCCCTGCCCCGCCCGGATTGGCAGGTAGAGTTGCCGCATGGTGAGGCTGACCTGGGGATTGGGTACATCAAAGCCGACAGGCGCGTTTACGCTGCGCTGGTAGGTGGTGCGGAATCCAGCGGTGGGGATTCCACTGGCAAGACCGTAGCCGAGGTTGCCTGAGAACTGGACCTGGCTTCTTCCCATAAATGAGGTGCCTACGGCGAAGGAGGTGCCGAGGTCTGTCTGAGAGCCCAGGGAAAAATTGGCGGGGGCATCGCCGCTGGAGAGTTGCACGAGGGCGCGGGTGTCGGTGAAGAGTTTGACTGCACTGGCGGAGCGGGGTTTAGGGTTTGGATCCCAGGTAGGAAGTGCTCGGAGGACAGGGCGGGTGGATAAAGAGCCACGGAGGGCGGCCCGCCAGTCTTCACTCATCAGGAAGGAGCCTGGAGGTGGAGCGTAGAAGATTTCGATGCTGCTGAAGAGATTGGCTAACTGGATGGCGAGGTATCGCTCGGCACCAGGACCGATCTGGATATTGGCCCTGGTGGCAGGGACAAAACTGGAAAGGGAGACGCGGATCGAATAGTTTTCGGGGCTGAGGGAATCGAAAACAAAAGCTCCGCGCTCATCGGTGATGGCGCGGAGGATTGGTTTTTCAAAACGATTGAGGAGCTGGACGGTGGCACCCATTTGGGCAACTCCGCCGGTGCCTTTTACCATGCCCAGGATGCGCCCGGTGAAGCGGGCGGCGGTGGCTGCGTCCATCGTTGGACACACGATCATTATGCCCAGCGCGAGGCCAGGTATCCAAGTCGCGGGACGATGGGACGTTCGCAACCGCATTAGGCGGGGTAGTTACTCCTTCAGGCTTGCGCGGACGTTTGTGTCAGCCGCGACGCTAAAGTTCGCGGTCTGAACCAGGGACTGATTGCTGTTCTGGTCTGTGACCTTCAGCTTGAGAGTATAACGCCCAGGAGCGAAACCTTGCAGGGGGAGGAGCTTCTCGATTGTCACCTGAGTGGCGGAAGCGCCTGGGATCTCGGAGAGTGCTTCGGTAAATTCGATCACCTTCTCGCCGCCGTCAGCCTTCGAAATTTCGTAGGAGACGTTGCCGAGGGGCTTCTGGGTCTTTTCGTCGGGCGTGAAATTGTAGAGTGCCTGGTAGATGCCCATCTTTTCGTTCTGGGTGAAAGCGTCGTTCAGACGGGGGCGAACCTTGGAGGTACCGATGACAAACTGGCCAGCACCAATGTTCTTGGTGGGGACCTTTTCGATCATGTCGGCCAGGATCAGGCTGGAGGCACCGAGGCGTTCGTCTTCAAAGCGCGGAACGGTGATGGCCATTTCGTAGTTGTTCATGTTGCCACCGACGACGTCTTTGGCTACGACGTTGACGCGGTAGGTACCAGGAGGCAGCGGGACGGCGTTCTGATAGATAGCCTTGCCCTTGGAGGCTTCAGCGAGCATGACTGAGGGGGTTTCGATGACGACTGGAGTTTCCCAGACGTTGACTACGCGCCGGGTCATCGAGGTGATGCGCGCGTAGATGTTGACCATCGCCTTCGAGATGCTGTCGGTGGACTTGAACTGCAGGTCGCCCTTGTTCATCTGGATGGTGATGTAGGTCATGACGGTGGAATTGGTGAGGCGCACGAAGTCTGTGCGGACCAGGATCGGGAGGACGTTGAAGGTGACCTTGGAGTTGACGCTGGCTTCGAGATCCTTGAATTTGACTGCGGGCGGCTTCTGGAGAAGGGCGAACTGCTGCAGGCGCTCGAACTGATTCATGCGCTGGGGCAAGGCCTGATTGCCGGTGCCGAGGCGGGTGCCGTCGGTACGGGTGAAGCGGTCGTTCTTGCTGGACATGCCCATCTGTTCAAACATGGTCAGGCCGGCATTGGGGACGTAGAGGAGGGCGTCTTTTTCAGACGGGTCCATCGTCATACGGAATTCACCAGTCATTGTGGTGTCGACGAATTCGATCATGACGTCGTTGCCGATGCCATCGATGTAGCGATAGCGCCATTTCTGGAAGGGGAAGGTTGAAGTTGTGCCGCCGCCTTCTTCGATGGGCCGCTGGTAGGTACCGCCGCTGGGGTGATCTTCGATTTCGTCAGGCGGGCCAAAGGTGATGTAGATGCGGCCACGGTCGGCCTTCCAGCCGGGGATACCGCTGGCAAAACGCTCGTTGGAATAAGCGATGCGGCGGTAGTGTTCTTCTTTGTATTCGTTTTCCTGGGTATCGGGAGTGGGGTCGCGACGGAGCCAGAATTGCTCGATGAACTGTTCGCGCTCTTCGTCGGTGCTGAGGCGCTTGAAGGAGGTTTTTTCTTCGTCAGTAATGATGTAGAAAACGTCTTCGTTGAGCCACTTGCGGAAAGGAGTTTCGAGTTCCTTGCGGAGTTTATCTTCGCGACGCTTTTGATCACGGGCACTGAGCGGCTTTGCGATGGTTTCGCGATCGCCCTGCTCGGCGTCCTTCTTTTTGACCTTTTGCGCAAGAGCCGGGGCCGTAACGAGCGACAAGGCCAGTGACGATCCGGCTAGAAATTGAATTAAGCGCTTTGCTTTCATACTGTTTTCCCTTCCCAATACAGACTTCGGGACCTAGTTAAATGATAGTCCTCTGCGCAACCCCAGTCAATCGTTGGAGGCAGGCGGCAGTACTTCGGTTTCATTGAGGTTTCGTCTTTTTTTCAAATCAAAGCATATTATTTGCTTTGGTCTGGAGAGTTTCAGCGAAGAGGCCCATCCATTCCGGGGCCATATGAGCTTGCCCGTGATTGGGGTGTTCGCTGGTCCATTCCAAAATCTGGATCATCGGCATCGACGCGACCCGCTTTTCGTTGGGATTGGATGCGATGAGGATCAGAGCGTCACCGGGACGGGCGAGAGTGGGGAGACGTTCCACCCCCGAACTGTCGAAGTTGGAGCAATTCTCAGCAGGGGAGGTAACCAGGAATTCCCGGCAGATGAGTGGGCGCTCGTCGTAAATGGAGCAGGATTCTTCTTCGAGAAATGGACAGGCGACGCCGGTTGCATAGTAAGCGTCCAGTCTGGCCATGGCGCTTTGCTCTTCTTCTTCTCCGCTTACGCGCTGAAACATGTTTTCCAGCAGGCCATTGTGTCGAAAGACATCCATCCCTTCTTCGAATCGTTGCCGGATGACGGATCGTCTTGGCTCTGGCATTGCATCGATAACGTCGCGAAGGCGGTAAGCTTCTGGCTCTGAGACAGGAACAGCCATGCGGCAACAAGCGCCACAGCCTTTCTTGCAGGAAATCGTTTTGTGTTCACTAGCAGCATTGCTGATTGCAACGTCTACGAGCTGGTCTGCGATTAAACGAAATGCCGGGAGCATTGCAGGGAGATCCACTGGCTCGAAGGGGAGTTCCGTTTCCGTCTGAATCGAGGTTTCGCCCAGCTGTAGCGAGACAAGCATCGGAATGCGCATCATCGATCAGGCCTCAGTCTCTGGGAGCACTTCATTGATTTTGGACTGCAAGGCCGCCCCAAATTGAGCTAGCCATTCCGGAGCAAAAAGCTCTTCGCTGAGATCCCGATTCGCGTCGGTCCATTCCACAAGTTGAATGAGGGGGAGAACGGCTTCCCGGGACGGGTTCTCCTGGGAGGCAATCATGATCAGGGCTCGGCTGGGGCGAGAAGGTACGGGCAGCCTTTCTACTCCTTCCCCTTCGATGTTGGAACAATTTTCGGCAGGCGAGGTGACTAGAAACTGACGGCAGATCAGGGGACGCTCGTCATAGATAGAGCACGATTCCTGCTCAAGGAAGGGACAGGCGTGGCCTTTGGCGTAATATGCATGGAGACCGGCCATGATCCTGGTAATGTCGTCTTCCGTGCGGGGGCTTTGAAAGATGTTGTCGAGCAAGCCAGTGTCCCGGAAGACATCCATGGCCGCTGCGAACCTCGCCAGCACCTCAGATCGACGAGGTTCAGGCATAGCGTCGATAACTTCACGGAGGCGGAAAGCTTCTGGTTCGGCGATGGGAACGGCCATGCGGCAACAGGCACCGCAACCTGCTTTGCAGGATATTGTTTTGGCCTCGGCAGCAGCGGCATCGATTGAAATTTTCACAAGGTCATCTGTAATCGACCTGAAGGCGGGCAGCAACCCTTTGAGATCGGCCGGCCATGCTGGCACCTGCGCTTGCAATTGAATCAACGATTCGCCCTGCTTAAGTTCGATCGACATTGGCATCTTCATTACGTTTCCAGTTTAGATCTACCGGCTCTGAAAGATTTAGAGTGCCATACTTGGGGAGCTGAAACGTTTTGTATGGCAAGCAGATCCGTTAGAGCAGATAGAAGGTATTTGCATGAAGTTGCGGATCGGATACGAGCTTGTCTACAAGTTCCCCCAACCCACACCCATTATTCTCGTTGTGAATGTGCACGAGACACGCGTTCCGGATCTGATTGAGGCAGACAGGCTCAGCGCCGACCCATCAATCGAGATCACGAGCTATCGCGATGGATTTGGGAACCAGTGTACGAGGCTGCTCGCGCCTGAGGGAGTGCTGCGGCTGAGTGCCGACGGAGTGATTCAGGATAGCGGGTTGCCCGATGAATTTTCGGCAGAGGCGTGGCAGGATGATGTGCCTGATTTGCCCGAAGAAAATCTTGTTTTCCTGTTGGGCAGCCGATATTGCGAAACCGATCTTTTGTCGTACACGGCCTGGCAATTGTTTAGCGGAATCGCGCCGGGATACCCGCGAGCCAAGGCGATTTGCGACTATGTGCACAATCATCTGAGTTTCAACTACGGAAATGCAAGGCCGACTCGGAGTGCGGCGCAGGCATTCGAGGAACGGTCTGGGGTGTGCAGAGATTTTGCTCATCTGGCCATTGCCTTCTGCCGTTGTATGAATCTACCCGCGCGGTATTGCACAGGGTATCTGAGTGATATCGGCACACCGCTGCCTTACCCGTCGGGTGACTTTGCAGCATGGATTGAAGTGTGGATCGGCGGACGCTGGCATATGTTTGACCCTCGTAACAAGGTGCCGCGAATTGGGCGAGTGTTGATGGCACGCGGACGCGATGCATCCGATGTTGCGATTGCGACCACGTTTGGCCCAAATGTGCTGGAGAGCTTCCGGGTTTGGACTGATGAAATTATTGAGAGCCAAATCAACTAGTGTCCATTC
>JBIPMY010000412.1:0-5524 GCA_044376335.1 Bryobacter sp.
AAGTTATGATTTGCGGCTGATCCAGACTGAGCTTGAGATCACTCCGAGACCTGCTGCGGTGCGGTGGTTGCATGATCCTTTTGACAACTCCGTAGCGGTTGTGAGCTTTGAGGGCAACACCACTGAGTTGCGATTTGAGAGCAAAGTAACACTCGAACACGTTGAGACTTCCCTGCCCGAATACCCGCTCGAAGATTATGCGCGGACTTATCCGTTTCGCTATGCCGACGAGGATTACCCGAATATCGTCTCGGGTCTTGAGAGGCGCTATGCGGGGGCGAGTGTTCCGGAGTGGGCGCTGCAGTTTCTCGACCCGGCGGAGAAGACTCTGACGATGAAAGTGTTGAGCACGATGTCTATTGGAATTCGCGAACAGTTTCACTACAACATCCGAAGCGAAAAGGGTGTCCAAACGCCCGAGGATACGCTCAGGAGCAAGCGAGGAAGCTGCCGGGATTTTGCAGTATTGATGATGGAGGCAGCGAGGTCTTTGGGCATTGCGGCGCGGTTTGTGAGCGGCTATATTTTTGTACCGAACAGCTCAGGGCTGGCAGGCGGCGGGGCGACTCATGCATGGATGCAGGCTTATCTGCCGGGAGCTGGCTGGATTGATTTTTGCCCAACCAATGGCATCATCGGGAATCGTAATCTGATTCGGGTGGCGGTGGCCTGGACACATGATCAGGTGCTGCCGCTGTGGGGAACGTATTCCGGATCTGCGGAAGCTTTTGAAGGTATGGATGTGAGCGTGGAAGTTACGGAAGTGGCTGCAGATCGTGCATAGAATTCTTCGAAGCTCAGGGACGAGCCGATTTGTTTTTTTGTGTGACCATGCCAGCAACCATGTACCTGAGGAGCTGCGTGGACTCGGCGTTGCGACTGAAGATTTGGAGCGGCACATCGGTTGGGATATCGGCGCGGCCGGAGTGACAGAGGTGCTGTCAGAACACTTTGATGCGCCGGCCATTCTTTCTGGAGTGTCAAGGCTGGTGATTGATTGCAACCGCCATCTGGATGCACCAGATTTGATTCCAGAGGTGAGTGATGGGACGTTTATCCACGGGAATCTTGGACTGGATGGGGAAGCGCGCAAGGAGCGAATTGAGCGTTGGTTTCGGCCCTATCATGACGCGGTGGAAGACGTGCTGGCCGAGCGTGTGGGGACTGTTGTTGTGTCTATTCATTCGATGACGCCGTCGCTGCGCGGAGTGGCCCGGCCTTGGCAAATTGCGTTGTCGAGTTATCTCGATCGCAGTCTTGCTGAGCCTATTCTGGCTGCTTTGCGTGAACCTGGAGATGTTGTAGTTGGGGACAATCAGCCTTATGATCTGGACCCGGCGATGGACTACAGCGTGCCGTATCATGCGCTGCGGCGGGGCTTGCCGCATGTGCAGGTGGAGTTTCGGCAGGATGAGGTTGCGGATCAGGATTCGCAGCGGCTGTGGGCTTTACGTTTTGCACGCGCCCTGAGCGTTGTGTAGGGTAGAGGGCCAAGGACAAACAAGAGCAGCGCGAAAGAAAGTGCTTTCACGGCAGGAAAAGGATCGATGGCAGTTTCCGGTGCTACGAGGCGAATTCCGTAGCTCGAGTTTTTTGCGTGCCGGGTAGCAATTTGATTGGCTTCCGATTCGGCTCGACTTCGGGTGACTCCGGGATAGAGACGGGCCAACAGAAAGTTCTGCTCGCTGTCGCGTCGATCGAAAGTTGCGGCTTGGGGATCGATCTTTTTTGTGGTCGCGATTGGGATGAAGATCTCTGGTTGAGGGAGGCGCTCAATGCTGCTGAAGTCCTTTCCGGTGACTCCAATGACGGTGTGTGCAAGGCCGTTGATTTTAATAACTCGCTGCAGCACATCGGGGGTGCCGCACAGATAACGCTGCCAGGCGTTGTGGGTTAAGACTGCGACTGGCTTCAGATCATCGTCGGGAGAGAACAGGCGGCCAAGGGCTGCCTTTACGCCGAGGAGCTGGAAATAGTTTCCTGACACAGCGTTGCCCCAAACGGGTTGTGTTGCGTCTGGCGCAAAGCTGGCGTTGAAACGGAGAAACCGGTAGAGGCTGAGGTTGAAGGTTCTGGCCCGCTCGCGAAGCTCCAGATAGTTCGGATAGGAATGGGTTTTCGCGTTGCTTTCTGCCTGTACCAGAGAAAACACCTCTGCGGGCCGCGAGATCGACGGTGGCTTCAGTAACGTTGCATTCAGGATGCCGAGAAAGAGAGTTAATCCTCCAAGCCCGAAACCGAATGCTAGCAAAAGAATCGCGAAGAAGCCTCTTTGGGCTTTAAAACGGTTTTCTCCAGGCATCATTCCTCTAACCTTTACGAATACGTGTCAGGTTAAAAGAAAGTTCCGAAATATCACTTTAACGAAAAGAGGCCTGGGACGAATCGGATTCCAGGCTAACGGTAGAAGGGTGACCAGGTAATCCAGCGGGGGCCGTAGTGGGGCTGTGGCTGGTTGAGTTCCAGGGCTCCAAGGTCTGGGGCTTTGCCGGTGAAGTTGTCGTTAATGGTGGGTAGGACTTGGCCTGCGTCGATCGCTTTGGAGTTCGCTTTGAGACGAAAGTTGAGATCCATCGAATGGTAGACGTGGTGGCGGCGGTTGATGTCGGGCATGGCCAGATTCTCGAAGATATCGTAGTCGAGTTCGACGCCGTGGGCTTCCTGGCCAGTGGCTTGTTTGAGTTCCCCTAGAGTGGCGAAGGTACGCATCTCGGCACCGGGGGCACGCCAGTTGTATTGCTTCGCTACGTTGCGATTGGGGCGGAAGCCGTTATAGTCTGTGCTGAAGCTGGGGGTGGCATGGGCCCAGGTCATGATGCCTTTGTTCGGGGTGTCGCGGCCGAGGAAGATGTTGTTGCGGAAGTGGGAGTTTGAGTAAGGCTCTGCTGCGGCTTGTTCTGCGATGAAGGTGTTGTGATAGACGATGATGCCGGCGGGGGCGGCGTTGAACTTGAGCGCTCCACCTGCGGGGACGTGATAGAGCAGGTTGCGGATGAAGTAGACAGGGCCGCCGAACATGGGCTGTGCGCTGTAGCCGTTATGAGCCGCGTTGACGCCACGGTTCTGATAGACCCGGATGTTGTGTGTGCCACCGTCGGATTCAATGAAGTCGTCGTTGGTGAGGTGGATGTCGTTGTTGTAGATGTCGATGGAGGAAGCGCGACGATCCGGATCGGATTCGGGAGGGCCGTAGGTGGAGATGCAAATGGCGTCGTGGAAATAGGCGACGGCATTGTGGGCGATGATGTGGCCGGGGCCGTAGACCTTGACGGCAAAGAAGCTGCGGAGCTGGTGAGAGGGGTAGATGCCGGCGGCGCGGGAGTTGACCTGATTCCAACCGATGACACGCATCTGGTCTTCACGACCGAGGAAGAGATTGTCGGTGATGAGGAAGTCGCTGGAGCCTGCGTATTCGGTCCAGACGCCGACACCGATGTCTTCAAAGCGGCAGTTGCGGACAGTGAGGGCAACAGCGCCCAGCACTTCTTTTTCTCCAGCGAAGAGGGCAACGTCTGTGTTGCGGAAGGTGAGGCCTTCGAAGATGTGATGCTCGGTGGCCATGACGTCAAAAAGCTTGTGGTTGCCTGCGCCGTCGAAGATGGCTTCGCCGTCGCCGGCGCCTTTGATGGTGATGGGTTTGTCGGCGGTGCCCTTTAGGGAAAGCGACATGGAGCCTGTGAAGGGGGCGCTTAGAGGGTCGACATAGTTGAGACGGTCTGGACGGTAGAGGCCGGCGTGGATGAGGATGGTGTCACCGGGCTGGGCTTTCTTCATACGGACGGCGGTCCAATCGCCGCGGCCTTCACCGTAGTAGGCGGCCTTGAGGCCGATGAAGCTGGGCTCGAGTTTGGGGCCTTCGTGGTCGTTGGGGTAGACGTGGAGGGTGCGTCCGGTGGTGGAGGGCTGGGGCTCGGTGCGGGTTTTTACGGTGGTGCGCTGAACGGCTTGGCCGGTGACGCCGTCGGGGTCTCGCAGGGTGAATTCACACTCGTAGCTGGTGCCCGGTTCGAGGTTGAAGATGCTGCCGGCGAAGGCGTGGGGGACGGTGTAGGTCATGCTTTCGCGCTCGCGGAAGACGCGCTCACCGCCGATGCGGAGGAGGGGCAGGGCCGGTTGCCAGGCTTGGGTGTTGGCTTTGCGGAAGCGGACTTCGACGCTTGCGTTGCGGTTGGTGTCGCCGTCGATGAGCCAGTCGAAACCTAGGTTGTGTAGGGTGGGGTGCTCGACGTGAAAGCGTCCGGGCGTGGTGGCGGTTTGGGCCTGGAGGGTGAGGAGGGTTAGGAGGAGGAAGAGGGCGAAGCGCATGATGGGTCGTTGACGATCTTATATCAGAGGGGGCGGGCACGCGGTTGAATTGGAGGTAGAGGCAGAATGACGGGTCTCGATTGAATTTCAGGAAGGGGGTGAGGCTTAATCTTTCTATGGTCGATTACGTCAACTTCAATCAGAAATTGCGATTGCGAGGGGAAGAGTCCTATCTCGGAAATCAACCGGATGAGCCGCTGCAGACCTTGGGCTTGCTTCAAAAGACTTTCGTCACAGAGTTTCACAAAATTAAGATCCGTTGTATAAGTGACGGCGGTGTGTGCCGTGAAAAGGTTCCGAACATGGTCAGTTGTCATTCTGGATAAGTTTCCCAGATAGCCGTGCCAGAGATTCGACCGAGAGAAATAACCTAGAGAGTGCGGCGGGCGGAACGATTGTCCTGTTGGAGCTTCGGTTTGCCTGAAATAGACGTTGGTTGGACCTGAGATCAACAGAGTGCTGCCAGCGATGAAATCGGATTCCAGCGAGTACAAGATTACGGGTGGAAAACCAGCAGGCATTTTTAGAGTCCCAAAGCTGCCAACGCCGACACCTGAACCAGGTGTGCCCGAAAAGCTTGGCTCGTTGGGGCTGACTACAGAAAAGATATGAGTGATGCTTAGCTGCTTAAGCATGTCCTGGTACCAGGCTTTTGATCTCTTCTCGGCCAGAACATTGTTTGAGGTTAACCAGACCAAATCGCCCTTTCGCTCTGAGCTCAGGAGGAGAAATGTAGCTTCGTTGTCTGGAGCCCTTACGAGCATGATGAGTGCTGGGGCGGTCCAGGATTCGAGGAAGGGCTCGAGCAACTGAGCCGGAACGGTGACGCCTGATTCAATCAGAGCTGAAAATAGAACAGACACGAAGGCGTGTTCGATTGACTTTGGATCTGCGGCAATGAGCTTGGTGGCGGACTGAAGTTGAACCAGTAAGTCCTGATCTAGAGTGCGGGATCGGAGACGCCCGGCGATGTGAAGACCCCAGGCTTTTTCTTCCCAGCTGGGAGCCTTGAGCAGATTGCGCGCTCGCTGAATTTCTTCGTGAAGGATAGATTGTGAGTGCGCTTCTTGAACGAATGAAAGACTGAGTAGGGTTGCGATCAAGAACTTCATGGCACTAGTTGAGAGTGATGGTCCTATTGTTCAACTTCTTTGGAAGTCTTTTATCCCCTTTTTCGCTGATGACCACGACTTTGATTTCTACGAGAAATTGCCGTTGA
>JBIPMY010000451.1:0-4892 GCA_044376335.1 Bryobacter sp.
CGTAGCTCGCCGGCCTGAAGTGGCTCGGGCGCAGGGGCTTGTGGAACCGAGCGACGCACATCACTTTACGACGGTTAAGAATGCGGCCGAACCTTTCCGTTTTGCTTATCCCGATCTGACGGGCAAGGTTGTGAGCGAGAGCGATGCGCAGTTCCGCGGCAAGGTTGTTCTGATCAACATTACGGGAAGCTGGTGCCCGAATTGCCACGATGAAGCTCCCTTTCTTGCGGCGCTTTACAAGAAGTACAAGAAGGACGGGCTGAAGATTGTTGCCCTTGATTTCGAAGAAGCAGAACAGCTTGCCGACCCGGTGCGCTTGAAGGCTTTCATCAAGAAGTATGGGATTGAATACACGGTGCTGCTGGCTGGCGAGACGGGTGAGGCGAAAGAGAAGCTTTCGCAGGCTCAGAACTGGAATGCCTGGCCGACCACATTTTTTGTGGGCCGGGATGGACTGGTGAAGGGGGCGCATGCGGGATTCCCGAGCAACGCTTCTGGCCCCCTGTTTGAGGCGGCGAAGAAAGAATTTACGGCTACGGTTGAAAAATTGCTCTCAGAGCGGCAGGTCTCTTCCCGCTAAGGGGTGCTTTGTGGTAATCTAAAGATTCTGGCAGTTTGCGGGGACGTAGCTCAGTTGGTTAGAGCGCCGGCCTGTCACGCCGGAGGTCACGGGTTCGAGCCCCGCCGTCCCCGCCATTTCTTTTCTCCCCCCTTAAAGTTGGTTTCGATGTTCCCTACACAAGCTCCAAAACTACAGATTGCCCAGAGTGAAGATTACAAGGAAAGCTATTCCAATTCCGTTCAGGTGCGCGTGAACCTTTGGGATTTCTTTCTGATGTTCGGGACCATTTCACAAACCGTTCCCGATACCGTGAACATTACGAACTTTCAGGGCGTTTACCTGAGCCCACAACAGGCGAAGGCATTGGCCAATCTACTGAACCAAAACATTGCCCAGTATGAGGGCACGTTTGGCGAGATTCGCCTTGAGCCGGCCAACGGCGCTGGCCCCGTTCAATAGGATTTACGCTTGCTGCAGAGGCGGGCCGTATCGGTTGCGATTCTGTTTTGTATCTTCGCGTTCATCCTCTTCAGTACCCATTTCAAACTGATTTCTCTGCCCTTCTTCTGGGATGAAGCGGGGCAGTTTGTTTCTCAGGCCCAAGATTTGTATCAGGGCGGAGGGCTCATCCCGAAGTCGGCGATGCCGAACTCTCACCCTCCCGGGTTGCCTTTGCTGCTAGCCGGGGCCTGGAAATTGTTTGGGTATTCCATTCCACTGACGCGAAGCCTGATGCTGTTGTTTGGGGCCGCATTTTTGACGGTGTCGTTTCTGCTGGCCGTGGAGTTGCTCAAGGGAGCACGGGGGGTGCCGGCGTTTGCCGTGGCGGCTTTGTTGCTAGCCAATCCGTTGGTGTACACGCAGTCGATGATGGCGCAACTGGATTTGCCTTCGGCCTTGTTTACTACGATATTGCTGCTTGCTTATTTGATGAAGCTGGAGATGGTGGCGGTGGTGGCGGCGGTGTTGAGTGTGGCATTTAAAGAGACATCGATCGGGATCCCGCTGGTGTTGGGGGTCTTTGCCTGGCGCGAGGGGCGGCGACAGTTTGCGGCGCAGCTGGTGCTCGGGCCGGTGCTGGTGGTAGTGAACTGGGTGGCTTATGTTTGGTTCTCGACAGGGCGACTGTTTGGGGATGCAGCCTACACGGAATACAACATGCTTTATCCGCTGCATCCAGTGCGGCTGGGCTATGCGATATTGCGGCGGGTGAGTTATTTGGGGATTGAGAACTTACACATACTGCCGCTGGGAGTCTTGATCTGGCGGTGGAAGCAGGTTGGATTTGACCAGCGGTGGAGGCCGGTGGCGGCGGCTTGCGTCGCGCATGTTTTGCTTGTGTCGGTGACTGGCGGAGCGGTGCTTGAGAGGTATTTGTTGCCGGTGTTGCCGGTGCTTTATGCAGCGTTTGCGGCGGGGATGTCGACGCTGGCAGGCAAGTGGCGGCATGGGGTATTGGCGCTCAGTTGTGCCGGGCTAATAACGATGTTGTTTGTGAATCCGCCCTGGCCCTTTGCGCTGGAGAATAATCTGGCGATGGTGGATCTGGTGGAGGCACAACGGAATGCAGCGGGCTTTGTGGAATCGGGCCTGAGCCGGAGCCGGATTACAACTACCTGGCCGCTGACGGATGCGTTGCGAAAGCCTTATCTCGGATATGTGGAAGAGCCAATTGCGGCGGTGCGGGCGGTGGAGGATTTGTCGATTGAGCGGCTGAAGGGGCTCGATTGGGAGCGGGGGGATGTGCTGATTTTGTACGCAAGGGCCTGGGACCCGTCCTATGGGTTGGCACGCTGGCCGTGGGTGAGAGAGTTGCTGCGCAAGTACTTTCGCTTTGCCGATGAGGCAGGCCTGAGGGATGTGACAGACCTGCCCGGGTTAAGGCCGCTCGTCGGGTTTGAGCAGCGGGGGTTCTGGGTTGAGATTCTGGTTGTGCCTTAGAGGGAACCAGCTTCAGTAAGGCCAACGATGGCCCAGGCGGTGGCACCGGCCGAGATCCACTGATCGTGACCATAGGGGAAGCCGCTTTCGAAGTAGGGCTGGAACTTGGGGGCACGGCTTTTCTGGTACCAGGTGCCGTCTTCTTTCTGAGTCGCGCGCAGCCATTTGGCGGCGCTGGCTATTGGCTTTGCGTCGGCTTTCCAGGCGGCACCCTCGCGAAGGGCGAAGAGGGCGAAGCCGGTGGAGTAGGGGTCGCCGGTGAGGTTGCGGTTGCCAGCCCAACTGCCGTCGCTGAGTTGGGCGGTGGCGAGTTCTCTGGCGGCTTTGTTGATGGAGGCGGCGGAGGCGTTACCCCATTTGAGGCCAAGGAGTTTCATGGCAAGTTCGTCGGTGTTGCGTGCCTTCTGGGATTGGAGCCATTGGGTAGATTTCTGAAGGCGGGTTGTGGCGGCGGCTCGCATCGTTGCGTCACTGTAAGCGGGGAGTAAGCCGATGGCGAGAGCGGTGCGGTGGATGTCTGATTCCTCGATTGGACTGCGGCTGATACCGCGCATGCCCCAGGAGCCTTCGGAGTTTTGTTTGGCCCAGATGTAGCGGGCGAGGGTTTCGAATTCGGGCGAAGAAGCAAGGCCGAGGCTTTGGGCTTCGAGCAGTGTATAGAGCGCTGTATCAATGTCTCCGGGCAGAGGAACCAGTTGCTGGAGGGCAGTGCTGAAGGCACCGAGCATGCCTTTGGTGCGTTGGCTTCGAGCTTCGACAAGACCAGGGTTGACTGCGAGGCCGGCCTTCTTTGCGTGGGCGGCCGCTACGGAGAGGAGCGTGGAGTGGTGGCAGCCACCACATCCGCTTTGACGGAAGAATTCTTCGTTGGAGGATTCGAGTTTGGCAAGAGCGGCCTGGGGGCCGGGGCCTTTGGAGATGAATGAATTCAGAGGCTGGAAGGGCTGTGGCTTGTCCCCGAGCAGGGCGAGGACGGCCGGGTTGTTGAACTTTTTCGCCCAGGTGATGGCGTCTTCGCCATTGGCATCTTTTGCTTTGGGGTCTGCACCTTTGGCAAGGAGGAGTTTGATGTTGGCTGTGTTTTGCTCTTCGCTTGAGACAGCGTAGAGGAGTGGCGTCATGCCGCGAATGTCTTTGGCATTGACGTCGGCTCCGGCATCGAGGAGGGTCTGGACGATAGCGGGATCACGATGGGCGGAAGCGAGCATGAGAGGGCTGATGCCTTTGAGCTGGATGTCACCAAACTTGACCTTGCCACCAAAGGTGTTTTGCTGGTTGACGTTGGCGCCTAGACGGAGGAGGTCTTTGATAAGACCGATGGGACAACTGATGACGGACTGGGCCGCGCCGAAGCCAGCGCCGTCGAGGGCTTTGGCATCGGCACCGGCGGCGAGGAGCAGTCTGGCATTTTGTTCAGCGCAGGCATTGCCGAGAGCGCTGAGGAGGGGTGTTCCGCCCTGGGCTCCGCGTTCGTTAGGCGAGGCCCCTGCGGCAAGAAGGAGCTTGACGCTTTCTGTGGCGCGAGGGGAAGCGGCAGCTACGGCGAGCGCGTGCTGGCCCATTTGCGTTTTGGCTTTTACATCTGCACCTTTTGCGAGGAGGGCTTTGACCTTGGCTGGCTCGGTGGCGGCAGCGATGAGAGGGGTGATGCCGAAGGCGTTGGCTTCGTTTGGATTCGCGCCAGTGGCCAGGAGAATCTCGATCGCTTCTACGCTGCCGAGGGTGGAAGCCCAGATGAGGGGTGTGTTCTTACGGGCGTCTTTGAGGTTGTTGAGGGCACCGTCTTTGGCTTCGATTTTGAGCCAGGTGAGGTCATTGTCGCGGATTCGCTTTGATACTTCGGCGGGATCGGCGGCGATTAAGGCTGTGGTGAAAAGGCAGACGAGAAGGGATTGGGACATTTCTTTAGAACCTCATCAGTGTGATGAACAGTACGCGTAAACGCAAGGGGTAAAAGGATCCGGCGGCAGATGGGAGGGGATCTCTGCCGCCGGACACACTTTGGGCGTCCTCATTTTTTTCGATCTGGCAGGATGTCAAAGAGCTGGCCCGGCGTTTGTTGGGACTGTCCCGGGCAGGGATTGAGAACTAGATCTGAAGGCTGGTTTTTGGCTTTGATCCTTGTTTTCTGTAGAGTTGTTGTTTCAAGTTGCTATCGTCAACCTTGGGGATGGGGTTGGCGTCGTTTGGAATCCCCACCCTTACGGATGGGGCTCGACGGGTGGGCTTTTTCGAGTTGGTATTGCCGCCCTTACGGATGGGGTTGGCGTCGTTTTGTGGGGCCGGGAACATCCTTTACACTTTTCGACAGCAAAAGCGAGCCCGTCTAAGTATGGGGAAGCGGCCCGGAGGCCGCATCCTTTCGGCGTTGGAGATGGCGCTCGGGGCG
>JBIPMY010000245.1:0-9321 GCA_044376335.1 Bryobacter sp.
GCTCGCCTCGAATCACCTGCTGCAGCACTGGCTCAAATCGTGCGAATGCCTTCGAAGCCATTTGTTCCAGCTTCGGATTGCTATTGGCAAGCTTCAACAGTTCAACGGAAAATCGATCCGAGTCTACCCCAAATCGTTGCTGCAAAGCTCCCAGCGTCGCCACTGTATTCTGTCCAACCGCAGTCATAGTTCCCGCGCCAACAATCACCGTTCCTTCACACCGGAAAGACTCATTACCGATGCGTCCAGTCGCCACAAGATTCGTCCGGTCAAAGCCCGTTCCTGCAGGTGGGTTAATCGCAAACGCAGCCGACCCGGAAGCACCCGTCACCGTCGTCTGGCTAATCCCGGTAGGACGCCCGGTCCGGTCTGGAAATACAATCTGATTCGCTGTAAGTGTCACGCTAACTCCCGCCGCTGCATTACTGACATTCACCCGAACCTCATGGTCAGGAAACCGGATTGGGCCGCCCGTATGGAACTCCGGTCGATGCAATGGCAACAGTTGGTTCTGAGGAGAAACTACACAACTCGGAGGCCCCGAAGCGGCACTGCCAACCTGCAGCCGTAGCGTTTTGGTAGTGGAAACCCGCGAAAAGTCCTCAAGCCGCACAGTAAACGTCGAAGTGCCCGCTACAGTAGGCGTCCCACGCACAATGCCAAGATCTGCATTCAAACTAAGCCCGGCGGGCAAACTCCCCGCAACGATACTCCACCGCACCGGCGTTGTTCCTCCGGTGTAAGCAAGCGTTGTAGCATAAGTCCCACCAAGAGAGGCGGTCGGCAGCGGCGCAGTACTCGTAATCACTGGAGGCCCATTCACTACAAAAGGAAGGCTGTTATAGCCGATCAAAGACACCTCAAAACGCCCCGGCTCCCGCACCAATTCTGCCGGTACGACAGCGCTAACTTCGCCGTAGCTCACATATGTGGTGTTCAGCGGTCGCCCATTGAACGACAATCGCTCCCCAGGCAAAAGGTAATTCCCATAAGCACGAAGCGTAAAGCTACCCGAACCTGCCGTTACTGCAGCAGGCTCAAGGGCGCTGATATCTCCCATCAGCAGGCCGGGAAGCAGGAACACACATGGGAGAAAGAATCTGCACGTCATACCTGTGGTGGTCAGGGATGGCAAAACATTACAGGCTATCCCCAAATTAAAATCAAACACATGAGACTGTCTTTGCTCCTCACCCTAATCACCAGCGCCCAGGATTGGGCCGGCACCTGGCAAGGCACCCTCGTCAATTTGCCTCCTCGTGCCCAGGCAAAACAAGTCGACGTCCAACTCGAAATCGGCACCCTGCCAAAAACAGACAATACCTGCGCCACCTGGCGAACCACATACTCCGAGCAAGGCAAAGTTCTTCAGGTCAAAGACTACAAACTCTGCCGCGGCACAAGCAACAACGACTGGTTCATCGATGAAGGCCAGGACCTCAAGCTCAAGTCGAAATGGATTGGAGACGTTCTGGTAACTCCCTTCAAGTACGACAACTTGATGCTGGTCTCAACCACCCGCCTCCGCGGCGACACCCTCGAAGAAGAAATTCTCACCATCGACGACAAGCCCGCCATCAAAGGCCCCCTCGGCCTCGATGCACGCAGCATCCAGCGCCTCACCCTTACAAGAAAGAAATAGCCGCCGCTGACAACGGCTCAAGCATCGGCTTGCTGCTCTCCGCCGCCGGCTTGCTCGTCAACAACACAAACGCCCCTTGCTTCGCTCGATGCGCCCAGCACAGCGTACCTACCGATCCAGAATGCCCAAAGGTCCCCCGCTTGCCATCGACACCCCAGCCAAGTCCCCACTCCTTGTTCAGACCAACATTCTGATCGGCGATCATCATCCGCGCCGTCTCCACCTTCAACACACGCTCATCGGGCGCAGCAAAATAACTCAGCAGCTTCAACACATCCTCTGCCGTAGCAAACGCGCCACCCCAGGGCGCACCCAACTTCCGCCAATAAGCGCTATTCCAATCCCAGTCACTCCCATCCTGGCTCTGGCTCCTCACCGTCTCTTCCAATCTGCGAGAGCCCAGCCCAAGCGAAGTCTGTTTCATCCCCAGCGGCCGAAACAGATTCGCCTCAAGATAGCCCGGCAGCTTCTGCTTCGTCACCCGTTCCACAATCTCAGCCGCCAGCAAAATCCCCATGCTTTGATAACTCTGCTTCGTCCCCGGCGCAAAAAGCAACGGCACCTGGCAAGCCCCGGCCACAAACTCCTTCAACCCCGCATGACGTTTCCGCAACGCCTCGTTCTCGGGCAACATATCGGGCAATCCCGAAGTATGGGTCAGCAGATGCCGCACCACAACCCGCCCATCCCCAAACTCAGGAATGTACTTCTGCACCGGGTCCCCAAGCTTCACCAGCCCACGGTCCACCAACTGCATCACCGCAATCGCCGTCATCGGCTTTGTAATCGAAGCCAACAGAAAGACGCTATTCCGTTTTGCCACCCCATGCGTAAAAACCTGCCTCTCCCGCCCGCGCTCAAACACCAGCACAGCCGCCTCCACAGAGTTCTCTTTCGCCAATCGTTCAAACTGAGCCTGCAGATCTTCCGTCCGCAACATCGCAAGAAAGCTTCGCCTTCGCATATTCAATAGTGGGTCCTGTCAAGGGATACTGACAGAGAGCGAATGAATATGCAACTGTCCGCAGTAATCACTGCTGCTGCCCCAAAGCAGCGCCATCTCCTACACCAGACTCTCGCCAAGGCCGATGCACAACTCGAAACCGTTGCCCAGTTTGCCATGAACCTTCTCATGCCAGAAGGCCGTGAGCCCCTGGTTGACAGGCTGGCCATCATCATCCCCAAAGGCGATACCAGCCTCTTCGAACATCTGCAGAACGTCACCCTCATCGAACAGGACGAACCCACCGGCTACATCCAGGCCCTCTACAAAGCCCGCAACTTTGTCGGCAACTCCCCCTTCCTCCACCTCGTCGGCGACCATTTCTACATGGCCAACGACGGCCCACCCTGGACCCTCGTCCAGTCCCTCATCGACACCTACAAGCGCGAAGCCACCACCATATCCGCCGTCCAGCCCACTCGCGAATCGCTCCTCCCCTTCTTCGGTGCCGTCGGTGGCAGCCCTCGCCCCAGCCCCAATTCCCATCCTCTCTACCTCGTCGACACCGTCATCGAGAAACCCACCCCCACCGAAGCCGAGCAGCGCCTCATCGTCTCTGGCCTCCGCGCCGGCCACTACCTCTGCTTCTTCGGCATGCACGTCTTCACTCCCTCGCTGATGCAACTCCTCGACGAAAGCCCCACCCCGCCACCAACCCTCTCCGCTGCCCTCCAGATCCTGGCCCAACGCGAACCCGTCCTCGCCACTATCCTCCCCGGCACCCGCTTTGATCTCGGCGCACGTTACGGCATCCTCCAGGCCCAGCTCGCCCTCGCACTCAAAGGCCCAGACCGCGAAGAAATCCTGGCCCTCATCCTGGAGCTCATGGCCCGATGACCTTGATCGACATCCTGACGGAACCTCACCTCCGCGACACCTCCTTCGACTCCTGGACTGCAGGCAAAACCCTTCCAGAACTCGAAGCCGCCGCCACACAACTCGAGGCCTTCCGCGCCACCACCACAAACCTCTACCAGAAGGTGCGCGCACTGCTATTCCTCAGCAGCCTCCACCAATTCCACCTCGTCCCCCTCGCCACCGGCACCACCCTCCTGCCCTACTCCGCAGTCGAACACATCCGCAGCCGGCACTTCGAGCGTGGCATCAGTGAACTGCTCTCCTCGGGCGGCAAAAGCCCGGCGATCTCCAGCGCCCTCGCCGCAGCTTACCGTGGCCTGGCCTTTCAAACCCTCGCAGAACAAGTACGCCGCAGCGTCCGCTCCTTCCCCGGCAACCAGTGGATGTTCCGCACCGGCCACCACAGCGACTACCCAATCCGCCTCCACCCGGATCTGCTCAACTCCCAGCCCTACCCTGTCCTGCACGAGCAAACCCCCGTCCGCATGGACTTAAGCCACAGCGCTTGGAGCGACATCTTCTTCCTCGCAATGGATTACCCCGAAGGCGCACGGGTCATCAACATCTCCGTCGACCTCGCAAATCGCGGCAGTAACCAAACCCCGCGGCCACCAGTCGAAGCCTTCATCCGCGTCATCGACGAACCCGTGCTCCGCCTCGCCAGCGTCGATCTCGAAGCCCGCGTCGACATCACCACAATTGAAGAAGTCTTCGATTTCGCCGCAGACTATCTCGGCCTCCTCAAAGCCGCAGTCATCGCCAGCGGGCTCATCCCCTCCGGCTTCGAAGGCAGCCAGCAGCCTCTCGCAGAGGTGCTCTACAAACTCACCGGCAGCCGCAACCGGGGCATCGAAGTCGTCAGTCAAGTCAACGACATCCCCAAGGGCAGCCGCCTCGCCGTCTCCACCAATCTCCTCGCATCTCTCATCGCTGTCCTCATGCGGGCAACCCGGCAAATCCAAAACCTCACCGGCCCCCTCAGCGAAGCAGACCGCCGTCAAGTCGCTGCCCGTGCCATCCTCGGCGAATGGCTCGGAGGCTCCGGCGGCGGCTGGCAGGATTCCGGCGGTGTCTGGCCCGGCATCAAACTCATCGAAGGAGTTCTCGAAAACCCACCTAGCCTCAGCCGTGGCCAGCTCCTCCCCAAACACTCCCTCCTCAGCGCGCCCTCAGCCCAGCTCAAACTCGAACAATCCCTCGTAGTTGTCCACGGCGGCATGAGCCAGGACGTTGGGCCCATCCTCGAGATGTGCACCGAGCGTTATCTCCTCCGTAGCGACAAGGAATGGACCGGCCGTCAAAAAGCCATCTCCATCTTCGACCAGATGCTCGAAGCCCTCAAAGCCGGCGACATCAAACAGGTTGCAGAACTCACCCAGCGCAACTACGATGGCCCCATCCAAACCATCATCCCCTGGGCCGCCAACGCCTATACTGAAGCTCTGATCGAAGCCTGCCGCACTCGTTTCGGTCAACAATTCTGGGGCTTCTGGATGCTCGGCGGCATGAGCGGCGGCGGCATGGGCTTCGTCTTCGATCCCACCATCCGCGATGCTGCTGCCGAAGAGATGGTGCAAATCCTCGCCACCGTAAAGAAGCGCTTCGAACACTCCGTCCCCTTCGCCATCACGCCTGTCGTCTACGACTTCGCCATCAACAGCAAGGGCACCACTGCAACGCTAAAGCAAAATGCAGAAGCCCTCCTCAGCCGCAAGTACCACCTCTTCACCGTCCCCGCACTCTTGCGCATCCCCGCCTCAGAACTACCCGAAGAGCGCCGCACAGAACTCGGCCGCGTAGCCGCAAGCTATCCAGACATCACCGGCGCACTCTTCGAGCGCCTCTTCCCGCAAGAACAAAACACCACCCAACAAAGCAACGAACTCGATGCGCTCCTCGCAGCCCTCGGCTTCGACGCAAGCGCCCACGAGCGCCTCCGCGCAGACTACCTCGGCAATCGAATCGGCATGGCAAAAAACATCCTGCCCTCCAACCTCGCCATCGAAGACGTCAAGCCCGGAGACCTGACTCCAGTCAGCAAAGCCCACGCCCCCACCGGACGCAAAGCGATGCAATCCGGCAAGGTCGCAGTCGTAACTCTAGCCGGAGGCGTCGGCAGCCGCTGGACCAAAGGTGCCGGCACGGTGAAGGCACTCATCCCCTTCCATCGCTTCGATGGCCGTTATTACAACTTCCTCGACGTTCACCTGGCCAAGACCAAAGTCGCCCAACAGCTCTACGACACAGTCATACCGCACATCGTCACCACCAGCTACCTCACCGGCGCACCCATCGCAGAACACGTAAAGAATCTCGACAGCCACTTCTCCGGCCTCGATCTTCACGTCTCACAAGGCCGCAGCATCGGCCTGCGCCTCATCCCCACCCTCGCCGACCTCCGCTACCTCTGGGAAGTCCTCCCCCAACAACAACTCGACGAACAGAAGCAAAAGGTCCGCGCCAGTGGCCGCGCCGGCCTCATGCGCTGGGTCGAGCAAATGAAAGAAGCCAGCGACTACCGCGCCAACCTCGCCCACCAGTGCATCCACCCCGTCGGCCACTGGTATGAAATCCCCAACATGCTGCGCAACGGCCTCCTCGCCCGCCTGCTCAGCGATAAGCCACAGCTCGAATACCTGCTCCTCCACAACGTAGATACCCTTGGTGCCACCCTCGACGAGTCCCTCCTCGGGGCCCACATCGAATCCGGCTCCACCTTCAGCGTCGAAGTTGTCCAGAAACAATTCGGCGATCACGGCGGCAGTCTCGCCCGCGTCGATGGCAAACCAAGACTCGTCGAAGGCCTCGCCCTCCCCAGCGAAGAAGCCGAGTTCGCCCTCAGCTACTACAACGCCAGCACCTACTGGATCACCATCGACAAAATGCTCAAGGCCTTCGGCCTCACCCGCGAAACGCTCCACAATCAGCCCCTCGTCGACGAAGCCGTCCGCAGGACAGCCCAGCGTGTCCCCAGCTACATCACCATCAAGGACGTCAAAAAGCGCTGGGGCCGCGGCCAGGAAGACATCTACCCCGTCGCACAATTCGAACGTCTCTGGGGCGACATGACCGCCCTCGAAGAAGTCACCTGCAGCTACTTCGAAGTCCCCCGCCGCCGTGGCCAACAACTCAAAGAAGTCGGTCAGCTCGACGGCTGGCTACGCGACGGTTCCGCCGCCGCTATCGAGCGCAGCCTCAAAAGAGATACACTTTGAAGAATTCCCATGCGTCTCAAACTGCTTTGTCTCTCGGCTTTTACCATCGCCCTCGCCCAAGAAACGCCTAACACCGTCCCTCCCATCGGGCGAGACCAGCACCGCTCGATGATCGTAACCAAGTTTGGTATCGTCGCAGCACCCCAATTCCTGGCCTCGCAAGCCGGCGCACGCATCCTCGAAGCCGGCGGCAACGCCATCGACGCAGCCATCGCAGCCAACGCCATGACCGGCCTTACTCAGCCCTACGTCAACGGCATCGGCGGCGACCTCTTCGCCATCTACTACGAAGCTAAAACAGGCAAAGTATACGGCCTCAACGCCAGCGGCTGGACACCCAAAGCTCTCACCATCGAACATCTAAAGAGCAAAGGCATCGAAAAACTCGACCCCATCGGCGTCCACGCAATCACCGTCCCCGGCGCAGTCGCCGGCTGGGACGCCCTGCGCAAACGCTTCGGCACCATGCCTTTCTCAAAGACCCTGGCGCCCGCCATCTACTACGCCGAAAACGGCTTCGCCATGCCCGAATGGGGCGCACGCTCCTGGGTCAGCCAGAAGCTGATGAAGCAACCCGGCTACGCCAACACCTACGTCCCCAATGGAGTCAAGCCCGGCCTCGGCGACACCTTCAAGAACCCTGCCCTCGGCGAATCCCTCCGCCAAATCGTAGCCCAGGGCCGCGACGCTTATTACAAAGGCAACATCGCCTCAAACCTCGTGAAGTTCCTGCAAGAGCAAGGCGGCGCACACACCCTCGCAGACTTCGCAGAATACGAACCCGAATGGGTAGACCCCATCTCCACCACATACCGTGGCTGGAAGATTTACGAACTGCCCCCCAATGGTCAAGGCATCGCAGCCCTCTCCATGCTCAACATCATGGAGACCTTCCCCATCGCCGACTACGGCCACAACTCAGCCGCCGCCCTCCACGTCATGATCGAAGCCAAAAAGCTCGCCTATGCCGACATGGCCAAATACGTCGGCGATCCCCGCTTCACCGCAATGCCAGTGGCTGAGATGTTATCCAAAGATCTCGCCGCCAAGCGCGCAGCCCTGATCGACATGAAGCACGCCACCTGCAAGGTGCTGCCGAGCGAGATCAGCCAGTCTCTAGACGCCCGCGGCAAAGAAACCATCTATCTCTCAACGGTAGATAAAGACGGCAACATCGTCTCGCTCATCCAGAGCAATTACGCAGGCTACGGCACAGGCATGGTCGCCCCCGGTGCCGGCTTCTCCTTCCACAATCGCGGCGCTGGCTTTGACCTCCAGCCCGGCAAGCCCAACAGCCTCCTCGGCCGCAAGCGTCCCCTCCACACCATCATCCCTGCCTTCATGCAGAAAGACGAAGTAGCCATCGGCTTCGGAATCATGGGCGGCTGGAATCAATCCCAGGCCCACGCCCAGTTCGTAGCCAACATCGTCGACTTCGGCATGAACGTCCAGCGCGCAATGGAAGTCCCCCGCTTCACCAAAGGCACCTTCGAAGGCTGCGACCTCCAGATGGAAACCGGCATCCCAGATTCCGTCCGTCTCGACCTGCAAAAGCGAGGCCATCTAATCACCCCGCTCAACGGCTATTCGAGCGCGATGGGCAACGGTGAAGCCGTCATGCACGATCACAAGCGAATGGTAAACTTCGCCGGAGCCGATCCCCGCACCGACAGCGGAGCAATGCCGCAGAATCCCCCGATCCCCTAAGCAAATCCAAATGACTCAAGGCAGCGGCAACGTTTTCACCGACCTCGGATTCTCAGCCTCCGAAGCTCAGAACCTCCGCATGAAGTCGCAGTTAACGACCGCGCTCAGGAAATGGATCGAGCGTGAATGCATAACTCAGGCAGAGGCTGCAAAACGACTGCAAGTATCCCAACCAAGAATCTCAGATCTGTTACGGGGAAGAATCAGTAGATTCTCTCTGGATGCCCTGGTGAACCTGGTAGGACTCACAGGGATTCAATTAGACCTGCGGATCAAGCCTGCACCACGCAGAGCCGCTTAAGGTATCACTTTCAGAATTATCTGGCGCTTCCGTCAACATGATTCAGCGTAAGTTCCCGGTTCCATACGATTGAACTGTTATGGGGGCGGACCGAGTACCAGTCTCTTCTACACTGCGCGACTTATCGTTCCCTGTTCCATTCTCTGCCAACTGCGTTGCACCCGACGAGTGGAGGCCAATGCAACCCAATGACCATGGCAGCAGTAGTCTTGTGAGAACTCTAAGTCCTTTTCCGAGTTGCCCTCATACGCACGCTTTGGCAGGTAGGGTATCCTGTGGTCGTGTTGACGTGGATTGCCACCGTTGGCGTGACCCTCGTGTTGTTGTTTGCAACACCAGCCTTCGGATGCTCAGTTGCGATGTGCCTTGGAGGTGGTCCTGAAGTCGATCCCCAAGCAACCATAGAAATAATCCATCAAGGATCTCCTCTTTCTGGAGCGACTGTCACTGTCTCAAGATCCGGTCCGGATGACAAGCCTGTGCTCACGGGCCGCACGGGTGCGAAGGGAAAGTTGGACTTGTCAGGGCTGACTCCCGGGGAATACTGGCTGAGTGTCGATTTTCTTGGCATCACAGCGGCGCTTCACTGTTTCCA
>JBIPMY010000376.1:0-6100 GCA_044376335.1 Bryobacter sp.
ATGGGGTGATTGGCCAACCACAACACTCCGCATAGCAGGCGAGTTAATCGACTCGCAACCGGGGACAGGGGGCAACGCGCTTAAGAATCAAATCAATCGCAACGATGTTCCAATTGCTGGCGCCGAGATCACATTGCACAATCCCCGCAACGGCGAAATCATGCGGACGAGTTCTGCTGAAGACGGTTCGTTTGCCCTTGGTGACGCCCGGGATGGGATTTACGTCCTGCGGATTGCAGGTGGAAAAACTGGGCGCGCCTACGAGCCAACGAGTCTGGTTGTTGAGCTTGCTGAGCGTGCGCGTCTCGAGCGTCTTCGTCTTGAAAGGGTTGACGATTGTGGCGGGCCGTCATTGAGGTTAGTCAGCAAGCCGCGTTAATGCATCGCCGCCTATGCGAGGCGTCGCGTTCAGCACGGCCTATCGAGCGTTTTCGGAATCGCTTCCCGCAAAACGGCATAGTGTAGAGCACACTTGCAAGCCCTCCCGGCACGGTTTGGGGGCTTGCCAAAGCGGACGATTTCGCAACGGCAGCGAAGGCCGCCAATGGTGGGCTTTCGGCATTGCGAAATTGTATTGCGATAGGCACTGGCATAGCGACACGTTTCCGAAACACCGGACGACGACCCTGGTATCCCAAATAATGTTGAAGGAAGCGCCAGAAAATTCCGAAAGCGACGCTTAAGGGTTTTCCAAACTCAGCCGCTGCTTCGGATAATCGATCCGAAGCACCAGATTCCGAAACGCATTCGCCCCAAGCACCCCGTCAATCCGCGTCCCCACCGCATCCCCAAGTCGATCCAGAAAATCTCCAGTAGCAAACGTAAACTCCGGAAACCGCCTCCCCGCCACCTCAAGCATCGTCGCCTTAGTCATATAAGCAGGCGAAGAACCCGAAGCCCCCATCACCGGCACCGCCACCCCGCGCGGCATCATCAACCGTTCCGCCAGCATGCGCGAAATCGCAGAATTGCTCGCCCCCGTATCCACAACAAATCGATAAGGGCCCTGCCCATTAACCCGCGCATCCACAATCGCCAGAGGCTTCTTCGGGCCCAGCACAAACGGCAACCCCTTCCCCAAACTCTCCTTACTCAGCGTCAGCTTCATCGTCTGATAATTCAAACTCAGCAGATAATCCTTAAAAAACCCATAGCCCAGATTGGCCGCAAGGCTCTGCCCCAGCGCCGCTCCAATCGGGCCCAGCGCCGCACTTACTCCCGCATCAACACTCCCCAGCGAGACACCCGAAATCCTCAAATCATTCACCTTCGACCTGAATACCTGCGGTGCTGGCCCCGAACCAATTCCGAAGGTCGCCGCAACTCGGTCCGACTCGCTAAACACCAGCCCAAGATCCCGCGCCATCGCCTGATTCACCAGTACCGGCGCAATACCCTGCCCCGTATCAAGCACCGCCGTCACCCCCCTGCTCTTGTTCATGCGGATCTCAATCAACACCAGTGGCAACTCCGGCGTAGCAAAGCGAAACGGAACTTCAATCCGGCCTTGCCCAAACAAACTCAAGCTCAAACAAAAGATGATCCCCAAACGGCTCATCTCTTGAGCTTAGTTCTTTCGTGCCAGCTGTAGGGCCTTCATCCTCTTATGCAAATTCGTCCGCTCAATCCCAAGAGACCTCGCCGCCTGCGAAACATTCCAACCCGTCTCCTCCAGCGCCTTCACCAGCGCATCCCGCTCAGCCGACTCCCTCGCCTCATGCAAACCATTTCGCCCGGCCCCAGCCACTTCCCGCGCCAGCGTAATCTCCACCGGCACAGCGTCTTCAGTAATCACATCCCCCGGCGACAAAATCGCCATGCGCTCCACAATATTGCGCAGCTCACGCGCATTGCCCGGCCAGTGATAAGCCTCCAGCGCCTCAATCGCCGCCTGGTCTATCGTCTTCAACTTGAAGCTATTCCGCCGGCAAAACTCATCGAGAAAATACTCCACCATCGCCGCAATATCCGGCGTCCGCTCCCGCAAGCTCGGCACCCTTATCGGCACCACCGAGAGCCGGTAATAAAGGTCCTCACGAAACTGCTGCTTCTGCGCCAGTGTCGCCAGATCCTTGTTCGTAGCACTCACCACTCGAACCTGCACCTTGATCGCCTGCTCCCCACCAACGCGATGAAACTCCCCCTCCTGCAAAACCCGCAACAGCTTCGCCTGGCTCGCCGCCGCCAGATCCCCAATCTCATCGAGAAACAACGTCCCCCCGTCGGCCAACTCAAACTTCCCGCGCCGCAAAATCGTAGCCCCGGTAAACGCACCCTTCTCGTGCCCAAACAACTCACTCTCAATCAACTCATTCGGAATAGCCGCACAATTCACCTTCACAAAAGGCCCGCCAGCAAACGGGCTCGACTGATGAATATGCGCCGCCAGCAACTCCTTACCTGTCCCAGACTCCCCAATCAGCAAAACCCGCGCATCCGATCGAGCTGCCAGACTCGCCTGCTCCAGCACACGCGTAAACGCAGGTGAGCTACCAATCATCCGCGGCCCCGCACCAAGCTGCTCCTTCAGCCGCGTATTCTCCTCCTTCAGCGTCCGCTGCTCAAAGGCCCGCGCAATCGCAAGCAACACCCGCTCCCGCGAAAGCGGCTTCTCCAGAAAATCAAACGCCCCGGCCCGCACCGCCTCCACCGCATCCTGAATCGTCGCATGTCCCGAAATCATCAGCACCGGCGCTTCCGGCTGATTCACCAGCACCCGCTTCAACAGATCAATCCCGTTACCATCCGGCAACCTCACGTCAAACAAATACAGGTCCGCCCGCGGAGCCTGCGCAAAGGCGCTCGCGCTCATGAAGGTCGAAATCGAGTAGCCCTCCCTCTCAAGAATCAGACGGAGGGAACGGCCGATATTTTCTTCGTCGTCAACGATAACGATTCGTTTTGCCATTGTGGATTCGCTTTCTTGAGTTGGATACGAAAAGCCGCGCCGCCAAGGGAACCGGTAACCAACTCAAGGTCACCGCCCATCACAACAGCGCTGCGTTTGGCGATAGAGAGCCCCAGCCCCATACCGCTTCGCTTGAACGAGATCGTCGGCTGAAACAGCGTCTCCTGCGCCAGCAAACTCAACCCCGGCCCCGAGTCTTCAACAACAATTTCAAGGTGCGCAAGCGTACACCGCGTACTCACCTGAATCACCCCTGCCGCATGCGCCGCATTCTCGAGCAAATTCGTAAGTATGCCACGCAACAGATCCGGGTCCGCCGTCGCCCAGCACTCCCGCGCATCCAGCTTCTTCCGGTAAATCACCTCGGGATGCGCACTCCGCAGAAACGCAATCCGCTCCTCCACCAGCGCATTCACATCCAGATCCATCAGCTCCAGTGGAGGCTCGCTCGACAACTCACTAAACGCCCGCACACGCCGCTCGAGGCTCTGCACTTCTTCAGTCACGATCTGCGAAGCCTGCTCCAGAAACGCCCGCTCCTCAGGATGCGATCGCGCCACCATCTCCTCCACCGTCAGCCGGATCGGGGTCAGCGAGTTCTTCACCTCATGAGCCATCTTCCGCGCCAGCGTCTGCCACGATTCCAGCCGCGTAAAGTAAAGCAGCCTTTCCCGGTTCCGGTCCAGTTGCTCCGACATATCGTTAAAGCTCACAATCGCCTGCGCCACCTCATCATGCCCCTTCACCTCAAGCGGCACTCTCTTGCCCCCGGTAAACGCCCGCAAGGCCTGCGTCAGCTCCCGTATCGGCCGCGTGATGTGATTGGTAAGATACAGCAGCGCCACCAACGCAATCAGCCAGATCGTACCCGCCACACTGGCTAGCGTCAGAAAGAACCCACGCTTCAGATCCCGATCCCGGTGCGCCTCAACCACCTGCCGCGCCTCGGCCAACTTCGCCTGCAGTTGAGGCAAGCGCACCCCATCCAGCTTCAACCGGTACCCACCCTCAGCCCGCAGCAGCACCAGGTCCTCCCCATCCACCACAAACCGCTCCGGCTCACCCGCCTCAAGGCGTATCGAGGGAAACGCCTCTACCTGCACCTTCTTGTTCTCAACCCGCTCCCGCAACAATTGCCGCGAGGTCTGATACAACGTCCGCCCTGCCGCTTCCAGTTGCTGTGTCGACTCCTCCAGCTCAGCAACAGGCGCGATATCGAGCGATTGATCCAGCAGCCGCCACGACACAAGCAAAGTGGCCCCCAGCGGCAAAAGCGTCGCCACCAGAAAGAGCAGCAAAAGTTTGTCGCGCAATCTCCTCACGGTGTAGCCAGCGCCCCCAGTGTAAATGCCTGCGTGGTGGCCGTAAACCGAAGCTCTTTCGGGTCCGCCGGTCGCGAAAAGATCTCAACCAACACCCCAAGGTCAACACTGCCCTGAGGCCGCATCGGATTCGCCAGCTTCCCCCCAGCACTGCGAATCTCCACTTGCATCGTCAGAGGCTTCAACTTGTCAATCGAAGGCAACGGCAGATGCATCCGCCCGATACACCACCCCGCAATCGCCTCCCCCTTCAACCGGTTCGTAGAATAGACAGGTGTCCTTGGCGAAGACTGCGAAAGCTGCACCGCTGAAAACGTCTCTTCCCAGAGGTCATAACTCAAAACAAAGCGCTGTATCGTCCGCCCCAGTGGCTTCACCCCATCGAGCAACTGAAGTTGAAAATCAAAAGTGACACTCTGCCCGTTCTTCAGTCGGTCGAGCGCCTTTCCTTCCAGAAACTTCAGATTAAGGACATTCAAACTCAGCTGCCCGTCATTCAGACGTGGCGATATCGCCTGCGCCGCCAGCGTCTGGAGGAACAGCACAAAAAGAGCGATAAATCGCGCGGCGGTCAAAAGTTCATCCCCACCAGAAAGATGGGTTCGATCGAAGAAGATCGGATCGGGATTGCAACCATAGCTGTAATTCCGCTAATCACAAACCCCAGGCCAGCGGAATGCCTGAGTACTTTTGGACGTCCCGCAGTCCAAATGGTTCCAGTGTCATAAACGGCTCGAACAAAACTGTACCGGCCGTCAGCAGAAAAATGAATCACCCGGTCTGCCCCAAGCGGAGCAATCTCGTAGCGATTCCAACCCCGCAAGGTCTGCGTATTGCCGAGTACGAAGCGATCCAGCACAGGCGCACGCCCGTCAATCGCACCGATCATCGAGCTAAACGCAAGTGTGGCCTTCGACTTCTCACTATTACCCGAAGCAAAACTGAGCCGTGCCTCGCCCAGATGCCGTCGATACTGAAAGTCGGAGCCAAGAGATCTGGCGGCCGCGCGCAGGCTATAACCTGCCTCCAGCGTTTGTGTGCTGGCGATACCAAGCTGCCACTGTTTTGAGTAGCGCAGAGTAGTAATAACAGCGTGTGCTGCCTGGTTTCTCGCGGCCGGAACTTGAAATTCAAGATTGTTAAAACTAAAGCCCCCACGCAATTCAAGCCCGGGGGCCAATGTATAAATCAGTGTCGGTTCAAAATTAGAGCGAGACCGGTAGAACTCGGTCGATTCACCACGAAACCGCGACTGGTAAGCCTCACCCAAAAACGCAACCCGCAGATTCTTCGAAACCGGTGCAACAAAAGCCCCCCGCACCCCCGAGAATCGCTCCACTCGTTCATCGTTATCCGATATAAAGCCCAAACTCGTACTCGTCGACCCCAAATTCAAATCAGCGGTCGCACCAAAGCTGAACTTTTGCTCCGAATGAAACGCCAGCCGCGGAACATTCAAATCCAGATACTTGCGCGATCGTTCCAGAACAAACTGCACCCGGACCTGATCCTGCTTCTCACCCTTGGCCACATTGCGCGAAATCGTAAAGCCCGGAAACTCACCACGAATTCGCTGTTCCACCGCATCAATCGTCTCAGTACGATAAGGCCGCCCCACCAGCCGGTCCAACTCCCGCTGCAACGCTTGCGAGACTACATAATTCGAATTCTGAATCGAAACCCGTTCAATCCGGTAACGCGAGTTCACATTCGTGTAAGAAGTGTTATCAAATGCCACGGCCCTCTCGTGAGGGACTAGGAGGACCGTGGCTGCCAAAAACGTGGCGAAGAGGCACTTCATGCACTCTTACCTTTTGCAAACCACGTGCCAATTCGCAACTAATTGATTACAAAAGAATTCCCAAGCCCA
>JBIPMY010000113.1:0-15429 GCA_044376335.1 Bryobacter sp.
TACCCGAACCCCCTCCCAAGCCATAATAAAACCAGCCCCATGGCCGCCCAAGAGCCACAACCCATCACCGTCCTCCTCCAGTAATAGAGACACTCCGACGTTACCAACCGTAACACCACCGAGGCACGCCAATTGACCTGAAAGCCCGCCCGCAGGTCGCGGGCACGCTAGTCTACGATGCCGAAGGCAGACTCCTCAGCGGAGTCGGAGCTACCTACACCTTAGACGGCCGCCGCATCACGTTTTGCACGCAGTCGCAACCCGGTCAGCAGCTAGGGCGGCGCGGCAGCCCTAGCTGCGGTTGGTGTGGATGCTCTGGCAATGTCTGTTCCAGGCATATCCGTCCGTGCGGGCACCCTCATAAAAGCAGATAGAAAAGGCGAGCGTGTTGCTGATATGGTGAAATCACTCCTGAATCTGGCAGAGGATTCTGCTGTCAAGCTCAAGGAGGCAGGCAAGCGTGATGCTCCCCAAGTCATACAAGATGCTGCAGTGCGCGATTTACCCGGCTGCGTCTGATCCAACGCCCCATGCGTTCAACTCCCTGGTCCCACTTCAAAAAAACCTGCACGCCGCACAATGCGACTCGTGCTATTGAACAGCAGCAACGGGGGCCGCCTATGGCACAGAGAGGCCAATCGGTTACACGGCATTACGAAAGGCCGGGGCAGGCAAGTCGCAGGCTCGCGAGCAGATCAAACGAGCAGATGAGTATTTTGAAGGCATCGGCGTTTCCGGTGATACTGTAACTAGAATCCCCAGGGAACGGAGGTAAAGTTTTGGATTTGCATGCCCAGAAAATTCGTTCCGCAGCGCGACTGGTGTTGACTCTGCTTGCGAAAAAACAATTCTCTACTTTGTCTGATCTGACAGCGCATGGTCCTGACCATCTCAAGGCTGAAGACATCCAACGAACGATTGAAAGCTATCCCGGAACCCTGCGAATTCCATACGAAAATGAACTCATTCTCGATGTTGTAGAAGTGGAGAATTCAATTCCGCGGAAGTTTTCCGTTTATGCAGCTGTTTTCACAGAGGAAGAAGGGCGCTCAGACCTAACAGCCCGAATGATGGTGACGGACAATCCAGGCGACGGCTATGAGGTCGCCTTCTATGATGTCTTGGTTATGTAGATTTGTGGTGAGCCTGCCTCGTTACTTGGGTGCGGGATGAACACTCCGGCACAAGGGTAACAAAAATGTCTAACCACACGGGTTACACATTTGTGGATTTGTCTTGATCTTCCTGAACCTCCTCATGAGCCAGTGCGTCACTGAAACTTCACTTTGCCTGTTGCCAGAGGATCTTCCCTCCTATAACAACATCTCTCCCTCGATGCTTCGACTTCGGTATTAGACGATTCCCCCTGCCAGAACCCGAACCCCCTCCCACGCCATAATAAAACCAGCCCCATGGCCGCCCAAGAGCCTCAACCCATCACCGTCCTCCTCCAGCAATGGCGCTCCGGCGACCCCTCCGCCCTCGCTGCCATCACCCCCATCGTCTACGACGAACTCCGCCGCCTCGCCGCCAAATTCCTCGCCAAAGAATCCAACGCCCAGACCCTCCAGCCCACCGCTCTCCTCCACGAAGCCTACCTTCGCCTCGCCCAGCAACGCGATCAAAACTGGCAAAGCCGCGCCCACTTCTTCGGCATCGCCGCCCACCTCATGCGCAACATCCTCGTCGATCACGCCCGCACCAAACACCGCGCCAAACGAGGCGGCGGCGACATCAACTTCTCCCTCGACGAAGCCCTCACCGCCGACACCTCCAAGCCCTCCCTCCTCGTCGATCTCGACGACGCCCTCACAGAACTAGCCAAATTTGACCCCCGCAAATCCCAGGTCATCGAGATGCGCTACTTCGGCGGCATGAGCCTCGAAGAAACCGCCGAGGCCCTCGACATCTCCATCACCACTCTCGGCCGCGAGCAACGCCTCGCCCACGCCTGGATCAAACGCTACCTCGCAGGCGAAGCAGGCGAATGACTCCCGACCTCTGGCAGCAAATCGAAGCCGCCTTCAACCAAGCCGCAGACCTCCCTCCAGACGCACAGCAACAATACCTCAACCAACTTGACCCCGACATCCGAGCCGAAGTCGAATCCCTCCTAAAAGCCGAACACAACCCCCTAACCCTAACCACTGAAATTGCCACCAACATCGCCGAGCTCCAGCTCAACGATCCCCGCAACAACCAGCGCCTCGGCCCCTACCGCATCCTCGGCGAACTCGGCACCGGCGGCATGGGCAGCGTCTTCAAAGCCACCCGCGACGATGACGCTTACCAAAAAGTCGTAGCCATCAAGATCATCCGCGCCAACCTCGCGCACACCCAGCTCGAAGCCCGCTTCCGCGCCGAGCGTCAAATCCTCGCCCAACTCGAACATCCCTACATCGCCCGCCTCATCGACGGCGGCACCCATGACAACCTCCCCTACATCGTCATGGAATTCATCGAAGGCCAGCCCATCGACCAATACGTAAAGCAAAACAAGCTCTCCACCAAAGACCGTCTCATCCTCTTCCGCAAAGTCTGCGAAGCCGTCCAGCACGCCCACGCCCGCCTCATCGTCCATCGTGACCTCAAGCCCGGCAACATTCTCGTCCTCCCCGACGGCACACCCAAACTCCTCGACTTCGGCATCGCCAAACTCCTCGATCAGGAAACTCCCGAAGGCCCGCTCACTCAAACCGGCTGGCTCCTCATGACTCCCGATTACGCCAGCCCCGAACAAGTCCGCGGAGAAACCATCACCGTCGCCTCCGACGTCTACTCCCTCGCCGTAATCCTCTACGAGTTACTAACTGGCGAGCGTCCCTACAAACTCAAAAACTACTCCCCCTCCGAGATCCAAGACCTCGTATGCTCCCAGGCCGTCCAGGCCCCCTCCAGCCGCGTCACCCGCGCCTCCAAACTCCGCCGCCAACTCGAAGGCGATCTCGACAACGTCATCCTCATGGCCCTCCGCAAAGAGCCCGAGCGCCGCTACCAATCCGTCGAGCAATTCTCCGAAGACCTCCGCCGCCACCTCATCGGAGAAACCGTCAGCGCCCGCCCGGACACCTTCATTTACCGTTCCTCCAAATTCGTCAAACGCAACTCCCTCGCTGTCGCCCTCGCCGCCATCCTGCTCATCTCAATCCTCACCGGCGCCGCCCTCGTCTACCGCGAAGGCCTCCGCGCCCAGCGCCGCTTCACCCAAGTCCGCGCCATCGCCAACCGCGTCCTCACAGAATTTGATCCCGAAGCCTCCAAGCTCCCCAACTCCACCAAACTCCGCGCCTCCATGGTCCGTGCTTCCATGGAATATCTCGACAGCCTCGCCGCCGAAACCACTAGCGACCCGGACCTCCAATACGAAGTAGCCTTCTCCTACTCCCGAGTCGGGGACACTCTCGGCTATCCCCGCGACGCCAACCTCAACCAACCCTTCGAAGCAGCCATCGCCTACAACAAAGCCATCGACCTCTGCAAAAATCTGTCCACACAGAAATCCCGCGAACTCCTCGCCTACCTCTACGCCCATTACGCTGCCCTAGTCCCGCGGCTCGGCAAGTCAGATCAAACCAATCTCTACTTCGAAAAAGCCCTAACGCTGCTCAATGACGCAAGCCCCACTACCATCTACGAAGTGCGCCACGGCTACGCCCACCAGCTCGCCATGCAAGGCGATCTCGATCGTGCCATCAAACTCCTCACTCCAATCCTCAACAGCCCCAACCCTCAAATCGCGATGCAAGCTAACCATCTCGCCTCTCAAATAGAAGCCAGTCGCGGCAACCTCGTCCAGGCCATCTCACACGCTGAAAACGGCATCGCCATCAGCAACCGTGTCGGCCGCACGCCCCTCGCCTTCGAACGCCTGGCTGCAACTCTCCTCCTCGACCGCGCCCGACTCGCCTACTCCGATAATGGCCCCAGCCAGTGGCGTCCCTGCGATGCTCGCACCTACCTCTCAGACTCTGCATCCATCGCGCTTAAACTAGCCACCCTCGAAACATTCAAAAGCCTTTCTGCCATCCATGCAATCGACATTCTCCAACTGCTTGCTACTTCTCAAACAGCCTGTGATCCTCAAGCCCCTTCTCAAACCGTCGATCAACTCCGCACCCTCTACGCAAGGCTCAACCTCATCCCAGACCTCGCCGACTCTATCGCTGCCAACACCCTCTTCCAACAGAACAAACCAGACCAGGCTCTTACCCTGATCACCCCCCACCTCAAGCAATCCAAACAGCAATTCGACATCCTTCTCATCGCGGCCCAAATCTATCTCGCACTCCACCGCCCAATCCAGGCAATAGAAACCCTCGAGCCCACTCTGAAGCTGCTCATCACCGACGGCCAACGTAAATCCCTAGACGCCATCCTCAGCCGCGAACGCACCCTCCCCGCCGCTCTCTTCCTTGGCGACGCCTACCAACAACTCAACAAAACAAACGAAGCCAAAGCCACCTGGCGCACCGCCCTCGATCTAGCCCCCAAAGTCTCCGCCCCCTACCCACCAGCCCCCTCCACCCTCCACTGGCGCAACCAAATTCAATCCCGTCTCAATTGATCGATTCCCACACAAAACAACGCCATACCTGACATGCCCCGTATGGCGCTCCTCCTATCCATCCTCACCCTCGGCTGCTTCAAACAAAAAGCCGTCACCCTCGACTTCGGCCACGGCACCCTCAACCTCCACAAAGACTTCCGCTTCGAGCCCCGCGAAATCCAGCGCGAACCCGACAGCGTCCGCTTCGCCTTCACCCGCGTCAACGACACTCACATGAACGGCCAAACCTCCTACGCCGAAAAAATCGTAGTCTCACACCTCGCTCCAGACCTCGCCCCCCAAGCCTTCCGCAAACTCCTCAACTCCGGCCACTACGACGCCCTCCCCACCAAACAGCCCTACTCCATCGAACAAGAAGACAACCTCGAATTCCAGATCTCTTCCACCCAATACGAGCGCCATCCGGTCAGCGAACGAGCCGTCGTCATCCGCCTCATCGACCTCCCCCACCGCCGCGTCATCACTTGGTACGGCTACACAAAGCGCTTCAAAGTCCCCGAAGCCAAAACCTACCTCAAGCAAATCCTCGCCTCCCTCACCATCGATCCAACACTCGACACCCGCTTCCCCGACTACAAAAAGTGGGAAGGCAACGACTGGATGGAAGCCTACTTCAACAACCGCGACCGCTTCGCCGAAGCCCTCGCCCTCCTCGGCCTGGAAACCCCCTTCCAGCAATACATCGGCGACCTCTCCAACTGGGAATCCAAAGACAACTGGCACGTCGCCATCGACGGAGACCGCCCCTCCATCGTCCACCTCGTCCAAACCAACACCCAACAGCCCTGCTCCACCATCAACGACATTTCCCCCATCCTCCGCCGCTCCTTTCAGGAACTACTCTCAAAACAAAAATCAACGAATTGTTTTAAGGTCTACCGCTACAACCTCTGGCAAAAACTCCCTGAAGCAGGCAACCCGATCGCAGACTGGGTCCAGTCCATCCGCTAACCTCAAGGAATGACCACAACTGCGATCGTCGAGCTAGTCCTCCTTCTCCTGCTCGCCATCTCAGCCGTCGCCCTCATCACCAGCCGCTGGAAGATTCCCTACACCATCGCCCTAGTATTCGCCGGTTTCGCTATAGACCTCTTCCACGTCCCCATAAAACAACTAACCGGCAACGCCCAGCTCCTCACTCCAGAAATCATCTTCGTCCTCTTCCTGCCTGCCCTCCTCTTTGAATCCGCTCTCAACATCGAGATCTCGCAACTCCGCAAAAACTTCTGGCCCATCATCCTCCTCGCCATCATCGGCGTTGCCGCTGCCACCGCCATCACCGGCTGGGCCGTCCACCAATTCCTCGGCCTCCCCATCCTTACAGCCTTGCTCTTCGGCGCTCTCATCTCCGCCACAGACCCCATCTCAGTCATCGCCCTCTTCCGCGACCTCGGTGTCAGCAAACGCCTCGCCGTAATCGTCGAAGGCGAAAGCCTCTTTAACGACGGAACCGCCGCCGTCGCCTTCCAGCTCATCCTCGCCGGCATCCTTACCCACAAATTCGATGCCCTAACCGGTACCGGCACCTTCCTGCTCGTTGTCATCGGAGGCACAGCCATCGGCCTCCTCATCGGTTATGCCGCCAGCAAAATCACTGCCTTCGTCGACGAGCCCCGCATCGAAATCACCCTCACCACAATCGTTGCCTACAGCTCATACCTGGCCGCAGAACACTTCCACGTCTCCGGCGTCATCGCTACTGTCGTCGCCGGTCTTGTCGTCGGCAACTACGGCGCACAGGCAGGCATGAGCCCCCGCACCCGCGTTGCCGTCTGGCACTTCTGGGAATACGTCGCCTTCCTCATCAACTCCCTCGTCTTCCTCCTCATCGGAATCGAAGTCAACGTCACCAAAATCTTCGAATCCTGGCACACCATCCTCATTGCAACTGCCGCGGTCCTCCTTGGCCGACTCCTCGTCGTTTACGTTTTAAGCCCCCTCAGTGGCCGCTTCGGAGAACCCATTCCCTCCCGCTGGAACCCAATCCTCGTCTGGGGCGGCCTCCACGGCAGCGTCTCGATCGCTCTAGCACTCAGCCTCCCGCAAAACTTCCCCCAACGCGAAACCCTCCTCACCCTGTGCTTCGGCGTAGTAGCATTCTCGATCGTTGTCCAGGGACTCACCATGAAGCCCCTCCTAAAAGCCCTCGGCCTGCTCATCCACGAAGACGAATCCTACGCAACCAACAAAGCCCGCCAGCTCACCCTTTCCGCCGCCCGCAACGAACTCGACCATCTCAACAAGATGCACGCCGTCTCCCCAGCCGTCTACGACAAGCTGGCCAAGGACCTCGATCAAAAAGCCACAACGCTTGCCGCAAGCATCGAAGCAGTCCAGCAATCCACTCCCGAGTTGAGAGACGAAGAAATCCGCCAGGCCAAACTAAGACTCTTATCCGCCGAGCGAGCCGCCCTCCAGCGCGGCGTCATCGAAGGCCTAATCTCTAACGAGGTCAACGAAGCCCTATCAGCCGAATCCGCCGAAGCCCTCGACCGCCTCTCCCGCAACCAACATGAGTCAAAAGCACTCTAGACGATTTTATGAATCACCAAAGACCAATCCAGCAACTCCCACAAAATCAGCCTTGTTATGAGTCAATAACGGTGCATCATATAGCAACGCTGTCGCCGCCACCCAGGCATCTGCACTTTCAATTCTTCGTCCTTTGCTTCGCGCACTCACCATGGCTCTGGCCCACTGGATCGCCAGATCGCCTGAAGAAGGCACCACTGTAAAACGCCTTAGGTAAAGCCGCATCCATTCGATCTTCTTCCCGTCCCAGGTTTTAAGCAATGCCCATTGCTCCAGTTCTGCGATCGTCATGAACGAAATCAGAACTTCTCGGTCTTTAAGCAAGGGTATGAATTGAGCGCTGCGGCTATCTGATTTGAACAGGAACGAGACAACATCCGTGTCCAAAACAATCGGTGTCACGCAGCAGGGTCGGTCTTTCTATGACCACGCGAGGCCCGCAAATCCTCCAAAAACTCATCCAGGCTTTCTTCTTCGGGCCAGAAACTTCCAAGCAATTCTGTGGGGTCCGTGCACTTGCGCGTTCCTTGCGCATGCATCAGTTCTTCAAGGCTAGGGTGTCCTGATGTCAGATCTTGTTGGGCTGGATTTTGCATCGTACCTCTATCGATATTCTAAACCCCAAGATCCTCCACTAAACTGAAAGTCCTTGCCCGCCAACCTACATCCCCAAACAAACTCCTCAAGACAAACACGTGAGTTCTGCCCCTCACCTCCAGGCAGAACTCACACCGAATAACGCCACCAACCTTACTCCACTTCTTTCTGTGCCACCTTCTCCGCCAAACGCAATTCCTTGGCCACAAGTTCCCGGGCTTCCGCCGCCGCTCTCCTCGCCTGCATCGCCTTCGCCCGTTCATGATTGGCCGGTCCTTGTGCCATCGCAGGCCACTTGTTGGCGAGCGGGCTCTTCTCAGCCGCCTTGGCCAGACGATCCGCCTCCGCCTCGTGCTTCTGCGCTTTCAACTCCAGTTCCACCGCACGAGTCTCGTGCTTCTTCGCCACACTGGCATGGTCCGCGGCTATCATTACGCCAGCCGCCAGGCTTACTAGAATCACAACAAGTATCTGTTTCATGACTCCATTAAGCCCCAGAACCCCCACCCTTCAACATCCGTAAAATTACGGACCTACTCTCCCCCGATCAGCCCCAGCCGGATCGCATGCTGCACCAGTTGCGCTGTTGTTTTCACCCCCAGGTCATCCATCATCTTGTACTTGTGCGTCTCCACCGTACGCGACGAAATATCAAGCAGCCCACCAATCTCCTTCGCCGATTTCCCCTCCGCCAGCAACTGCAGCACCTCCCTCTGCCTCGGAGTCAATTCAATACTCTGCTTCACATGCCGCCGCGTCTCATCAAGCCACTCCTCCAGTGCCGGCCCCCTCAATTGGGGCGAGATAAATCGCTGCCCGCGCACCACCTCCCGTATCGCCTGCACCAGCTCATCCGACGCAGCATGCTTCAACACATATCCAGCCGCCCCAGCCTCCAGAGCCCGCGTCAAATAACTCATGTCCGTATGCATCGTTAGCAACACAACCGGTGCCTCCACCCCCTCCTCCCTCATCTTCCGTATCGCATCAATCCCGTTCAGCAGAGGCATCGAGATATCCGCCACCACAACATCCGGCTTCAACTCCTTGGCCTGCTGCACCAACTCCATCCCGTCACTAGCCGTGCCACAAAGTTCAAACTCCGGCTCAAGCAATCCCCTCAATCCATCCAGCACAATCCGGTGATCATCCGCCAGCAGAATCCTTCGCCGCATCACACCGCCTCCCGCGACACAGGCCAATGCACAACAATTGCCGTACCCGCCCCCGTCTTCGAATCAATCTCCATGCGCCCTCCCAAAAGCCTCGCTCTTTCCTCCATACTCGCCAGCCCAAGCCCTGCCCGCCAATTCCTATCCTTACGATCAAAGCCCCGCCCATCATCCCGAATCATCAAACACAACTCGGTCCCGCGCGGCTCAATCCTTACCGTCACATTCTCCGCCTTCGCATGCTTCTGGATATTCCGCAGTCCCTCTTGCACAATCCGGTAAATCCCCAATTGCACCTCTTTAGGCAAGCCCTCAAGTTCAGCCTCAATCGAAACCTCCACCGGAGCTCCACCCCGTTCAAAAAACACCCGGCACTCCGATTCAATCCCGGCCGCCAAACCCAAATCATCAAGCACCCCCGGATGCAAACTCCGCGACAACCCATGGATATCATCAGACAACCGCGCCACCTGCCGCTGAATTTCTCGCAGCCCCTCTTTCCACTCCTGCCCATCCCCTTCAGGCAATTGCGCCAGTCGCCCCGCCTGTATGGCAATAGCCGCCATCCGCTGTGTCACATCATCATGCAACTCTCGCGCAATCCGTCGCCGCTCGTCTTCCTGCGCCGTCATCAACCTGCCCGCCAGCACTTCCAACTCCGCCTTCGATACCGTCGTCTTGGCCAGTGCTTCGGCCATCGCGTTAAACGATTCCGCCACCTGTCCAATCTCATCCTTCGATCTCACCGGCAGCCGCTCACCAAACTGCCGCAACCCCAGTCGCTTCGCTCCTTCTGCCAACTCAAGCAGCGGTCGCGTAATCGATCGCGCAACAAAGGTCCCCAGGCCCAGAAAGAGCACCGCAATCCATCCCCCCATCCACAAAATCCGAAACTGCAATGCCCGCACCGCCGCAAAAGCCTCCTCCACTTCAATCTCCGCCACCACTGCCCAGTCCAGCCCCGCCACACTCAGCGGCGCATGAGATCGCAAAACGGCCACCCCGCGCAGGTCCACTCCCGTCTCCGTTCCTGCCGCCGCCCTGCTGTTCCGCACCACCTCCGGTGCCACACGCAACTTCAGAATCGATGTCTCTTTACCGCTGTGCTGCCTCAGATCACTCCGCAACAATTGATCAGGCCCCACGATGTAGGCTTGCCCCGTCCGTCCCAATCCACCCTCTTCCCACTTCCCATCCGCAGTCATCAGCCGGTTTACTTCTTTACTCGATACCTGAATCGCCAGCACCCCAATCTTCACCCCAGCCCTCCACACTGGCGCCGCAAGAAACGCCGCGGGTTCCGACTGTGAAGGTCCATATCGCTCAAAATCCCGCACCACAAATTCTTCCGGTTCCTCCAGCAGCAGCGCCCTGCGATACACATCGGCCAGCCCAGATTGCTGATAGGGCATCTCCTTCAGCTTCGCCCCAAGATCCACCTCCTTAAACACGCTGTAAAGCACCCGCCCCTCTGCTGCATCAATCAGAAAAATGTCATAGATGCCAAAGGCCTTCTGATACCGGTGCAAGGTCGGATGGTAGCGGGAATGCAATTTCCCGTATCGTCCCTCAGCCTCAAGTAAGCGGTCCTTTTGTCCGTAAGGATGAGGGTTCGCAGCCAGAAACAGATGTTGTAACCAGATCGCCCGCCCGTCCCTTGGCAGCCAATCCATCGGAGCCCCCGTCTGCTTGTAATAGCTGGCCAGCTGAGTAGCTTCCACCCCATCAAGACGCACATCGCGCAAACCATCCCAGGCCTCTTGAAACTCCTCCACCGCTTGCAAGACACTTTCGTCATTCGACAGCGCCAGCACATGCGCTCCCAGATCCCGAAAATAGCCTTCGATCTGATGTTTTCGCGCCTGCCGGATCGCCGTTAGTCGGTCGAATGTTGTCTGCTGCAGCGCCGCTACCGCTCCGCTCGACGCCTCCCACAGCGTCGCCCCAATCGCCGCAAGTCCCAGCAGCAGAAAGATACCCTGCAGCTTGGTCTGAAAGCCCCAACGCTTTGCCATTGGTGAACCTCTACCACTCCACCGCCTCATAAATTGTCGCCACACTCAACTTCGCTCCCAAGCTCTCCAGAACGATCTCGTCCTCTTCATGAAACACATGCTTCACTCGCCAGGTCTCCGCCGATGACCCGCGATAAAAGTGCTCAACCAATTTCTCCGACTGGCTCACCAACACAAGTTCCCTCAGCGATTCAAACGTTGTGTAATATTCAAACTTCTTACTTCGGTCAATTGCCTCGGTACTGGGCGAAAGCACTTCAAACACAACCACTGGATCGTTCAAAGCAGGAACCACTCCGGGTTCATAATTCGCTTTTTGGCATCTGACAACAACATCTGCAAACACATAGCGCTGGGCTTCCTTCGCATGAATCAACTGATTTCCCCCTACTGGTTTACAGTCAGATTTCCGCAATTGCTGCCAGAGATTGCTCAGGATACTTGCGCTGATAAGGTTGTGCGCTCGGCTTGCGCCTGACATGGCCACGATCTCGCCGTCCCAATACTCATAGCGAATATCAGATTTTTCGAGCAAATCCAGGTATTGCCGCACGCTCATCAACGGATTTGGTTGCGTTGCCATTTCACCTACCATTCTCCACCCACCCCCAACAAGCGTTCACAACAATTTTCAAAAAATCTTCTCCAACCAAATCAATAACTTCAAGCAAATCCACCCTAAGCACCAACGCGCCCCAAAGCTACTATGTCCACCGGGAGCCCACTCCCGCCAAACGCAACTTACAAGGACAAAGACAATGGCTTCAGCCGCCCAAACCCTCGCCAACCAATCCAACGCAAAACACTCTACCGGACCCAAAACCGAATCCGGCAAACAGAAATCTTCAACCAACTCGGTCCGTCATGGCCTCCACTCCACCAGCGAAAAACTCTTCGCCTCCAGCCCCGAAGAGCGCGAGCAATACGAACAACTCAAAGCAAAGCTCAAAGCGGAAACCCTCCCCCGCGGCACAGCCGAAGAGCTCCTCTTCGACCAATACGCCTACGCAAGCTTTCAGGCCCTCCGTGCCCAACGCTTCGAAACAGAAGCCCAGGATCGCTGGCTCGAAGACCCCGACAACCAGCAACGCTTCGCCCAAATGGAACGAGCCGTCAAACTCGGTGCCCTCTTTGAGCGCCGCGCCGCCAAAGCCTTCAAGCAACTGCAAGACCTCCAGCTCCACCGTTTAGCTGGCGTCGAAGTCCTCGCCGAACTCGAAGATTCCAAAGTCTCCGCCCAAATCCCGGCCTCACTCCCTCTAGCCAAAATCCGCATCCGCCAACTCCGGCTCGAAGACCCCGGCTACCTCGGTCTCAACATCGCCTACAGCGAACGCAATCCAATCTACAAAACAAACCCAATCGAGGATTCCCCTCAATGAGCATCAAATTCATTTCCGACCTCGAAGATCCCCGCATCTTCAACCGGCTCCTCAAAAGCCTGCAAGACGACTATCCACCCAAAACCATCCAGCACCAGGCCGATCTCGATAATCTCGCCTATCTCAACTGGCAAACTCAACGAATTTCAGCCCTGATTGAAGCCGATCTCAACCAGCGCATCCGCTCTAAAGTACTGCGTCTGGTTCGCGATCCAAGCCTCCGTCTCCTCAGGGCCACCCGCCGCGCTCTCGCCCATCGCGAGCACCAACTGATGATCAAACAAAACGAAGCCAATCTCCGTTCCACCAACACCCTGGTAACCAGAGTCGACAAATGGAACTCTCCGCGCTGAAACTACCTGCACAAAATGTTGATAAATCAGGTATTCTGTCGATAAGCGTAGTATCAGGGTTTAGAGTTGTACCCAGTTGCAGAAGGGCCGAAATGAAAGAGCTCAAGGGGCAGTTTATCGGCGCGCTATTTGTCGTTTTGACAGTAGCTTCTCTCATCGCCGCCGCCATAAACTTCCGCCAACAGTTCGCGTATATCCTCCCCACTGATGGCATCATGTGGGTGGACCGTACTGCGCCCGACGGGCACAACTACGTAGTCGCCCTCGACGTCAAAAAAGGCTCTTCCGGCGAAAGCGCCGGCATCCACCGCTGGGAAGTTCTGGACCGTATCGGCAACATCAAGGTCCAGAAATCGAGCGACATTCCCCTCTTGCTCTTCGGCAAGGCCTGGCTGCGCGTCGACTACCACCTCTACGAACAAAATATCGAAGTCAAGAAAACCGTCCGTGTCGAAGAGAACGGCCCCGAGCGCACTCTCTACTACCTCACCGCCGTTGGCCTCGCCTATCTTGGCATCGGCCTTTTTGTTTACTTCCGGCGAGAGAGCGCCCCCAAGGCCCGCCACTTCTTCCTGCTCTGCCTCTGCTCGTTCATCTTCTCGTGCTTTCACTACACCGGTAAGCTCAACACCTTCGACAAAGTAATCTACTGGGGCAACGTCGTCGCGGGCTTCCTCGCGCCAGCCCTCTTCCTTCACTTCTGCCTCACCTTTCCGGACACTCCCCGCCGCCTACGCGGCTTCTTCCGCCAGGCCCTCGTCTACGTGCCTGCTCTTGCACTCATCGCAACCTACATCCTCACGGCCATGGGTATCCTCCGCTTCGAGATGTCCCTGCCCGAAGTCCGCTGGTATCTTGACCGCATTTGGCTCCCCTTCCTGAGTGTCAGCTACCTCCTTGGTGCCGGTGTCCTGGCCTACAAACACCGCCTTGTTGACGACTCGATCCTCCGCCAGCAAATGAAGTGGCTCCGCAACGGTGCCGTCCTCGGCATCCTCCCCTTCACTCTGCTCTATGTGGTTCCCTACAGCCTCGGGGTTACCCCGAATGGCATCATGAAATTCGCCGTCCTCAGCCTGCCTCTGATCCCCATCACATGGGCCTACGCCATCCTCCGCTACCGCCTCATGGACGTCGATGTCATCTTCCAGCAAGGCTATGTCTACACGATGGCCTCACTCGCTGTTCTCGGAGTCTTCTACGGCCTGCTCTTCAGCTTCGGTCGCGTCGAAGAACTTCCCCCCGCTGCAGTAGTCGTACTCATCCTCATCGCCACTTTCATCTTTCAGCCCATCCGCAACTGGCTCCAGGAGCATCTCGATCGCTACGTCTTTTATCGCGAATCCTATGACTACCGCCGCACCCTGCTCGACTTCGCCCGCGAGCTCTCCAGTGAAAACGATCTCGAAGAATCCCTCCACGGAGTTGCCTCGCGTCTCCTTCACACACTCAATGTCCAGCACGTCGCCTTCTTCCTCAGCGACGAAGAGCGCGAATCTCACTTTGAGCTAGCCCTCGTCCACGGTGCCCGCAACCACGCCGTTCCCTCTTACCTCGACTTGAGCTTCCTCACCGAAGCCATCGGCAAGCCCTACCTCTTCTTTGAGCGCACCAAGCTCAACCCCGATTACGTCTTCGGCTCCTACTCAGCCGCAGCCCGGCAAACCATCAACGAGCTCGATCTTACTTACTACGTCCCATGTACCGTGCGCGGCCAAACCATTGCCTTCCTCGGCGTCAGCCGTACCACCAAGGGTGACTTCCTCACCTCCGACGATCTCGAACTTCTCGTCACTCTCAGCAACAGCGTCGGCATCACCGTCGACAACGCCCGTCTCTACCGCAGCCTCCAGCGCAAAGTAGAAGAGAACGAGCGCCTCAAAGAATTCAGCGAAAACATCGTTGAATCGATCAACGTCGGCATCCTCGCCGTTGATCTCGACGGCCGCGTCGAAAGCTGGAATTCACAGCTCGAACGTCTCATCGGCGTCACCCGTCAGGTCGCTGTCGGAAAACACCTCCAGCAGGTCCTGCCCGCCGAGCTGGTCCAGTCTCTGTCCGAGCGCCAGCAGGAACCCGGCATCCAGCACGTCTACAAAGCAAAGTTTGGCGCAAGAACCCTCGTCAACATTGCCATCGCTCCCCTCTTTTCGAAAGACCAGACCCAGATCGGCCGCCTCATCATTTTCGACGACGTTACAGACCGAGCTGACCTCGAGAGCCGCCTTGTCCAGGCCGACAAGCTAAGCTCCATCGGCCTCTTGGCCGCAGGTGTGGCCCACGAAGTAAACACGCCTCTCGCGGTCATCTCAACCTACGCCCAGATGCTCGCCAAGCGCGTCGGTGACGACGAGCAAAAATCCGCCATGCTCGACAAGATTGCCAAGCAGACCTTCCGCGCCTCCGAGATCGTCAACTCCCTTCTCAACTTCTCGCGTACCTCTACCCTCGACTGGTCTGAGATCTCTTTGAACCGGGTCATCCGCGATACTGCCAGCCTCATCGAACACCAACTCCAGACAGCTCGCGTCACTGTAGCCTTTAACCTCGACGAATCTCTCGGCGCCATCAAAGGCAACCAGGGCAAGCTCCAGCAGATCTTCCTCAATCTCTTTCTCAATGCTCGTGACGCGATGGAATCGCTGCCCAATCGCAGCGGTGTACTCACGGTCCGCACCTGGTCCGATGGAGAACTCGTCCATGTTGAGGTAGCAGATACGGGTGCCGGTATCTCCCCCGAACATGTCGATCGCATCTTCGACCCCTTCTTCACCACCAAGGGTGCCAAGAAAGGCACGGGTCTCGGCCTCG
>JBIPMY010000452.1:0-4867 GCA_044376335.1 Bryobacter sp.
GATGGGGTGAAGCGGGTGCGGCTGGGGGATGGGGGGAGTGAGGGGGAGGTTTTGCGGACGAGTGGGACCCGAGCCCGGGTTAGGATTGCAGTGCCGAAGGGGTTCGCACTGGGCGAGCATCGCTTGCATGTGGACGGGGCGACAATGCCGGTGCCCTTTGTGGTGTCGCAATACAGGGAAGTGGATGTGTCGGACGGGTCGGCTCGGAATCGCAGGGACCCGAAGCCGGTGGATCTGCCTGTTGTTGCCAACGGAGTGCTGGACCGGGCGAAGGCGACCGACTTTTTTGTGTTTCGGGTAGAGGAAGCAAAGACGGTGGTGCTCGATGTTGAGGGGATGCAGCTTGGGTATCTGACCGACCCGATGGTGGTGCTCTATGACGAGGCTGGCAAGCGGCTGGCATATCAGGATGACCCGACAACCAATACCGGCAAGGAGCCGGCGAACCTCGATCCGCATCTGGTGTTTCGGCTGCCGAAGGCGGGACGGTATGTGGCTGCGGTTAGGGATGCGCAGTTTCGGGGGGACCCGAGTTTTTTGTACCGGTTGACGATCAAGGAAGCAAAGCCGGATTTCTCGGTGAAGGTGGTGGGAACTGACGATACGCTTTACCGGGGCCGGGATAATGTGGTGCTGGTGAGGGTGAGGCGGCTTGAGGGCTGGACTGCGCCGGTTGAAGTTTGGGCCGAGAATCTGCCGGCCGGGGTGACGGTGAAGCCTGTTGTGGCAGAGCCGAAGAATACGCCTTACACCGGGACTTGCGGAGAGACGCATTATCTGGACGGGACCAATGTGGAAGTGAGTTTCCGAGTGGAGGGTGATGCGCCGCTTGCTTTGGGGCAGGTTCGGTTTATGGGGCGCGGGGTGATGGATGGAGAGACGGTGGTGCGTAAGGGAACAACACGGTACTTTAGAAACCGGATTCGACATATCGGAGATGCAGAGGAAGAGGCTTTGCGAGTGACGGTGGCGGATGCGCCCGGGGTGGTGCTGGCGGTGCCCGAGACGATGCGACTTGATGCCAAGGGAACGACTAAGTTTACTGCGATTGTGACGCGGCTTGATGCCGGCAAGGATGCGATGGAGTTGACGCTGGAGGCGGCGGCGGGCGGGTTGTCGATGGAAGCCAAGCCGGTGCCTGTGGCGGATACGCGGGCCGATGTGGTGGTGCGGGCGGCAGAGAAGGCACCGGGTGAGTTTGTGCTGGTAGGTAGAGTGGGCGGAGTGGTGATCGGGAGATCGCATCCGATTCAGATTCGAAGAGGTGGCATGTGAGAGTGGCTTTGTTTGTGTTGGCAACGCTGCCTGTGATGGCGGCTGTTACGGTTTATCCACCGCGGATTGAATTGCATGGGCAGGATGCGACGCAGGTGTTTGTGGTGACCGAGAAGGATGCCGAAGGCTACGAGCGGGATGTGACGGCGAGTTGTGGCGGGGCGAATATCGCGCGGGCTGTGCAGGCGCCAGTGTTGCGGTTGCGGTGCGGCGGGAAGGCAGTGGCGGTGCCGATTGTGGTGAAGCCGGCAGTGAAGAAACCGGGGATCAGTTTTATCAATGATGTGAGCCCGATCTTTACGATGAGCGGGTGTGCGAGCTCGGGCTGCCACGGATCGATTCGCGGGCAGAGGGGATTCAAGCTGTCGTTGTTTGGGAATGACCCGGAGCTGGATTTTGAAGCAGTCACCAATGTGAAGGCGAAGCGGATTGACGGGCAGGATGCGGGGCAGAGTTTGTTGCTGAAGAAGGCGACGGCTGAGACGCCGCATGGGGGCGGGTTTCGCTTTGCGGTGGATTCATTGCAGTACAGAGTGTTGCGGGACTGGATTGCGCAGGGGGCGCCTTATGACGTGGGGGCTACGCCTCGTATCACTTCATTGAGTGTTTACCCAGAGGAGCGCCTGCTGGTGGGACGCGGAGCCAAGCAGCAGCTTGTGGCGATTGCGAAGTACTCGGACGGGAGTGTGCGTGATGTGACGCATCTGGCGCAGTATACGGCGAATGATCCGGATACGGTGAGGGTGAATGCCAAGGGTGAAGTGGAAGCGATTGAGACGGGCGAGACGGCCGTAATGGTGAGGACGATGGGGCAGGCAGTGGCGGCGCGGATTCTGATTGCGGCTACGACTACGCCGAAGGATTACCCAATCGTTACGAGCAAGAATCTGGTGGATGGGCCGGTGTTTGAGAAGCTGCGGCGGCTGGGGTTGCGGCCTTCGGCTGATGCTAGCGAAGAAGAGTTTTTGCGGCGGGTGTATCTGGATACGACCGGACTGTTGCCACCGGTTGAGGAGACGCGGAAGTATCTGGCTTCGACGGATCCAAAGAAGCGGAGTGCCTTGATTGACCGCCTACTTGGGACACGGGAACATGCCGAGCTTTGGGCGCTCAAGTATGCTGAGCTGACGCGGGCTGGGACGCGGGAGGCCGGGAGCAAGGGCGCGAAGATTGTTTACGACTATCTGCGGCATTCGTTTCAGGTGAACAAGCCCTATGACCGGATTACGCGGGAGCTGGTTTTGAGCCAGGGGGCGCATAGCTTTTCGCAGTCGTCAATGGAGGGTGTACCGCTTTCGCCGACGAGTTTTTACAACATCAGTTTTGATTCGAATGCGCCGGACCATGCGACCAATATCAGCCAGATGTTTCTGGGGGTGAGGATGGAGTGTGCGAAGTGTCACAACCATCCGTGGGAGCGTTGGACGCAGGATGATTTCTACGGGTTTGCAGCGTTCTTTGCGCGGGTGGGGATCAAAGAGGTTTACGAGAACGATGAGAACGCTACGCAGTATCTAGAAGAAGGTAGCGTTGAGCATCCGAAGACGAAGAAGAAGGTGATGGCGAAGTTGCTGGATGGGCCGACGGTTGCTGATACGCAGGATGGGGATATTCGTGAGGCGCTGGTGGACTGGATGGTGTCGCCGAAGAATCCTTACTTTGCGCGGACGATGGTGAACCGGGTGTGGCGGCATTATTTTGGGCGCGGGTTTGTGGAGGAAGTGGACGACTTCAGGGTGACCAATCCGGCGTCACATCCGGCATTGCTCGATGCGCTGGCTGCTGATTTTGCGGGGCATGGGTATGATTTGCGACGGCTGGAGAAGTTGATTCTGGAGAGCCGGACTTATCAGCTTTCGGCAGAGCCGAATGAGAGCAACCGGCGGGACTTGCGTAATTTTTCGCACTTCCCGGTGCGGCGGCTGATGGCGGAGATGCTGGTGGATACGATGAGCCAGGTGGCGGGTGTGGCTGAGAAGTTTGCCGGCTATCCACCGGAGACGCGGGCGATGCAAGTGTCTGGTGGTGGTGGCGGGTATATGTTGTCGAGCTTTGGACGGCTGAGCCGGGACATTCTGTGTGAGCGGGATTCGCAGCCGGATATGGCGCAGACGATGCATCTGATTTCGGGGTCAACGATACAGGCCAAGGTGTCGAAGGCGAAGCTGCCGTGGGAGCTTCAGGATGAGGCGCTGATCGAGCACGTGTATCTGTCTTCGCTGGTAAGGAAGCCGTCGGAGGCGGAGCGGAAGGCAGTTGTTGAGCGGATTGGCAAGGGCGATCGCAAGGCGGCGTTTGAGGATTTGTTGTGGGCGATCTTTAATTCTAAAGAGTTCATGTACCAGCACTAGGAGCAGATATGTTTGACAGACGTGGATTCTTAAGGATGGGTTCGATTGGCGCGTTTGGGGCTCTGGACTGGGGCATGGTGGAACAGATGCGTGCGCAGACCAAGGCCGTGACGGGAAAGGATATTTCGATCATCCATCTTTGGCTGGCCGGTGGGTTGAGCCATCTCGATACGTTTGACATGAAGCTCGAGACAGACCGGAAGTACCGGTCGACGTTTGGGACGATTCCGACTTCGATTCCGGGCTTGCATATTTCTGAGCATTTGCCGAGGACGGCGAAGCTGATGGATCAGGTGACGCTGATTCGATCGATGACGCATAAGAAGTCTGCTCATGGAGAGGCGCAGACGCTGATGTTGAGTGGGCATGATGCGTTGCCGACTTTGCTGGCTCCGAGTGTGGGGAGCGTTTTGTATAAGGAGCTTGGGGCGCGGAATGAGTTGCCACCTTATGTGATCGTGCCGCAACCGCGGGGGAATAATGCGCGGGCTGGGTTTCTTGGGCCGAAGTACAATCCGTTTTCAGCCGGGGACCCAAATGTGGCGAAGTATTCGGTGCGCGATATGGATTTGCCGATGGGGGTGGACTGGGCTCGGATGGAGGGCCGCCATAGTTTGCTGAATCTGGTGGACGCGAAGATTCGGAACATTGATGCGACCGGTACGTTTGAGACGCTTGATAGTTATTACCAGTCGGCGTTTGAGTTGATGCGGTCGCCGAAGGCGAAGAAGGCGTTTCAGATTTCGGAAGAGCCGGATGCTTTGCGCGAGGAGTATGGGCGGACCGCGATGGGACAGGGGGCGTTGCTGGCTCGGCGGCTGGTTGAGGCTGGAGTACGATTTGTGAGTGTGGGTAAGGGGGATAACGCGTGGGATCACCACTCGACGCTGTTTCCTTCGTATGCGAATGAGTTTATGCCGGAGCTGGACCGATCGTTTGCGGCTTTGATGCTGGATCTGGGGAGGCGGGGGATGCTGGATACAACGCTGGTGCTGGTGACGGGTGAGTTTGGGCGGACGGCGGAGATCAATGTGAATAACGGACGGGACCATTGGCCGAATTGTTTTTCGCTGGTAGTGGCCGGGGCTGGTGTGCCGAAGGGGCAGATTGTGGGGGCGTCGGACAAGGACGGGATGTATGTGAAGGAGCGGCCGGTGGAGGTGCCGGACTTTATGGCTACGATCTTCAAGAAGCTGGGTGTGGATTTTGAGAAGGAGTATGTTTCCAATATTGGGCGGCCG
>JBIPMY010000453.1:0-4862 GCA_044376335.1 Bryobacter sp.
GCTCGACATCTTCCCAGTAAGAGATAAAGTCGCTTGAGACTTCGCGGCAATGGCGCGCGAGCAGCCGCTCCATCTGTTTTCGCTCAAACCACTGCTCCCAGGCCGGAGTCTTGAAGCGGCCCCAGTGTTCGGCGTTTTTGTCGATGATGACGAGCTTGCCGCCGGGCTTGAGTACGCGGGTGAGTTCGGCCACCGCTGCATCGATGTCGACCGCGTGCTCGAGGCTTTCGGTGGCATAAACGAAATCGAATGAATTGTCTTTGAAGGGGTATTGGGTGAGGGTGCCGCAGACGGGGGCAAGCGGGGGTTGCGCGTGGGCCAGCATTGCGAGGGCAAGATCCAATGCGACGATTTTGGTGGTTGGGTTTTGATCTACCAGAACACGGGCAAAGCGGCCTTTGCCGCAACCGGCGTCGAGTGCAAGCTTGCCGTTCATGTCGCCAAAGAAGCGGGCGATCATTTGGACGTGATAGATGCGTGGGTCGATGGTGGAAGGGAAGTGTTCTTCGTCGCTTGCGGATTCTTCAAAGCTTTGCCGGATCTCAGACAAAGCAACGGCGCGGGCGGCCTTTGAGGGCTGCCCGCGCCGGAATCGATCCTGGAGCCAGGAAAACAAAGTTAAGCGTGGGTGAGGAAGATGGGCAGGCCCAGCTTTTCGGCGTAGTTCGGACGATAGCGCTCGGTATTGTACATGCTGCCGAGTTCTACCTTGCGGGGCCCGAGCTTGGGATCCGGGATCGGGCTCATCACGTAGCAACCGTTGACGATTGCGGTCATGAGGCCGCTCTTGTTGGCGACGATTGTGTCGAGTGCCATGTTGCCAAAGGTGGTTGCCACCATCTTGTCGACAAAGTCTGGCGCGCCTGAGCGGAGGTCATAGGTGAGGTCGCTGACGATGGTTTCTTCCTTGAAGCGCTTTTTGAGCTCGTCGGCGAAGACTTCGCCCACATTGAGCTTTTTGCGGTGACCATAGGCGTCGGCTTCGCCGTAGCTGACCACCTGATAGCCCTGCCATTCGGCGCCTTCAGAGAGAATGACCAGCGAGTAATTGCTGGGGTTCTTGCGCTTGTCATCCATGAGGAGTTGCACCATCTTGTCGAGGTCAAACTTGTACTCGGGGATGCCGCAGCGGACGCTGGTGACGTAGGCGGTATAGAGGGCGGTGTAGCCGGCGTCGCGACCGAAGATGCGGAAGATGCCGATGCGCTCGTGGGAGCCAACGGTGGTGCGCTGGCGCTGGACGGCTTCCATGGCGCGGCTGATGGCGGTTGAGAAGCCGATGCAGTATTCGGTATTGCGTACGTCGTTGTCCATCGTTTTCGGGATGGCGACGACTTTGAAGCCGAGCTTGTCGAGGGTGGCGGCGTAGCTGAGGGTGTCATCACCACCGATGGCTACCAGATATTCCAGGCCCAGAGCTTCGAGGTTCTTCAAAACCTGCGGGCTCATGTCGTAGGCGGTGTTGGTGATGCCGTCTTTGGTTACTTCTTTGGTGGGGAAGGTGGCGCCGGCCAGGAAGTCGGGCAGCTTCTTCATCTTGGAGGGATTGGTGCGGCTAGAGTGCAGGAAGGTGCCGCCGGTGCGGTCGATCGTGCGGGTGTTCTCGCGGTTGAGATCGAGGACATAGCGGCTGCGGCTGGCCGGATCTTCGAGGTTCAGGTGGGTAAGACCCTCCCAACCACGCCGGATGCCAACCACATCGATACCGAGTTCAGCACCGCGGTAGGTCACACTCTTGATTACGGAATTGAGGCCGGGGACATCGCCGCCGCCAGTCAAGATACCGATTCGCCTTTTTGCCATGAAAGCTCCTTCAAAGGAATATTGAGGTTTGAAACTTATAGTGTAAACGGGACCAGCGGGGCTAAGGATGGTTGATGAGAAAAAGCTGGCGGAAATGTCGTATACTCAGAAAAGTGCCCGAAGGCGATGTCCTTGGGGAGTATTTTTATGGTCATCCTCGTTACTATTCTTCACGTGATTGCTTGTCTGATTTTGATCGGTGTTGTGCTGCTGCAGAGCGGCAAGGCAGCCGATCTTGCCGGTGCCTTTGGCGGTATGGGGTCGCAAACGACCTTTGGTCCGCGTACGGCAGCGACAGTTTTGTCGAAGGTAACGACGGTATCGGCCGGGTTGTTTATGGTTACCAGCCTGACACTGGCTGTCCTGGCGACTCGAGGCGGGACTGGCACAGCGGGTGGTACGGTGCTTGAGCGCACCAACCTGCCTGCACCTCCTGCGCAAGTTGAAAAGAAGGCCCCATCGCAACAGCCTGCTGTGGAATTGGTAGACGAACAGGGCAATGTCAAGAAGAAGTTTGAAGTTGAAATTCCCAAGGATGGCGCCAAGGGAGCTGACGGTAAACCAATTCCTGTGAAGATTGGTAAAGAAATTCCTGTCGACTCCAAGGGGAATACTGTAACGCCCCCTGCTCCGGCAGCAACTCCAGAAAAGAAATAAGGCCGAAAGTTGATGGCTCACCTCAGGCCATCGTAGTAAACTTAAGGTTGTCACCTGCGGAGGTGGCGGAATTGGCAGACGCACTAGCTTGAGGTGCTAGCGGGTAACACCGTGCAGGTTCAAGTCCTGTCCTCCGCACCAAAAATCAAAAGCGACCCTGAAAAGGGTCGCTTTTTTCATTTCCCACCGTAGTTTCCAAAGGAACCCAAGACTCCTCTAAGACTTTCTGCGGCCAATTCGATAAGGCAAAGGAGAAGATCGCGCGCTGATGGGCGGCGTTTGAATTACCCGGTAGGATCCGGGAAGATCCACACTCGAACTTGAGCAGGAGAGGAAAAGGAATTTCACTATGTCTACGGCAGTTTTGGCTATCCCTACAAGAACAAAAGAAGAGCGGGCGGGCAAGTATCTGGCATTTCACCTTGGCCCTGAAGAATTTGGGATTCAGGTTCTCAAGGTGAGAGAAATCATGGGCATTCAGGAGATCACCGCAGTGCCGCACACTCCACTTCACACCAAAGGGGTAATCAACCTGCGCGGAAAGGTAATCCCTGTTGTCGATTTGCGGCTGAAGTTTGGGATGCCTGAGGTGACCTATACCCAACGGACTTGCATCATTGTGACCGAAGTTGAAGGGGAATCCGGGCCGATGATGATTGGCGCGGTGGTAGACGGGGTGAGTGAGGTGCTGAATCTGGCCGTAGCTGACATTGAAGATACGCCGGATTTTGGTGGTGAGGTTGCCACCACAGGCTTGCTGGGCATGGCCAAAGTGAAGGGGAAGGTAAAGATCCTGCTCGACATTGATCACGTGATGACTCATCAGGACCTGAACGACTTGGGCAAGTTGTTGAATTAGAAGAAGTTGTTTGAGAGAAGCTGCAGCCGGGTACCACACGCATGGGGAAAGAAGAATCTGGAATGAATTCGACAGAAGTAGAAGCACTACTGGAGCGTGCAGCCACGCAAATCATGTTGGGCGAGAATGCCGAAACAGTTGCAACGCTTGCGCTGTTGAGCAGCATATCGATTCCAGCCGAGGCAATGAAACTGGTTGTGGAGTTGCACGGCGTGGCAAAGGAAAACGTTTCGGAGCAAAACCAGTGGGAAGATGAATCGAGCCGGGCTCAGGTAGAGCAGGGCCTGGACCGCTTGCGGCAGATTTTGTCGGAATTTGCCAAGAATGGTGAAGTTGCGGTGGTGCGGACGGCAACCCCGGCACAGGTGACCTCAAGTGCACTCAATCAGGATCCGGAATTGGTTGGAGATTTCATCCTGGAATCGCGTGAGCATTTGCAAACTGTGGAGTCCGGGCTGCTGGTGCTTGAAAAAGAGCCAACCAATCCTGAGACGCTCAATGCAGTATTTCGGAGCTTTCACACGATCAAAGGGCTGGCTGGCTTTCTCGAATTCGCTCACATTCAGGCTGTATCACATGAAGTGGAGACGATTTTAGACCTAGCGCGAACAGGGCAGTTGGTGCTGAGCCCGAATCTGGTGGATCTGACTCTGGAGAGTGCGGATTTTGTGGGCAAGGAGATTTTGCGGATTGAGGCACAGCTTCACGGACAGGATCCGGGCGAAGAGCAAGACCCCTGGTCTTTGCTGGACCGGGTGAGAAAAGTGATCAGCGGGGATCACACGGCCTCGACTCCTGAAGAGATAAAGGTTGTCGAGGTGGCGAAAGAAGTCGAGACACCCGTCAAGGTGGAAGAGGTCCGGAAGCCAGAACTTGTTGCCAGTGTTTCTGAGGAAACTACGGTTGCCCCGAGCGCTGCGGGTCAGGAATCAAAGTCGAAGAAGACAGTTACAACCGACACGCATGCCATTCGAGTCGACACTGCAAAACTCGACTACCTCCTGGACATGGTGGGCGAAATGGTGATTGCCGAATCGATGGTGCGTCTGGACCCGGATTTGAGTGGTACCAAGAACACAAGGTTACAGAGAAATCTCAATCAGTTACGCCGGGTGACCGAAGAGGTTCAGAAGGTTGCGATGGCCACGCGGTTGATTCCGGTTGGCACATTGTTTCAGCGGGTAAACCGGTTGGTGCGTGATACCTCGCGCAAAGCCGGGAAGATGGCAGATGTCGAGCTGGTAGGAGAAGATACCCAACTCGACAAGACGATTATCGAAGAACTGACCGACCCGATCATGCACATGGTGCGGAACTCAATCGATCATGGCATCGAAGCTCCGGCAGACCGGGTCAAGGCTGGCAAACCGCAGTCCGGGCGTGTGCAACTGAAGGCTTACCGCCAGGCCGATCACATTCAGATTGAAATTGTCGATGATGGCCGGGGCTTGAATAAGGACAGGATTCTTGCCAAGGCTCGTGAGCGGGGGCTCATCGGAGATACGGTGCACCTGAGCGATTCCGAAATCTTCCAGTTGATCTT
>JBIPMY010000454.1:0-4846 GCA_044376335.1 Bryobacter sp.
GCCATCGCAACTGCGAGATAAGTTTTGCCCGTTCCCGCTGGCCCGATCCCGAAAGTGAGATCGTGTTTCTCGATTGCTTCCACGTAACGGCGCTGATTTACCGTCTTGGGGGCGAGGATCTTTTTGCCAAAGCTCCGCTGGCGGCCACTTAAGTAAAGATTCCGTAAAGAAGTTTGATCCTCAACCGTAACAACGCGAAGAAAGTTGTTCAGATCTGAGTTGGATAGAACGTGACCTTCCTTCTGCAAGCCCAGATAATCCTCAAGAATGAGTCGAGCTCGTTCTACTGAACGCTCGTCCCCATCGATCTCCAGATTGTCATGACGTAGGAAAGTGCGAACGCCGAGATTGCGCTCAAGGAGACGAATGTTCTCGTCTCGAGTGCCAAAAAAGGACTCTATGCCTTTGCTTACGGGAACGCTGATCTTCAACCATTACCAGTATACGGGATTACTCCTCTTTTCACACTGTGGGGAATTGTTCACAATTCTTTACATGTCTTTTTGGATCTTCCCTCTAACTTCTTCGTCTTTTAATTCGTCAGGCTATTTGAAGATGGGAAAATATTTGTTGATGCTTAAAATTGCAATACTCGCCGTGTGCAGCTTCAGCCTTCTGGCTCAGGCTCCGAAACCCGTAGTTGGAACCGTGGTTGCCGCTGATGCGGCTACCAGAACTCTATCGATCAAATCCGACGACGGCACCGAAACCAAGGTCAAGGTGGCGGACACAGCGAAGGTCTCGCAAATCCCCCCAGGGGAAACCAGTCTTCAAAATGCCAAACCTGCTGAGCTAAGCGCGGTTACCGCTGGAGATCGTGTCCTTGCCCGCGGCCCTGTGGCTGACGGAACCATGAACGCCACGCTCGTTGTTTTGATGAGCAAGACCGACATCGCCAAAAAGCAGCAGCAGGAACAAATGCTCTGGGCGACCAAAGGTGTTACCGGAATCGTTACCGCTGTGGACAAAGATGCGAAGATCATCACGATCAATTCGCGCGGAGCCGACGGTGTCAAACCCGTTAAGGTGAGCCTCAACGAAAAAGCTTCCGTCAAGCGCTACGCCGAAGGCAGCATCAAGTTTGCCGATGCAATCAACAGTTCCATCAACGATATTGAGGTCAATGATCAGGTGCGCGCCCTTGGCACCAAATCCGAAGACGGCTTGGCTTACACAGCAGACCAGCTTGTCAGCGGGGCCTTCCGCAACATGGCTGTAACTGTAAAGAGCGTCGATGTGGCCAACGGCGTGATTGAAGTGATCGACCTCGACACCAAAAAGCCCGTTTCCGTCAAAGTGGGCAAAGACACCAACGTCAAGAAGCTCGCTGAGATGGCAGCAACCATGATGGCGATGTCCATCAACGGCGGCTTTGCTGGCATGGGTGGTGCGCGTCCTGGCGGTGCTCCCGGCGCAGGCGGACCTCCCGCAGGGATGGGTATGCGTCCGCAGCAGGGCGCAGGCGCTCCCCCAGCGGCTGGAGCAGCAGCTCCCGGCGGTCGTCCGGCTGGTGGCCCTCCCGCAGGTATGGGCGGTGGAATGCCCGGCGGCATGCGGCGTCCCGGTGGCGACATGATGGGTATGGCGATTGACCGCTCGCCTGCAATTCAGATCTCTGAACTCAAAAAAGACGATCCGCTGATTCTCTCGGTCAGCAAAACCAAAGAACCAAACAAGGTGGTTGCCATTACCATCCTTGCCGGTGTTGAGCCAATCCTGGCTACCCCGGCGAACGGCTCCCGCGCCTCGCAGCTCGGTACCTGGAATCTGGACGGCGGCGCCGGCATGATGGGCGGCGGCGGTGGCGGCGGAGCCCAGTAAGCTCCCTCTTCTCTAACCATTGACTTTTACAATTCGCATTCTTGCTTTAGGAGCAACCATGACCTCCCACAGTCGATTACTGTGCTTTTTTTTCAGCCTTGTCGCTTCGGCGATAATGGCCTTTGCCCAAACTCCCACTGGCTCTGTCCTTAAGGGTGTCGTAACAGACCCCTCCGGTGCAGCCATCCCTGGCGCCTCTGTCACCCTGTCCGGTGCTGGTGGATTCGTCAAGGTTTCTTCCGCAGACGCCGATGGCAAATTCACGATCGCTGGCATCCCTGGTGGGCAATACACGATCCGTGTTTCCTCGGCCGGCTTCAGCCTTTTCGAGCAAACTAATTTTGAAATCGCCTCAGGCAAACAAGTCAGCATCGCAGCCAAGCTCAACATCGAAGCCTCAAAGCAGGAGATCACGGTTACCGATACCATCTCCATCGATGTGGATCCCTCCAGCAACGTAGGTGCGCTTGTGCTCAAGGGCGAAGACCTCGCCATGCTCAGCGACAACCCCGACGACCTCCAGAATGAGCTCAACGCCCTCGCCGGCCCCGCCGCCGGCCCCAACGGCGCACAGCTCTTCATCGATGGCTTCTCCGGCGGACGTCTCCCTCCTAAAGCTTCCATTCGTGAAATCCGTCTCAACTCCAATCCCTTCTCTGCCGAATACGATCGCATCGGTTTTGGCCGCATCGAAATTTTCACCAAGCCCGGCTCAGACAAATTCCGCGGACAGTTCTTCTACAACGCCGGCAACAACATTCTGAATTCCAGAAACAACTTTGCTGCCACCCGCCCTGACGCTTACCAGAACGCAATCAGCGGCAGCATCAGTGGCCCTCTTTCAAAGAAGTCCAGCTTTGCTCTTGATATTGATACCCGCATCAACGACGAAGCGAGCCTGATTAACGCCCGCACCATCGATTCGGCATTCAACCCGGTTTCGCTGGTTCAGAATATCGGCAACCCAACGCGCTTCCTCACCATCTCGCCTCGCGCCGACTTCCAGCTCAGCGCCAAGCACACTCTCACCACTCGCTACACCTTCCAGCGCAACACCAGTGCCAACGGTGGAATCACAGCCTTCACACTCCCCGAGCGTGCCATCGACACTGAAAACAAAACCAACCAGGTTCAATTGACCCACACCTGGATTGCCACCTCCAAGCTGATCAACGAAGACCGCTTCCAGTTCGTAGGCAGCCGCTTTGACACAACCGGCAATTCAAACACTCCGTCTATCAACGTACTCGACGCCTTCAACGGTGGCGGCGCTCCGATCAGCAACAACTTCAGCAACGAAAAGCGTTACGAATACTCCAACATCAGCTCCTACACTCAGGGCCGTCACTTGCTCAAGTTCGGTGGCCGTCTCCGTGGTGTTCAGCAGTCTGATCAGAACACCAGCGGCTACAACGGCAGCTTCACCTTTCAGTCTCTAAACGCCTATGCAATCACCCAGCGTGGCCTCGCCTCGGGCCTGACACTAGACCAGATTCGTGCCCAGGGCGGCGGTGCCCAGCAGTTCTCGCTCTCTGCCGGTATTCCCCTGCAAAGCGTCAACCAGATCGACGCCGGTCTCTTCCTCCAGGACGAATGGCGCGTCAAGCCCAACTTCAGTCTCTCGAGCGGCATCCGCTTTGAGACCCAGTCCAACATCAAGAACAAGTACAACTTCGCCCCGCGCCTCGGCTTGGCTTATGGCGTAGGCAAGTCACAGGGCGGCCGTCCTCCCAAGACCGTCCTGCGCGCTGGTGCTGGTCTTTTCTATGACCGTTTCGGTGAAGACCTCACTCTCGATGCCCGCCGTCTCAACGGTGTGGTGCAGCAGCAGTATTTCGTGGCCTTCCCCAGCTTCTATCCCGCCATTCCTCCGATCAGCCAGATCCAGAGCAACTCCCGCGCTGGCACTACGCGTATCGTAGATCAGACTCTCGAGAATCCTTATCTCTTCCAGATGAATGCTGGTCTCGAACGAAGCTTGCCGCGCAACATCACCCTCGGTGTAAACTTCAATCGCACCATCGGTATCAATCAGCTTCGCAGCCGCAACATCAATACCCCGCTGCCGGGTACCTTCAACCAGGCAACGCCCAACACAGCTGTTTACCCTTACGGTGCCTCAGCCGGTAACCTCTTCCTTTATGAATCCACCGGCCGCTTCAAACAGAGCCAGTTGGTGATCAACTCGAGCGCCCGTATCAATCCCAAGCTCACCCTCTTCGGTTTCTACACGCTGGGTTTTGCAAAGGGCAATACGGACGGAGCCAACACCTTCCCGAACGACACCTACAACGTGGATGGGGAATGGGGCCGCAATCGCTTCGATACCCGTCATCGCGTATTCGGCGGTGGATCTATCACTTTGCCACTGAAGATCAGCCTGAGCCCCTTCATGATCTTTGCCACTGGCGGCCCGTTCAACATTGTTACCGGTCGCGATCTCTACGGTGACAACCAGCTCAACATCCATCGGCCCGGAATTGCTACCGGCCCTGGCCCCGGCATCATCTTCTACGATGGCCGTTATCTCGACCCCAACCCGAAGCCTGGCCAGGAACTCCTGGCTCGCAATTCCGGTCAGGCTCCTGGCAACTTCTCACTCAACCTCCGCATGAGCCGCACCTGGGGCTTTGGTGGAGAACCCAAAGGCGCTGAACAGGATCCCATGGGCATGATGATGCGTCAGGGTTCTATGGGCGGCGGCGGCGGTTCGCGCGGTGGCGGTGGTGGTCCTCCCATGGGCGGCATGATGGGCGGTATGGGTGGCGGTCGTGGCGGCCCACCTCCCGGTATCTTTGGCAGTCAGAATCAGAAGTACAATCTCACCCTCAGTGTCCAGGCTCAGAATGCCACCAACAACGTCAACCTTGGCGCACCTGTTGGCACAATGACCTCGCCTCTCTTTGGTACCTCTAACACCACTGGTGGCGGCTTTGGCCCTGGCGGCGGCGGTGGCTCCTCAGCCAATCGCCGTATCCAGCTCAGCCTGAGATTCAGCTTCTAACGACCTCGTGTGTAGCCGGGT